>JAAZDE010000131.1 GCA_012512925.1 Desulfuromonadaceae bacterium
CAAAGGTCTTTTTATCGAGATCGAAGAGGAGAAAGCGGGCGGCGCGGCCGAAACGGCTGTCCACGGGGGCATCAAGGTTTTCCCCCGAGGTGGTGAAAGCGATTTTCATGATGCGGCATTCCTCTCTTTAATGGCTTGGAAAATCTTACAAATAATCCGTTTTATGAATGTTTTCCGGCTGACCGTCAATCGTACATGACCATGATTTCAGGCGCTTCACCGATCAGTTCGGGAGCGGTCCTGGCCATGGCGCTCTCCTTCCAGAAGGGGAGTTTCTCGTGGGCTTTCAAATACTTCATTGGGATGGGATGGGTGCCGATGACCACCGGAAGTTCGAAGTGGGTTTCAATGAAGGTTTTAAAGCGGCGGATGTTGGGGCATGGCGGATAGCCGACAACCAGTCCCGTCGCCAGGTGAACCACCTGGGCGCCGTTTTTTAAAAATTCGCCGGGGACATATTCGACGTTGCCGCCGGGGCATCCTCCGCAGGTGGAATAGCCAACAATTTCAACATCTTCCGATGTTGGATAACGGGAAAAGGCGCCGTGCCGTTCCCGTAAGGCGCGCAGGCATTTGCCCCCGCCACAATTTTGGTAGCGGGCGCAGATGATGATGGCGATTTTTTTCATTTTATCTCCGGGACGGGAAATGGTTATAGGGAAGATGGTGCCAACACAGGTTCTGCCGGAATACCGGTCAGAACCTGTGTTGTTCGGCACACCCTGTAAAACAGCTTAATCCTCGGCCGCTCCGGCTTCCAGTTCACACAGGCGTTTGTTGATGTTGTCCAACTGGGCCTGCAGAGTTTCCGCCTGATTCCGAAGCGTCCTTTTCTCGATATCGGGATTGGCCTGGCCATAAGGGCCGCTGGAGGCCATTCCAAACCCGGAACGCATCCAACCGGGCTGACCGGTTGCCCAGTAACAATTTCTCCAGCCTCGACCACCGCCGCCGAAGCCCACTCCGCCACGGCCAAAGCCGCGGCCGGGGATCGGATTGGCAAAACCGGGCATACCATATCCGGCACAGTAACCTGCTCCCCGCCCGGTCAACTCTCCCATTCCAAAAGGACCTGTTCCATCTCCTCGTGGCATAATGATTTCTCCTTTCGATTTTTGCTGTAATGCTCTGGTTGACCTTAAAGGGTCGATACTTGATGCCCGTCGGTTGGTGTTTGCAGTGTCTTTTGCCGCGGACCTTTTTCAACCCTGGTCATGCCTGACGGATCATGGCAACTCCGCACTCAGGGCAGCGGAGCTGATTGCAGGGTACCCCCCGCTGATGGGGTTCTTTTCGGCCGCATTTGGGACAGACGCAGAGACCTTCGGGCCCGGCCGCAGCGGGACCGCCCATCCGTCCCCGCCCCGCTCCACTGGGCCCTTGACCACGACCGCCTCCACCACCCATGCCACCGCCCATACCGCCACCACGTCCGCCGCCCATGCCACCGCCCTGTCCTTTTCCATTCATAGGTAAATCCTCCCGATTGATAAAGGTACCGTCCTCAAAGTGCTGTTTCCAGCGGCCGCAGCATCCGGGCATGGCGAAGCGATCACTTTGCAGCGTGCCATCGAGCCAGGCCTGAACAACCCTTCGAAAATCACCGGCGACAAAGGGAATGACATGAATGCCGCGAGTGGTAATGGCTATTTCCATGGAACGGGAAATGGCCCCGCACACCAGTTCCTCGATGCCCAACCGCTGCAGGCTCAAGGCCTTTTCCATCGGCAAAGCCCGGGGCAGGCCGATCTGTCTTTCGGCGACCACCGCTCCGGCTTCCATTTCCAAAAGGTAAAGCCGCCCGGCAACGTCGAAGACCGGTGCGATTCTGTCGTTCCAGACCGTAAATGCGGCTTTCATGATTATCCGAACCTTGTCTCTCACGTTTTGATAATATTAAGAGCATTGATCGTGCCGGATCCTTTAAAAACCGAAAGATCTCTTCAATATATTGATTTTGTTATATTTTTTATTTTTTAAAAGAATAAATGGAAGAAATAAAGTCGCCCGAATGGAACTCTTTTGGGCTTTTAGAGATGCATTGATGAGACTGTATATATTTTTTCTGGATTTGGTTTCACAGGGAAGGAAATTTCAATGGGCCCATAAAAACGCTGGCCTTCTGCAAACCTCAGACCTGGCCAAAGGTACAACTCGTCATCAGTCAGTTGAGGTTTTCGGATAATGCCGGGATCGAGAAGAAACAGCTGCTGACCCGTTATCAAGGTGATTCGGCGGGATTCCCTAATGAAGTTCCTTCATCTCGGCACTGAGAAATTTCAGGAATTCATCGGGAGGCAGAGCTCTGCTGAACAGATGGCCTTGGAACTCACGGCACCCGTTTTCGGCGAGAAACTGGAGATGTTCGGGGGTTTCCACCCCCTCTGCCACGGAAGTGATCCCCAGTTTGTGGGCGATGGCCAGGATGCACTGAACAACGACTGCCGCACTGGGGTCTTTGGGGGCGTTGGAAATAAACGAGCGGTCGATTTTGAGGTAGCCCAGCTTGAATTCCCTGAGGTTGCTGAAATTGGAGAACCCGGTGCCGAAGTCGTCAAGCTGCAGGGTCAACCCCATATCCTTGAGCTGGCCCATAATCCTTATGGCGCCGGGGATATCCTGAAGAACCATGCTTTCGGTCAATTCCAGGCTGAATCTCCGCGGATCTGCCGCAGTTTTTTTGAAAACATCCTGAATTTTTTTGACAAAAGATGCCTGGCGAAACTGACGTGCGGATATGTTAATCGATATCTGGATCGGCGGAATACCCAGGTTTTCCCAGATTTTTGATTGTCGACAGGCTTCTTCCAGTACCCATCCGCTGAGAGGAAAAATCAAACCGCTCTCCTCAGCAACGGCGATGAAATGGTCGGGCGTCAACACCCCTTTTTGGGGGTGTTGCCAACGCAGCAACGCTTCGCATCCCAAAACACGTCCGCTTTGGATGTCAGCTTTCGGCTGATAATAAAGAAGGAACTCCCCTTTTTTGAAGGCCTCCCGCAGTTCACTTTCCAGGGAAAACATTTCCTGGGCCTTGACGGTCATTTCCGGGGAGAAATAGCGGAAGGTATCGCCACCTTCTTTCTTGGCCTGATACATGGCCAGATCGGCTCTTTTGATCAGGGTTTCCGGGTCGGAACCGTCCTGGGGAAAAACACTGATGCCAATGCTGCCCTGAATTTCCAGATGGTGGCCGTTGATCTCCATGGGATAAGAGAGATTGTCCAGTATTTTTTGGGTTATCAACCCGACATCATCCAAATCGAGAATTTCGGCCAGCACAATAGAGAATTCGTCTCCTCCGAACCTCGCTACTGTGTCGTATTTGCGGACGGATGCGGTCAGGCGCTTTGCCACTTCATCCAGTAAAAGGTCACCGGTACCGTGCCCCAGAATGTCATTGACCCGTTTGAAACGATCCAGGTCCAACAAAAGAATGGCAATATTCTTGTTCGAGCGGGCGGCGTAGGCCATGCTCTGCCAAATTCGATCTTCCAAAAGGCGCCGGTTGGCCAAACCAGTCAATGTGTCATGGGTCGCCTTGTGTTCCAGTTCCCGGTCATAATCCTTCCGCTCGGTGATATCCATGACAGTGAAACAGAGTGCGCCGGAATGATCGCTCAGATCGAGGGGCACCGAACTCAAATAGACATCGATCACCTCACCATCTTTCCGTTTAACGCGGGTTTCGATCTCCCCGAACCCCTTTTGGGCGATATCTTGATATTGCAATCGCCTCACTCGGTCAAATTCTTCATCGTTTTCATAGAGCATCCGGGAGCTATTCCCCTTTATTTCCTCCGCGGAATAACCAAACATCTTCAAAAAGAAATCATTGGTCCAACGGAAAATTCGATTCTCGATCAGGCCTATCCCGATGGGAGAGGCTTTTAAAATACTGTCGAGAGTAGCTTCACGTTTTTTAAGTTTTTCCTCGGCATCCTTGCGACTGGTAACGTCGCGGTCCACCCCCCGAAAACCTAATAGATTGTTGTCTTTGTCGAAAAACGGCCTCCCGCTGGTTTCGACCACCACCAGATGTCCGTTTTTATGGAATACCGTATGTTCAAAACCACTGAACGCCTCGCGCTGATTCACCAATTCCGTGAAAAATTCCCTGGCTCGTTTTCCTCCCAGCCTTGGCATCAGATTGAAAGGTTGCCTGCCGATCATCTCTTTCGGTTCGTAACCCAACAGATCCCTGATCCGGGGACTGACATAGGTGTAAACCCATTCCCGGTCAACTTCCCAAACCGTATCGTTTATGGCTTCCGCCAGATTCTGGAACTTTTTCAGGCTCTCTTCGAGAAATTCCCCGTTTCTTTTGATTTCTTTTATTTCCGATGCGCACTGCAGGTTAAAGTAACCCAAATGGGTGAACATGGACAACATCTTGACGTAGAACTCTACGATATTCCTGACCTTCTCCTTGCTCCAGCGAGGCACCCGCATCAGTGCGGCGATATAGTCCTCTTTATTGAAGCCGAAACGTTCCGCCTGTTGTTCGAACCAAACGATGTCGGGAGCCTCATCTTCATAAAGAAAATGCCCCAGGAAAAAATTTCCCACATGCTTCCCTGAGACCATGAGAGGGGTTATGACATCCCAAAGATTGTTTTTGCATCGGTATGCCAGGCATTTACCCTCTTTTACATTTCGAGTCAAAAAACAGTCTTTTTCGAAGCAATGAGCCCGGGTATGGGGATGGGTTTTGTGAAATCTGGCACAGATATCCTGGCACCCTGCCTTGACCAGCACTTTCCCCTTCAGATCGGCGATCATGAAACACCCCTCCGTCAGGCGGTGGAAGAGATCCATGATCTGCTGAATCCTGGACAAATCGAGAATTTTTTCCAGAGAGATTTCCCTCGAATCGCAGGAAAACGGAGAAGGGTTTTTTATCACTGGTTCCAATCCAACCTCTTAAAAATTGGAAAAATCCAAATATCAAAAAAGCTTTTCAATGTTTCAATGGAAATTTTGACTCAGCCAGCAAAAAACCGACAAATCCACCATTTTTCTACGTAAATCGCAGTCAGAAAAAAATTGTTTATTCGAATATCCTTAGCAGCATTTATTGTGCCGAAACCTTGGGACAATTATTTTTGGAGAGTAATAATTAGTTAGCCAGTTAAAATTCTCACCTTTCAGGCGGGGGAAGGCTCGGAGGAAAGGAAATCCTCCCTTGAAATCATCTGGGTGAAATTGAACCCCTTCCCATCATACTGCCACCGAGGGAGGGAGAATCTCTTATTAAGACTTTTGCGAAAGGTCCGCCGGATTACAAATTAGAAAAAATAATAACATATGGACATTTCGCTTTTCCAGAAAATACTTTTCTCCCAATAATATCCTTCCAAAAGCCCATTTCCGCCTGTTATCCTACTGTTTATCCTTTTCCTTCAGCATCCGGCGAACCTTGACCGGCCGCCACAATCCGCCGCGGGAAAACGCCTTCCATCCCCACTGCAGCCAGCGCAACAGCGACATGGCCAGCCACAAAGCCCAGCCCAGCATCAGCAGCCGGTAGACCATCATGGGCACACTCAACACCCAGGCCTGAGGCAGAATGTCCACCGCCCGATCCTGGTACCACACAAGCTGGCCGGCTGAGGAACCATTACCGGAAATCTGCATGTGAGGATAGCCCAAAAGTCCCTGCTGAACCGAAACAAGCAGCGACAAAAGGGCCAAACCGGTCACGATCGCAAGGCCTATCTGCATGAGATTGAAAGCCCAATCCCGGTCGTCCAAAGTGACTCGGCCGCGCACGCCAAGGGCCAGCAGCCAGCAGACTACCAGTAAGGCGTTGACGGGCTGCAATTGGGTCAGGCCAATCCCCAGCAGGAGCCAGTGATGAAATTTCAAAGGGGTCAGGGAACTCCGCGCCAGTCCAAAGGCGATGGGGATCAGCACCAGCAATACCCCCCAGAACAGAACGGCGGGACCAAGCCGCGGCCCTCCCGCAAAAAGGATCCATCGATCGCGGGGCATTTCAAGGCGGATTCTGGCATTGACACTGGGGGTCCCCAGATTGACCGCCGGGGTGTGCAGAACAGACCCTGCCCCTTGCGGAATCATCCAGGCCAGGTCGACCTCTTTCTCGCCTGGGGCAAGGGGAATCGTCACCAACCGTCCTTCCTGGCGAATCGGCTGGGAGCGTCCATCGATGGAAATCTCCTGAAGTTCGGCCTGCTCGGGAAGGGTCAGCACATGCTGTCCTCCCTGGCTGCTGCGCAGGTGAAACTGCAACCGGCCCTGCGTGGCCCTGTTCCCCGGTTTTACGGTCAGCAGACTGTCATCTATGGTCAGAGTTCGCCCGGCCACCCCTTCCGGCCGGGAGATGACAAGTTCGATTCCCTCCCCCGGCCAGGGGCGCCACTCGGGCAACCAGTTCCCGCCCGGATCCTGATGATGAACCACCGGAATCCCCTGCCATTCGACATGCCATATGGGGCTGACGTCAAGTTTCCAGCTTTCGCTCCACTGTTCCCCTGAGGCGGCTTTCAGGATCAGGCTGGGAGCAACATCAAGGACCGACTCCCAGCCGAGTTGGTTGACACCGGCGGGGATGTTCAGGGTAACCTGACCGTTGGCTGCCGGAACGCCTTCGCTGGTCACCGCTTCCCCCGGCAGCAAGGGCACAGTGATCACGGTTGGGCTTCCTCCCGCGAAGAGCCGGGTCACTTTTGTGCTGACCGTCCACCGAATGCCCAGGGCCAGGGTTCGTTCCACCCGGAAAAAGGAGGGGAGGGTCGAAGGTTCCAGAGTGGCAAGGCGTTTTTCCCCGGCCTCGGCCAGCCGCCGGAATTGCAGCTGTTGCGGCGGCCACGTTCCGTCGAGCCCTTCGATCTCCCACCCTTGACCGGAAGCAGTGAACCGCCTTGGGGGTAAAGGGAGGGGAAGAACCACCGACTCGCGGTTCGGCATGAGCCCAGCGATGGAGACCTGATGCCGACCCGAAGGCACGGGGATCCAGGTTCTGCCGTCGGAATCGAGATAAAGCGGCGCGGGCTGACCGTCCAGGCGAACCCGGTCCGGGATCCATTGATTCCTTTCGCCGGGGAGAGGAACGGCAACGTGAGCTTCGGCATGGATCACCATGTCAAGGGTCAGTCGGTCAGGGGAAAACCCCACGTCGAGAGTCTGGATTTCGGCACAGTGGGGGAAGCAGTCGGCAGGCGCCAGAAGGCGTTTTTGGAGTTGGTCGAGGATTTCCGGGCCGGGGATATCAGCCTGTGCCGGGGCGGACCAGGACACCAGACCTGCGACCAGAAAAGGCAGCCAGCCGGCGCGGGGGGCGAGGTTCCATTTTCCCTCACCCTCCTTGCGCAGATCCAGAAACAGCCAGACCAAAAGACCCAGCAGCAAAACGCGGATAAAAGCCAGCAGGAGGTTCATCCCAGGGGAAAGAAAGACCAGTTTCAGGCTTTGGGACACCTTTACCGGACCGTTCCAGCGGACGGGAACCGACCGCCACTGCCATTGGGGCAGGCCCGGCCCCGTCTGCACCTTGGCATTGGATTCATGCAGCAGTAGACGTTTGTCGCTCTTCTTGTTTATCGGCGCCGCCGGATAGGGCAAAGAAGCCGCCTCCTTTGAAGCGGTGCGGTCCATGGTTTCCAGAAGCATCTCCGGTCTCTTGGTTCTCATGGAAACTGCCGCCGGCAGGCCGCTCCGCTGCTGGTCGAAACCACCGTATCGCAACTCCAGCTGCGGATAAATTCCGGAACGAATCTGGGTGACGGCGAAAGGGAGGAAAAAAATCAGCAACGCCACCAGGGAGAAATTCCGGTAGAGGCCGGCAAAGGTTCTGGCCCGCCCGGAGGGAAGCACCCGCACCAGGGCCACGGCGGCCAGAAGATGCAGCCAGACCCAACGCGGAGCGCCCGGCTCATGATAGGACAAGCCCAGGGAGAGCAGGGCCAGGACCCCCCAAGACCAGCCCCAGAGCTTGCCGGCGGCAAGGGAAATCAACAGCACCACAAACAGGTCAAACAGGCTCCATTGGGTGATCCAGGTCCCGGGGATGGAATCGGCGCCGACGGCGTGAAGCAACCGCCACCCGGGAGGCAGGTTGAGTGTCGCCTGGACGCTGACGAAATCCTGGTTCCAGCCGGTGGCGGGAATTTCCCTTGCGCTGCTTTCCAGGCGACTGTCGGCGACCATCTCCAACTGGCCGCGCCGAACCTCCACCCCCGCCCCGGAACCGTCCGTGGTGCGGGTGATGAAGCGATCCACCCCGTCGATGGAAACCCGGCCGAGATCAGCGGGAGGCAACAGCTCCAAACGCCAGCCCCGGGTCATTGACCCGCTGATGCGATCCTGCATAGTAAATCCCCCGCCATCGAAGTCCAGCCACAAGGTTCGTTGAAGAGAGAGCTGGTCCGGCGCCGGGTCGGGATCCCCCCGACGTTTTTCCTTCACCGTCAGGGTTTCTCCGGGATGGGCAATAAAGGCGGGGAAAGAGGCCCACTGCGAGGGAAGGTTGGTCAGTTTGGGGTCGATCGGAGTCAACCCTTCCAAAGCGACCAGCCGCAGATGGGGACGGGTTTCAAAGGACCAGATTTCCTCGGCGGGCCATTGTTCCGAAGAAGGGCCCATCGATAAATGGGTCAAAGAGCCCTGATGGCGGGCGACGATTTCAAGAACCCAGCGCCCCGGACGGATCTGGACACGCAACCGGCCATCGGGCTCGATGCGGATCGGCAGCGCGCTTTGCAGGGAAGCCGGAATGAAATCGGCGGGGAGGGCCTTGCCGAGAAGAACCTCCCGTGAGCGGCCGCTGACATCGAGAACCAGGCGGGTGGTCAAAACGACGGGGATATCATCGGTCAGTTTCCGGAAAACCTGAATCTGCAGCTTATCCTCAAGGGCGGCTTCCCCCGCTCTTTTCCCTCGCAGCCAAAGCCGGCCGTCCTTTTCTATCCGCGGCGTTTCCTCTTTCCCCTCGATGGAGAGACGGACCAGGCCTGCCGAGGGTGGAATGACCAGGGTTTCCGGGAGATTATCCCAGATAAAAAGCCCCTCCAGACGGTGTTTTCCGGCAGTCAAAAGAACCGAAGGCCCAGTGGACTGAAAGGTGACCACGGCCGGTTTGCCGTTGACACGAACCTCTTGGGGCCAGTGCCGCTCCCCGGCCGGAAGCAACACCCTCCCCGGCGCGAAAAGCTCCCAGGTCTGAGTGAATTTCCCCCCCCGGGGTCCGACTTCGAGGTCCAGTTCGCCCGGCCACAGACACCAGTGATCACCGGAAGCATTGAAGGAAGGGGGACAAACCGCCTCTTCCTGGCCGTAAAGGGACCAGGAGACCCAGGGTTTCAAGGGATCCGGAACCTCCTCCTGCGTCAGTGGTTTGCTCCAGGCGGGAACGATCGAAAAAACAACCAGAAAAAGACCCCAAAAAGCATGCCTCCATGATCCCATCATGACCGCCTTTCTTTTCCCTTATTCATGGGCAGGGCCATTACAAGCCGCACATCTGCCCGTCATAGTTCCTTCCCCGAATTTCAAGAATTCGCGACGTGAACAGCTTCGCCGGGTTGACCAGATTCTATCAGTCCCGGCTTTTTTAGGAAGGGTGCTTTTTCTCAAAGCGGATCGGAAAAATACGGCCTTCTCCGAATTTATCCGATCCGAAAACCGCTCTCATTTCTTTTCCAGGATTTCCGAGTTCCGTTCCTGAAAAACTCCCGGCAGAAGTCCTGAGATGGGGAAACTGGCTTTTAAGCCGGACACTCCCCTTTTTTCCCTCACCGCCTTCTGTCATAATGCACCGGGTTTGATTCGGAAAGGAGTGTCCATGACACTGATCAGCATGAGAAACGTCCGGTTGGCCTTTGGCGGGCCGCCGGTTCTCGAAGATGTCAGTCTACAGATAAAAGAAGGGGAACGCATCTGCCTTCTCGGGCGCAATGGCGCCGGCAAATCGTCGCTGCTGGCCCTGATTGGCGAAGACCAGCAGCCCGACAGCGGCGTAATCGAGCGCCGCCAGGGTTTGCGAACCGCCATTTTACAGCAGCAGATTCCCAAGGAAATGAACGGCAGCGTTTTGGAAACGATCCTTGGCGGCCTCGGCGCCGTGGGTGAACTGATCAGCCATTATCGAAACCTCAGCAGGAAAGTGGATTCCGGGGACGAAAATCGCGGCCAGGAACTTGGCGCGATCCATCACGACCTGGGGGAATCCGACGGAATGAGGTTGCTGCGCCGTATCGAAGAACTTCTCGTTCATCTCGGACTGGAGAAGGAAACGCCGATCTTGGGTCTTTCCGGGGGCATGATGAGGCGGGTGCTTCTGGCCAGGGCGCTGGCCGCGGAACCAGACATCCTACTCCTCGACGAACCGACCAACCACCTCGACATCGACGCCATCCGCTGGTTGGAGGAGTATCTGAAAAGCAAGAACCTGACCCTGGTTTTCGTCACTCACGACCGGGCATTCCTGCGCTCCCTGGCCACCCGTATCGTCGAACTGGAACGCGGCCGGCTCCTCGATTTCGTCTGCGATTACGATACTTTCCTGCAGCGCAAAGAGGAACTGCTGCATGCTGAAGAGATGAAATGGCACCGCTTCGACAAAAAACTGGCCGACGAAGAAGTGTGGATCCGCCAGGGCATCAAGGCCCGCCGCACACGCAACGAGGGACGAGTGCGGGCGCTGCTGCGGATGCGCGAAGAACGCCGGGCGCGCCGCGATCGCCTCGGCACCGCCAGTTTCCGTCTGGAAGAGGGAGGGCAAAGCGGCCGTCTGGTCGCCGAAGTGGAAGGAGTCACCTTCGGCTACAAGGATAAAATCCTCATCCGCGACTTTTCGGTCACCGTGATGCGCGGCGACCGGATCGGCATCATCGGCCCCAACGGCGCCGGCAAAACCACCCTGCTGCGTCTGTTGCTCGACGAAATGGAGCCACAGCAGGGGACCATTCGGCGCGGCACCAACCTGCAGACCATCTACTTTGACCAACTGCGGGAGCAGTTGGACCCCGACAAAACGGTTCAGCAGAACCTCTGCGGAGATCAGGACACGGTGATCGTCGGTGGCAGATCCCGTCATGTGGTCGGCTACCTCAGGGATTTTCTGTTCACTCCGGAGCGCATACGGACCCCGGTGCGCATTCTCTCCGGTGGCGAACGCAACCGCCTGCTGCTGGCCCGTCTCTTCACCCGGGAGGCCAACCTGCTGGTACTGGACGAGCCGACCAACGACCTCGATCTGGAAACCCTCGACCTGCTCGAGGATCTGCTGGCCGACTTCCAGGGGACCCTCTTCCTGGTCAGTCACGACCGGGAATTTCTCAACCGTACGGTGACCAGCCTGATCGCCTTCGAGGGAGAGGGACGGGTGGCGGAATACGTCGGCGGTTATGACGATTGGCTGCGCCAGCGTCCCCAGCCACCGGTCATTGTTGCCGAGAAAAAAACGCCCAGGGAAAAACCCGCACGAGAGAAAGCGCGCAAGCTGACCTTCAAGGAGAAACAAGAGCTGGAAGATCTTCCCCGCCGCATCGAAGAACTGGAAAAGGAACAGGCCGGCCTCCATCTGCGCATGTCCGATCCGGCCTTCTATAAGGAATCGGGGGAGCGGGTGGCGGCAGCCAAAAATCGGCTGGAAGAGCTGGAACGGGACCTGGAAATTGCTTACGCTCGCTGGCAGGAGCTGGACAAATTGGCGGGATGAAAATGGGCCGACCCTGACCTTGGGAGCAAATGGCGATCCTTGCCCACTCCGTCAATCCAGGGCATCGGTCATCCTCAGCACCTCCTCGCGGGAGAAGGTATAGATCTCTTTGCAAAACTCACAGGTCACCGAAGCGCCCCCTTCTTCCTCGCCGAGGCGGCGCAGTTCTTCCTTCCCCAGGGAGAGAAGAACACTGCGGATCCGCTGCCGATGGCAGCCGCAATGGAAACAGAGATCGATCCGCTGCTCGATGCGGAAGGGTACTTCTCTGAATACCTCCGCCAGAATCCCCTCGGGAGTCAGCTTTTGCTTCAACAACGAAGTCAGGGGGGGGACTTCGCGAAGGCGGCGCTCGACCAGGGCGATCGTCTCCTCGTCGCCATCGGGAAGGGCCTGGATCAGAAATCCTCCGGCGGCGGCCACCTCCCCTTGCTCTCCCAGGCAGACCCCCAGAGACACACTGGACGGCGTCTGCTCCGACACGGTAAAGTAATAGGCCAGATCCTCGCCGATCTCGCCGGTTTGCAGACGAACCGAACCGCGATAAGACTCTTTGAGTCCCAGATCTTTGATGACATGGAGAAATCCGCTTTTGCCCACGGCATTGGCGACGGTATAATCGGTCAACGTGGGGAGAAGACCACTTATGGGGCATTTTATGGAAGCCCGCACCCGACCGCCGGCATCGGTTTCGGCGAACAGGCGCCGCAAAGGCCCATCTCCCTCGATGAGCAGCGCCAACCGCTGTTCCCCCTTGAGAGTTCCGCCGCACAGGGCGGCGCCCGTCACCAGGCGGCCGAGGGCCACGGTGGCGACAGGATCGGCGCCGTGGCGGCGACGGCTTTCCTCCGCCAGCAGGGTGGTGCGGACGGCGATGGCGCGCAGAGAGCCGTCTCGGGTCAAAATTTTGGCCAGGTAATCTTTCATCGCCAGCCCCTTAATCGTTGTTTTTCGAATGTTGCGCCCATAAAAAAAAGTCCTCAAGATGATGGCCGGTAGTTTTTGGTTTTTGGGTGAAAAATCAGCCACCCGTTTTTAGTTGTCTGAGTGTCTCTACAGCCGATGCTAGCCAAGCTATCGGGCTTTGGCAAGCCGTTAACCAGGAGGGATCATGAAAATCATTCTCCCCGTAGCCGGTAAAGGAACCAGACTTCGTCCCCACACCCATACCCGCGCCAAATCCCTGGTGCAGGTGGCGGGAAAAACCGTCCTCGAGCATATCATCCACCGCTTGGTCGATCTCCGGGCCGAGAAAGTCATCTTCATCACCGATGAAAATGGCGCCCAGATCGAGGAGTTCATGAAACACCGCTTTCCCGATATGAACTGTTCCTATACTACCCAGAAGGAACGCCTCGGACCCGCCCACGCGGTCTACATGGCCGCTTCCCTCATCGCTCCGGGGGACGATCTGCTGGTGGTCTTCAACGACACCATCTTTGTCACCGATCTCTCCAGAATCCCCGACCTCTGCCGGGATTGCGACGGTCTGATTTATTCCAAAACGGTGGAGGACTACCAGCGATTCGGCGTCAACGTCATCGCCGACGGCTTCATCGTCGACATGGTCGAAAAGCCGGAACAGCCGATCTCCCGCCTGGCCCAGGTCGGTCTCTACTACCTGCGGGACGGTGTCGATTTCATGAACCGCATCGGCGAAGTGATCCGCGACAAGGAAACCGTCAAGGGGGAATACTTCCTGCCGTCGGTCTTCATGCGCATGATCCGCGCGGGGAAAAAATTCCGCGCTCCGGAAATCGACGCCTGGCTCGACTGCGGCAAACCGGACACGCTGCTGGAGACCAACCGCTACCTGCTCCGGGGGCACAGCCACAACGAGGCGGAAATGATCGACTCGGTGGTCATCGAGCCGGTCCATATCGACAAGGGGACAGTCCTCCGCAACAGCATCGTCGGCCCCAATGCCTCGGTAGCTCCCAACTGCCACATCGAAGGAAGCATCATCCGCGACACCATCATCAACAGCGGCAGCCATCTGAAGGACGTCCTCCTGGAGCAGAGCCTGCTCGGCGAGAATGTCCGCCTGACCGGCCGCCATGCCAATCTCAACGTAGGGGATCACTCCCTGATCGATATCATGATGTAGCCCCGCCGGCTCATCCAATGCAGATGCCCAAAGACACCATTTTTTCTCTGGAAAAGAAACCGCTGCCCCCTTTTGAATTCAATGAACAGGTGGTGCGGGTCTTCGACGACATGATCGAGCGGTCGGTTCCCCTCTACCGGGAAACCCTCCGTCGCCAGGCGGAGCTGGCGACCTATTTCTATCAGCAAGGGTCGCGGATTTACGATCTCGGCTGCTCCAACGGCAATTTCGGCATGGTTCTGCTCCAATCCATGGGGGCGCGGTCCTTTGAGATGTGTGCCATCGACAATTCGGCGCCGATGATCGACGCCTACCGGAAACGTCTCGCCCCCCTCAGGGGGGGGGAACGCATCCGCCCGCTGGAGGCGGACATCCAGAAGGTCGTCCTGGAGAACCCTTCGGTGGTGATCCTCAACCTGACCCTGCAATTCCTTCCACCTCAGGAACGGGACGCCCTCATGGGGAAAATCCACTCCGCCCTGAGTTCCGGGGGGGTCCTCCTGATGACCGAGAAGATCATTCACGGCGCCGCTGAACTGTCCAGCCTTCAGCAACGGTTCTATTACGACTTCAAACGGGAGAATGGCTATTCGGAGTTGGAAATCAGCCAGAAAAGGGAGGCTCTGGAAAACGTTCTCATCCCGGAAACGGTAGAAGATCATTGCGACCGCCTGAGAAGGGTCGGCTTCCGAAAGATCGACCTCTGGCTCAAATGGTTCAACTTCGCCTCTTTTCTGGCTGTCAAAGGATAAAGGCCATGAAAAGCATCCTCCACGATGCCGAGCGACTCGGCCTGCTTGCCCATGCCGAAAACCTGGGCCCCTTGCTTGATCGCAAGGAAGAGGAAATACACCACCGCGACCGCAAGGGGAAACGATACCTCGAGATTCTCGCCGCCCTGCCCGAGGTCAAGCCGTCTTCCTGTGATCTCGACCAGGATCAGATCCGCATCGGCGAAAAAAACGATCTCACCGAAGAGCAGCATCAATCTCTGACGACGGCGCTGCGCCAGTGCATGCCATGGCGCAAGGGGCCATTCCGACTTTTTGGTGTCGATATCAACAGCGAATGGGTTTCCTGGCTGAAATGGGACCGCCTCAAGAACCACATCCAACCCCTTCAGGGGCGCAGGATTCTCGATATCGGCAGCAGCAACGGCTACTACATGTTCCGCATGGCCGCCGCCAATCCGGCCATGATCCTGGGGCTCGAGCCCTATCTGACCTTCTTTTTCCAACATTGCCTGCTGAACCGCTACGCGGCCCTTTCGGACCATTACTGCCTTCCCGTCAAACTGGACGAATTACCGCTCCTGGAGGGTTTCTTCGACACCATCTTCTGCATGGGGGTCCTCTATCATCACCGCTCCCCCCACGATGGCCTCAGCCGAATCCGCGCCATGCTCCGCTCCGATGGGGAACTGGTACTTGAAACCTTGATCATGCCGGGCCAGGAGGAAATCGCCCTCTCTCCCCGGGACCGCTACGGCAAAATGAGCAACGTCTATTTCATCCCCACCGTCCCCTGCCTGAAAAACTGGCTGCGGCACGCCGGCTTCCGCAGCCTCCGCTGCATCGACATCACCCCCACCACCCTTATGGAACAGCGCCGTACCGACTGGGTTGATACCGAATCCCTCGATGATTTTCTCGACCCTCGCGATCGTCTTCGCACCGTGGAAGGATATCCGGCCCCGGTACGGGCCATCCTCCTGGCCAACAAACGTTGACAGGCATGTTTTCCGACCTTCGAAACATCCTGCATTGGCTATTCTTTGCTACAATCATTTGAGCTCGAATTATTTTTGTTTGATTTTTCTCCAACCTGAGTTATTCTTCTAGAATGAACCTGTCGCGGAATCGCGACAGTCAAACCCGCAAGATTTCATCCTCTGCCGCTTTTTTATGCGCACACTCCCGCAGTAACCGTTTTACCGGCGACTCCTTTTATTTTTCTCCGTTGAAAGTAAAAACTTGGATTCGCTGTCAACGGGCCGGGCCGATCCCTCTTATAAATCCGGAAACCCGACAGGAGGCAAAAGATGACTACCAAAAACCTCAATCCTCGAAGTATCTTTTCCCAGAAGGAAAAAGAATTCCGCGTCTATTCCGCGGCGACGATGGATTTGATCGAACCCCTGAAAAGGCTGCCCCAGGCAGACCGCTTCGCAATGAAGGTGGTGGCCGCGGTGCTTCCCTTCCGGGTCAACCGGTTCGTCATCGATGAACTGATCGACTGGCAACGGGTCCCCGATGATCCGATCTTCCAGTTGACTTTCCCCCAAAAAGAAATGCTGGAACCGGAAGATTTCCAAACCATGTCCGCCCTGGTGAAAAACAATGCCGATGACAAGACCATCAGGGCGGCCGCCACCCGCATCCATGAGAAACTGAATCTCCACCCGGCCGATCAGACCACCCTCAACGTGCCGCAACTTGATGGCATGCCCTTGCCGGGGATGCAGCACAAATACGATCAGACCGTGCTTTTCTTCCCCAGCCTGGGGCAGACCTGCCACTCGTTCTGCACCTACTGCTTCCGCTGGCCCCAGTTCGTCGGCAACTCCACCCTCAAGTTCGCCGCCCAGGAAGCCGACCACCTGCTGAATTATTTGAAGCAGCAACCCCAGGTGACCGACATACTTGTCACCGGTGGCGATCCGATGGTGATGAAGACGGCCAACCTCGCCCGTATCCTCGAACCCCTGATGGCACCCGAATTCGAACATATCGAAAATATTCGGATCGGTACCAAGGCCCTCTCCTTCTGGCCCTGGCGTTTCCTTAACGGCGGCGATGCGGACGATCTGATCCGTCTGCTGGAACGCCTGGTGCGAAGCGGCAAGCATGTGGCGATCATGGCCCACATGTCCCATGGGCAGGAACTTCTGCCGGCGCCGGTTCAGAAAGCCATCAAACGCATTCAGGGCACCGGAGCCTTGATCCGCAGCCAGGCGCCGATCCTCGGCCACATCAACGACTCACCGGACGTCTGGGCCCAAATGTGGCAGCGGCAAGTGGCCCTCGGCATCATCCCCTACTACATGTTCGTGGCCCGCGACACCGGCAGCCGCCGCTATTTCGAAATCCCCCTGGTGAAAGCCCTCGATATCTATCAGGGGGCCTACAAAAAGGTTTCCGGCCTGGGGCGCAAGGCCCGCGGCCCTTCCATGAGTTGCGGACCGGGCAAGATCGAAGTGCAGGGAGTGACGGAAATCAACGGAGAGAAGGCGCTGATTCTCCGTTTTCTGCAGGCCCGCAATGTCGAGTGGACCGACCGCCCATTCTTCGCCCGCTACGACACCGAAGCCTCCTGGCTGGATGATCTGCGCCCCGCCTTCGGCGACAAGCGTTTCTTTTTCGAAGAAGAATACGAACTCATGCGCAACGAGCCCATCGCCGTCTAACTCCTCCAGCGACAGTCACCAACGGGGCGGATGCCGAAATCAGGCGTCCGCCCCGTTCCCCGTTTTGGGCGCAGTTCACCTTCTCCCCCCTACCCCTTTCTCGCGAACTCCTTCCATTTTCGAGGTAAAAAAAGCGGGTTTGCGATAAACTCCAGTCAAGGAACCAGTGTTGATCCACTCCGGTCGCCAAAAACAAGGACCGGTATCCCTGGGAGGGACCACATGGCCGTATATGTCGCCGATCATCCTCTGATCCGGCACAAACTGGGGTTGTTGCGAAAAAAAGATCTCAGCACCAAACATTTTCGCGAATTGGCGTCGGAACTCGCCCGGCTGCTCACTTACGAGGCGACCAAAGATGTGCCGACGGAAAAAGAGACCGTCGAGGGGTGGGCCGGGCCGGTGGAGGTGGAGGTCATCAAGGGTAAGAAGATCACCGTGGTTCCCATCCTGCGCGCCGGTCTCGGCATGCAGGATGGGGTGCTTGATCTGATCCCCAGCGCCAAATTGAGCATCGTCGGCTTTTACCGGGACGAAAAAACCCTGAAACCGATCCGCTACTACGCCAAGTTGGCGGGGAACATTCACCAGCGAATGGCTCTCATAGTCGATCCGATGCTGGCCACGGGAGGTACCGTGAGAGCCACCATCGACCTTCTCAAGGAAGCAGGGTGCCGCGTCATCAAAGGGCTTTTCCTGGTGGCGGCGCCGGAGGGGATCCGCGCCGTGACCATTGCCCATCCCGATGTGGATATCCATGTAGCCGCCATCGATGAGCGCCTCAACGAGTCCGGCTACATCATTCCCGGCCTGGGAGATGCCGGGGACAAGATCTTCGGCACCAAATGACACCGCGCGTCCACCCGAAACTTTTTCTCCCCGCCCATGGTAAAACCGGGGGAAAAAGGGTAAGCGCTCCGCCCCGGAATGACCACCTGAAACACCTGGACCGATGATATGGAAAGGTTGATGATCCTCATTGGGTTGATAATGATTGCCGCCGGAGTTCTCCCGCAGGCGGCAGAGGGAGGGTCCGGCCAAAGGAGCAATATCATTTTCATGGTCCCCGACGGGATGGGTCTGGCCCAGGTCACCGCCGCCCGCATCTTCCGCAACGGACCTGACGGCCCTCCTCTGGCCATGGAAACCCTCGAGGTTATCGGCTGTCAGAGAACCCATTCCGCCGACAGCACGGTGACCGACTCGGCGGCTGCCGCCTCGGCCTGGGCCATGGGGGAAAAGTTCAACAACGGGGAGCTGTCCTGCCACAGCGGCGCAGATCCCTTCTGCCGCAACCAGCTTCCCACCATCCTGGAGATGGCCAAAGCCCGCGGGAAAGCCACCGGACTGGTGGTCACCTCGCAGATCTCCGACGCCACCCCCGCGGCTTTCGCCGCCCATGTCCGCTCCCGCCGCTGCGAAGCCGAAATCGTTCGCCAATATCTCGAGGCAGCCGAGGTGGATGTCATCCTGGGGGGCGGTCTCGGTCAAAGAAGGGACTCCTGCCCCGACTACCCCATCTCCTTCGCCTGGCCCGACAGGCAGGCCGCCCTGCTCCGCTTGGCCAGGACCAAAGGCTACCAGACGGTCGCCGGGAAAGCCGCTCTGCACGCCACAATACGGGAAGGCAAGGTAAAGATTCTGGGAATGTTCGAACAGAACCGGCGCGACAAAGGGAAAACACCGGAAATGTTCCGCGTCGATGCCTCCCTCGGCTACCCCGAAGATGAACCCACCCTGGCGGAGATGACCACCGCCGCCCTTACCGTACTGGAAAAGGATGCGGATGGATTTTTTCTGCTGGTGGAAGGCTCTCGAATCGACTGGAGCAGCCACGCCAACGACCTCCGCGGCCAGATCGCCGAAACCCTGGCCTTCGACGAAGCGCTAAAAGTCGTTCTGGGGTGGGTGGCGGCCAAGCCGGGGAGGAAGGAGACGACCCTGATCATCGTCGCCCCTGACCATGAAACCGGCGGCCTCGCCATCAACGGTCCCGATGGAAGACTCGCACAAGCGGGGGAGTTCATCAAGGAGGGCTGGGCCGGCAGAGGACACAGTGCCACGGACACCATCATCCGCAGCCAGGGACCGGGGAGCGATCAGTTGGGTAAGGCGGTGGACAATACCGATATCTACCGGTCATGGCAGACGCCATTGGTTTTTGACGCGGGGAAATCGACCGTCTTCTCAGGCCGGCGGCCGTTGCGGCACATCGATGTTTCTTTTGTCGGGATCGCTCTGGGCGCGATAGAAAATGGCGATATGACCGACCATTCCAATCATCTCCGAGGCGGTTTCCTTTTCGAGTAGCTCAATGATTTCCCGTTTATGTTCCTTTTCCTTGAAATCATTGAACTTCACCTTGATCAATTCATGTTTTTCCAGAGCCTCGGCCAGCGCCTCGATGACGGCGGGGGAACTCCCCTTGCCACCGATAAAAACCAGCGGCTTCATACCGTGAGCCAAGCCTTTCAGGTACTGCCGCTGGTATCCTTTAAGCCTTTCCATTTTTTTCGTCCCTTTGTTTTGTCAATTCATCCTTGGTTGGACTCTGCTGCCACCATTCATCTCCGCCGACTGCCGGGCTGCCAACCCCGCGACGAATCGAGTCCTCCTCGGACCCCCTTGGCCCGAACGCTGGAATCTCCTCTCGACCTGTTGCGGGGATGAGAACGCTGCCGAAGGCTGGGTTTGGCTCGGATGGTGGGACTGGGCGAGACTTTTCGAGCATCCCTTATTGCAGGCCTGGCCAGGGGTTTGGGAGTCCGCAGAACGGGTGAAGCAGCGGCAGGGACTCTGGCTTTTCCCCGAAATTGTGCTGGTCCCCTGGCGGGCAAACGATGTCCCGATACTTTTGCACCGGCAGGCCGGCGCAGATTTCCCCTGTCGGGGTGAGCGTTATTTACTGCAGAAGCCGGCCGGACCGCCTTGGCGGGCGCCTCCTGCCTTCTCGGTGGCCGGGCTTTCATAACGCCGGCATCCCGAGGTGAAAGGGATCGGCCCGGAGGGTAAAAAGGGCTCCGATGGTGAGAAGCAGGCCGAACCACAGGGGAGGACCGAAACCTCGAAGACCGATTCATTCCACGAGCGGATCTCACTCTCGGGTGGAAATGAGGACTGCCCACATAGCGTTGTCCGTCATGGAAACGGGAACGATGGAAATGACCATGGCGGCTGGAGAAAACAAAACTGAAGAAGATCCGGTGGGGGTAGTGGTAGGGAGCGTAATAGACCCACGGATACCAGTAAAGATAAGGATCGCGATAGACATGAATTTGGCGGCTGGCGACTCTGGCGGCATAGGTGCTGGTGGTGCTGCTGCTGACCACGATCCAGGTCCCGTCCGCCTGGCGACAGGCCGTCCCGTTGTTGCGCTCTTCATCGCCGTTTATCAGGATGGTGGAGATAAAGTCCCGGCAGGAGTTGCCATTTTCATTAACAAAACTCGCCAGGGGCGTCACCGCTCCGGAACTTCCGGTCTCCGGGATGGCCCAGGAACTCTCCTCCCCCTCCTTGTTCTGGTCGAGCGCATACTGCAGGGTCTCCATCATGGCCTGTTTTTCGGTGTCATCCAGACGATCGTAGAACTCCTGACCGAAAACAAAGGTTGGAGAAAAAAAGGCCAGGGTGATCAGTGTGATCAGGATTCGCTTCATGGTTTTTTTCCTCCCTTGGCAAATCGGCTTCATATACCGCCGCAACCAGAAACAGTAGTTAAATGACGCATGCATCAAAAAGGTTACAAATTCAAGGGGGAAAAGTGTGCTCTGCAATCCCGTCGCAACAACCCCTGCCAAAACCCTGCGGAAAGGTCACCCGATGAAAGCATCCCGGTCCGGCCACAAACTGAACGGCCGGCATGAAAGAGCGGCGTTGCTGAAACGGTGATCCGTGGTTACCTCCCTTCCCAGCCAGAGGGGGAACTCGAAAACTTGCTCCTCCCCCTCCAACTCAATTTCGGCCACTACCAGGCCACTGTTTTCCTTGAGGAATTCATCGATTTCCCAGACCCTGTCGCCATGGCCGACGCGGTGGCGGATCTTTTCCACAACAAAACCGCGGCTCATCTCATCCACCATGAGGGAAGCCTCTTCCACCGGGATGTCATACTCAAACTCGCGGCGGACGATTCCCGTAGAGGCCTGTTTGATTGTCAAAATCCCCCGTCCGGACGCCACCCTGACGCGGATCACTTTCTGCTGATCAACCGCAAGGTAACCCTGACGGAGAAGATCCTTTCTCAAGACATTCCGCCGCCAGGCGTCACTGCGAATCAGGAATTTCCGTTCAATTTCGAGCTTCATCGGCTCATCCACTCCAGATGATCGATAATCAGGCGGGCCAAAGCCTCGATGAAGTCGGGGCGGTCGTTGAGGGCCGGACTGCGCACGAAATGGCGGATGCCGAGATCGCGGGCTATTTTCCGGTATTCGATATCGATATCCCACAGGGTTTCGAGGTGGTCGGAAACAAAAGAGACCGGAACCATCAGCAGGGCCCGGTGCCCCTGCCGGGCAAGGCGTTCCATAATCTCGCGAACCGGGGGACCCAGCCATTTCAGCGGCCCGCTGCGGCTCTGAAAACCGAGGTGCCAGGGGCACTCGCCGACCCGCTGCACAACGCCGCGCACCGTTCTCAGTGTCTGGTTCAGATAGGGATCCCCCCGATCCACCAGCCGCTGGGGAAGGGAATGGGCGCTGAAAAGGATCGGCACCTTTGAACGCTGCTCTTCCGGAAAGGCCGCAAGCCCTTCGACAACGGTGGCGGCCAAAGCGTCGAGATAGCCGTTGGCAAGGTACCAGGAATCGACTATGGAATATTTCAAGGTGGGATGAACGAGGGCGGCCGCCCTGGTGAAATCCTTGATGCTGCTGCCGCTGGTAGCTGAGGAGTACTGAGGATACATGGGCAGCAGCACCGCCTCGTCGATGCCGGCGTCACGGATGGAAGCCAGGGCATCCCCGGCAAAGGGGGCGGAATAGCGCATGGCGACAAAGGGGGTGAAACACCCGGGCAGCTTCTGGCAGATGGCGCGGGCCTGTTTTTCGGTCCATATGCACAGCGGTGAACCACCGCCGATGCGGCGGTATTTCTCCATCGAGGAGGGTGCCCGCAGACGGCTCATCCAGCGGGCAAAGAGCCGCTGCCCAAGACCACCGGGGAGAATGGAGATCAATTCCTTGTCGGAAAAGAGGCGCTGAAGGTACGGTTCAACTTCATCGAGTGTGATCGGCCCCCCCATATTCAAAAGGACGAGGGCTTTAGGTCGGTCGGGTTCGTTCATTCCTTTCCCTTGGTTATCGGTTGGGTAAACATTTCATCTGACCTTTTCAGCAACAGTTCAGGCGATGGACCGTTTCCACGAGAAACCGCACGTTGTCGACCGGGGTCGAGGGGAGAATACCATGGCCGAGATTGAAGATATGTCCGGGCCGGCCGCCATTTTCCTCAAGAATGCGCCGGACCGCGGCCTCGATCCGGCTCTTTGGCGCCAGCAGCACCGCCGGATCGAGATTCCCCTGGACGGCGATTTTTGGTCCCAGCAGATACCGCGCCCACGCCAGGGAAACCATCCAATCAAGACCAATGACATCGGCACCGCTGTCGCGGATCAGGTCCAAGAGACCTCCACACCCCTTGACAAAAAGGATCACCGGCACCCCTCCTCGGTCAAGCCCCCGGATCAGTCTGCGGATATGGGGAATAACAAATTCCCGGTAATCCGCAGGTGCCAGAATTCCGCCCCAGCTGTCAAAAATCTGCACCGCCTCGACACCCGCCTGGATCTGGGCGTTGAGGTAGCGGATGCTCATCGTCGTCAGCTTTTCCATCAGGACGTGAAACAGCTTCGGCTCCGAGAACATCATTTTCTTGCAGGCGGCAAAATTCCGGCTCCCCTGCCCCTCAACCAGATAGCAGGCAAGGGTGAAGGGAGCCCCGCAGAAGCCGATCAGTGGCGTGCCCGTCAGTTCGCGGCGCAGAATACGGATGGTTTCCAGAACAAAAGGAAGTTTTTCCTCGATATCGGGAATCGTCAAAGCGTCGATAGCCTGCCGGCTGCGCACAGGCCGCTCCAACACCGGGCCGGGGGTGAAATCGAGCTTTACCCCCATGGCTTCCACGGGAACAAGGATATCGGAAAAAAGGATGGCGGCGTCCACCCCCAACACCTTCACCGGCTGCAACGTAACATTGGCAGCCAGTTCAGGATTTTTGCACAACTCAAGGAAGGTGGCCCGGGAACGGACGGCGCGATATTCGGGAAGATAGCGCCCCGCCTGGCGCATGATCCAAATGGGGGTAGAGGTTACGGGAAGGCAGCGACATGCGGCCAGAAAACCGGGAGGCTCTTTCATGGATAGAGTTTCTCCGGAGAAGGAGCAATAATCCGGCTGAACAGGGAGATGATCAAATCAATCCTCATGGTTTGCCAAAAAAGCCGAAGGGACATAGGAACAAAACGGCTCTTCGGCCAGATAATCGCCGAAAACGGCATCGGCACGGGCGCGGCATCCACCACAGACCCGGACATATTCACAGACGCCGCACTTCCCCTTGAGCCGATTGAGATCACGGAGCTCGAGCAAAGTTTCCGAATGAAACCACAGCTCCCGAAACGAAGTTTCACGGACATTGCCGACCGAAGACAAGAAATAGGAACAAGGCTTCAACCCTCCCTCGGCATCGATCAGGCAGATGTTCTGCCCGGCCAGACATCCCCGATTCTCGCCGGTGGCGAAAGCGAGCTGGCGGCGCCTGGTTCCTTTCCCCCCTTCCTGAGCGATAACCCGGAAATATTGGGGAGCGCAGGTGGGGCGCATGAGCAACGATTCCTCCCCTCGCTCCTGTCGCCAGTGCCAGCGCAGGATCTCCTCGTACTCGGAGGCGGGGATCAGTTCCTCCAGAATCTCCCGTCCCCGTCCCGTGGGAACCACCATGAACAGGTACCAGGCCGTCGCCCCCAAGCTTTTGGCAAGACCGAATGTGGCAGCAATATCATGGCGGTTTCTTTTTGTAAATGAAGAATTGATCAGAAAGGGAATGCCGTGGCGGCGCAAGGTTTCAACCCCCCTGAGGACCCCGTCGAAAGCGCCGGGACAACGCCGGAAATCATCATGGACTTCTTTCGAGGCGCCGTCCAGAGAAAGAGACACCATGCGGATGCCGCTCTCCCGCAGAGAGACGCATGAGGAATCGCTGAGCAGGGTGCCATTGGTGGCCAGACACATCCGCAACCCTTGCTCCGTGCCGTAACGGACGATATCGAAGAGATCGTCCCGCAGCAGCGGTTCGCCGCCGGTCAGCACCAGCACCGGAGAAGATACCTCACGGATGGCGTCGATCAGGGCAAATGCCTCGGTTGTGGAAAACTCGGCAGTGACGGAATCGGCGCAGGAGGAACTGCGGCAGTGGATACAATTCAGGTTGCAGCGCCGAGTGACTTCCCAGGCTATCCATTTCGGCAAGTAACGCTCAGATGCGATAGTCATATCCTTTTCGTTCTGCAGGGCGGCGCGGCAAGAATCATCATTCGTCATCATAAGACAATGAAGGGAAGCGAGTCAAAACACTCCTGTCGCCTCGGTGAATTAAAAAAGCATCCGGAATGGATGCTTTTTTAAACTCGAAAGGTAAGTTTTTTGGATTCAGCCGTTCTGCACCTTGAGGCAATGTTCCTCGGCGGAACAGGCGAAGAGTTCGCTGAAAATCTCCTGAACCGTGGAGATGCGATCCGACTTCCAGGCGTTGCTGCCGCAGAAGATGAGGCCGGTCTCGGTGTCCCCCCGCTGAGCACGGTCGAGGGAGTGGACAATGCAATAATGTTCGCCATCCTCCCGATACGAGCACCTTTTCAGGCAGCGGCAGGGGCAGATGAAACCCCGTTCCCTGTCATAGCGTTCGATAGCGTCGACGTTTTTGAGGATGGCGCGGCCGGGAAGACCCACCGGGCTCATAATCAGACCGACCTGATCCTGGGTGCAGTCGAGATAGGCCTGTTTGTAGGCGTCATCGGCGTCGCATTCCTCGGTGCAGACAAATCGGCTCGCCATCTGCACGCCATCGGCCCCTTCCGCCAGAGCATGCAGAAGATCCGTCTGATCCCAGATCCCGCCCGCGGCGATGACGGGGATATCGCGGCCGCTGGTTTCACGCAGATACGACTTCACCCCCCGCACCGTGGCATACTGGTCGTAACAGCCTGTGCCGATGTTTTCCATGTGGCTGCCGAGGTGACCGCCGGCCGTATCCGGGTCCTCGACCACGACGGCATCGGGAATACGATTGTAATTCTTCTGCCATTTCCGCACAATCAGCTCGATGGCCTTGACCGAGGAGACAATCGGCACCAGCGCCACATCGGGATAGTTTTCCGTCAACCGGGGAAGGGAGAGAGGCAAACCGGCGCCGCTGATGATAATTTTGGCTCCCCCTTCACAGGAAGCGCGGACGTTTTCCTCGTAATCGGTCACCGCCATCATGCAGTTGACGCCGATGACGCCGTCGGGAGCGATGGCGTAGGCTTTCTTCAACTCGTCCTTCAACGCCTGAGCGTCGGCTTCGAAAAAATTACGCCCGTCGAAGATCGGCGTGTCGAGGCCAAGACCGGCCGAAGCGACGATGCCGATCCCGCCGCAACGGGCCACATGACCGGCCAGCCTGCCGCCGGAGATGCGGACCCCCATCCCTCCCTGGATGAGAGGATAGGGAACATGGTGACATCCAATTTTCAGTTCAGGGATCATGACAATTGACCTCATATCGGGGAGAAAAGCTCAAAAGGTTGTTTAAACTGTTTTAGTGTAACAAAATTCCTTTTCCTGGATTGTAATACTTATGTAAAAATACCCCTATGATTAATGGGAGTTAGAATGTCCGGCATCAAAAAGCTATTAAAAAAAACCTTTCACCCTCTGGTCGTTTTCATTGTCGTCCAACTGGCCTGGCTGCTGGTGGTGGGGGGATGGCTCTACTGGTTTCTCGGCAGTCAGAGCAAACTGCGGGAAGCGGCCGAAAAATACCGTCCCGAGCAGGTGACGGGATGGCTGGACTGGGTGGTGCTGGCGGAAGGTTTGGTGCTGCTGGTCACCATCCTTGCCGGGGTCTATGTCATCTTCCTCTACTGGTCGCGGCAAGCCGCCCTTTTAAGGGAGCAAAAAGCTTTTATCGCTCAGGTCAGCCACGAACTGAGATCGCCGGTGGCCTCCATCCAGCTTCATCTGGAGACCCTCAAACTCCGCCAGCCCCCACCCGACCAGTTCCATAAATCCCTGACCATCATGCTCGAGGAGACCGGCCGCCTCAATGCTTTGATCAACAACCTGCTGACCGCCAATCGCCTTGAATTCAGACGCTTTTCTCTCACCCTGCGGCCCTGCGATCTGTCGGAAATGACCAATAACTATTTTCGCGAAGCAGCCCGCCATTTCCCCTCGGACGGCTCGTTGTCCCTCTCCATCGTCCCCAACCTGACAGTGCTTCTCGATCCCGAATCCTTTCTCCTCGTTTTTCGCAACCTTTTGGAGAATGCCGTTCGCTACGCAGAGGGCCCTCCCCATTTGGCCGTCACCCTGCGGGAGGAAGGAAAATGGTGCCATCTTATTTTTGCCGACCAGGGGAGGGGAATTGAACGAAAAGATCTCAAGAAGGTGTTTCGCCTGTTCTACCGGGCACGAAAAACGGGGGACAACATCCACGGCACCGGCCTTGGCCTCTTTATCGTCCAGCTGCTTGTCAAGCGCCAGCGGGGCAAGGTTTATGTGGAAAGCGATGGCCCGGGGAAAGGGGCCACCTTTCACATCCTTCTTCCCCGCTATCAAGGGAAAATGGAAACATTGGAGGAAGTATGAACCAGCCCGCAAAATTTACCCTCTTGCTCGTGGAGGATGAGGCCCATATCGCCCAAGGGTTGATTTTCAATTTAGAACAGGAGGGCTACCGGGTGGTCCACGCGGCGACGGCCATGGAAGCCAAAGCCGCCATGGAGGAGATGGATTTTTCTATGCTGATACTGGATATCATGCTCCCCGACGGCAACGGCCTGGACATCTGCCAATCGGTGCGGGACAAGGATGACCGCATTCCCATCCTCATCCTCACCGCCCTGGGAGATGAACCACATCGGGTCAACGGACTGAAGCAAGGCGCTGATGATTATCTGACCAAGCCCTTCTCCCTGACCGAATTTCTGCTGCGGGTCAAAAGGATGCTGGAACGTTCGGCCTGGTATCGCCCCCCGGCCGCCAGTCAGGACATTTTCCGTTTCGGTGGCTGCCGGGTCGATCTGACGGAGGGAAAAGCGCAAACCCTTCAAGGAGAGATCGATCTGACCGACTTGGAGATGAAAATTCTGCGCATTTTCTTCGCCAGAGAAGGAGAGATCCTGGAGCGGAGCGAACTGCTGGCCTCGGTCTGGCGGGTTTCGCCGGAAACCGAAACCCGCACCCTCGACAACTTCATCGCCCGCCTGCGCAAGTACTTCGAAACCGACCCATCTCACCCCGAACACTTCCTTACGGTGCGCGGCAAGGGATACCGCTTCGTGTCCGGAAAATAAAAAAGGGGGATCTCTCCCCCTTTTTCCCATCCTTAAGTAATGTTTCGCCCTGCCTTATGCTTCCGGCAGAATCGCCGCCTTAAAGTTGTCGAAACCCACATCTTCGATCAGCTTGCCGAGACGTCCCTTTTTGTCCTGGGCCTTGAACCACTCGACGATCCGGTCGATGATCTGCAGGGCCTGCTCTTCGGTAACATTTTCAACCAGTTTCTGGGAGAGGCGCGACTGGGGACCGCCATGCCCTCCGACCATCACGTTCCACCCCTTGGGGCCGCCGACCAGACCGACGTCCTTGATGCAGACCTCGCCGCAGTCGATGATGCATCCGGAAACGCCCATCTTGAATTTCCAGGGGAGTTCGTAGGCATGGTATTTCTCATCGAGATGAAGACCGACCTTCAGTGAATCCTGCTGGCCGCGTTTGCAGAAGGTGTTGCCGGGGCACATCTTGATGGAGCGCACGCAGAGACCGATGGCCGCCCCCGGCTTCTCTCCCAATTCCGCCCAGATCTGGTCGAGTTTGTCCTCGGGCAGACCGACGATGGCGATCCTCTGAGAGCTGGTCAACTTCAATGCCTGGGCGTTATATTTCTCGGCCACATCGGCGATCTTGCGCAGATAGGCCGGCGTGGTCACGCCGCCCGGCATATGAGGAGCGATAGCATAAGTTTCCTTGTCGCGCTGCAGAATGGCGCCCTTTTCCGGCATATCCTTCTTCATCTCTTCATCTCCTTGTCTATTAATTTGATTTTATTCCTATTCATCCACAAATCGGCATAAAGCAATGTTTACCATCCAGGTTACATCTGTCAACCGTTACTAGCAGCTTTGGACAATGTCGTTTCGCTTCTTTTTTCAGCCCCTGTTCTCACCAGCGCCGAACAAGTATCGTCAGGGCGAGAAGAGCGATCAAGGCGACCAGATAAATCAGAGAATGCCATATCCCCTGAACCCCCTGGGGGGAACCGGCGCAATCGGGGCACTCCGCCTCTTCCCCGACAAAACATTTGCCGCACCGGGTGCAGGTTCGGGAAACGGGATTCGGTGATTCCATAAGAAGCTCTCAGTAAAAGATCTTGTTCAGGGCGTATTCGACAATCCCCGTGGCACCGGCGTCGATCAGTTCGGGAGCGATGTCGCGAATCAGTGTTTCATCCACGATCGTCATCAGGGCGAACCAGTTCTCGTCGGCCAGGGATGAAATGGTCGGCTTGTGCAGCGCCGGCAGGATGGACAGCACCCGTTCCAGATTTTCTTTGCTGACGTTGAGCATCAGGCCGACTTTCTTCTCGGCCGCCAGCACTCCCTGAAGCATCATCGCCAACCGCTCGATCTTGCCCCTCTTGAAGGAATCCTGCCAGGCCTCCTTGTTGGCGATGAAGCGGGTGGTGGTGGTGCAGACCGTATCGACGATGCGCAGATTGTTGGCCCGCAGCGAGGAACCGGTTTCGGTGATTTCGACGATGGCGTCGGCCAGATAAGGGGGTTTGACCTCGGTGGCTCCCCAGCTGAACTCCACCATGGCCTGCACACCATGCCTTTCCAGGTAGCGCCGGGTCATGCCGACCGCCTCGGTGGCGATTCTTTTTCCCTGAAGATCGGCGGGGGACTGGATCGGTGAATCCTGAGGCACCGCCACCACCCAGCGCAGCGGTTTACGGCCGACCTTGCCATAGACCAGTTCCGCCACCTCGACCACATCGGCATCGTTTTCGAGAATCCAGTCGAGGCCGGTGAGGCCGGCATCCAGAATTCCCTCTCCGACATAACGGGCCATTTCCTGGGCGCGCAGCAGGACGCATTCAATTTCAGGATCATCGATGGTGGGATAGTAGGAGCGGGAGGCCCCCTCGATCTTGTACCCCGCCTTGGCAAAAAGCTCGAAGGTGGTATTTTCCAGGCTCCCCTTGGGCAGCCCTAAACGCAATACCTGCATAGTCAACTCCTTCTATGATTTTTTTCTATGCTGATTATTTTTGGTAAACCTGGGCGGGATCAAAAACCCTCTCCCCTATCACCGTCAAGCGGTCCTCTTCAACGCGCCTGAAAAAGCAGCTCCTGTACCCTTCGTGACAGGCCGCCCCGCCAACCTGCTCCACCTTGAAAATAACCGTGTCGAGATCGCAATCGACAAGGATTTCTTTGATTTTCTGCACATGCCCCGAACTTTCCCCTTTCACCCAGAGCTTTTGACGGGAGCGGGTCCAGTAGGTGGCCAGTCCCGATTCCAGGCTTTTCTCCCAGGCTTGGCGGTTGATGTAGGCAAGCATCAGCACCTCGCCGCTCCGCCAGTCCTGAGCCACGGCGGGGATGAGTCCGTCGGCCGATTTGGAAAAGTTCAACTCAATCATTTTATTCTCCTTGCAACGAAAATTCGCCGCGCAATGAACGGCGGAGGCAATAATTCATAATTTCGGATTACTGTCAACCACAAATTCCCACCCCTTCCCGAAAGCGCCCAACCCATGCCTGTCTTGACAAGACGAAGCCGAAAACGTTATGCAGAATAACAGACAATAACCCCTCTCGCCAAGGAAAGACCCTTATGAGCCAGGAAAACTGCGACTGCGCCCGCTGCCCAATTCCCCGTCCCGAACGCTGCTGTGAAAACCTTTCGGGCCTTGCTCCCGCCGGTTGCCCCACGGAGAACCGGCGGGAGCTGATCGAGAAGGCTCGCGCTCTACTTGAAGAACCGAACCAAAAGGAGTTCGCCCGCCAGGCGGCATGCCAGGAAAAGGAAGGTTACCGCCTCGGCGAGGGGCCACCCGTTCCGGTCAAACCGCGCCTGCTGGAGATCGCCGAGTTCGCCGCCCGCATGGGGTATCGGAAACTGGGGCTGGCCTTCTGCTCAGGCCTTTTCGCGGAAGGGAAAAAAGTGGAGGAATTTTTCGTCGTCAGGGGCTTCGAGGTGGTTTCCGCCTGCTGCAAGGTTGGCCAAATACCGAAAGAGGAACTCGGTCTGGATGATCGGGTCAAACTCCGTCCCGGCCGCTTTGAACCGATGTGCAATCCGCTGTTGCAGGCGCTGCTGCTGAACGATGCGAAAACCGAATTCAACATCCTGCTCGGGCTCTGCGTCGGCCATGACTCTCTGTTCTTCCGCCATGCCGAGGCCCCCTGCACTGTGCTGGCGGTGAAGGACCGCCTGCTGGGACACAACCCCCTGGCCGCCGTCTACCAGCTCGATTCCTATTACCGCTGCCTGTCCAACGGTTGAAACAGACCTCAGGGCCTCTTGCCTGCGGTAACCGGGCAAACCCCCTCAATCACAAAAACTTTCTGGGATTCACAGGCTTGCCGTGAAGGCGCACTTCATAGTGGAGATGGGGACCGGTGGAACGGCCGGTGCTGCCCACGCTGGCGATCTTCTGCCCTTTCTTGACCTGTTGCCCGACCTTGACAAATATCTTCGAGTTGTGTCCATAAGCGGTCTGAAAGCCATTACCATGATCGACCACGATCAGATTGCCGTAGCCGGCATTATATCCGGCGGTGGAAACGGTCCCCTTGGCGCTGGCGAATACCGGAGTTCCCAGGGGAGCGACGATATCGATTCCTTCATGAAATATCTGTCGTCCGGAGAAGGGTGATTTTCGCACTCCGAAAGGTGAACTGATCTGTCCGCGGACCGGCCATCCCGCCGGTTTTTTCCAAGTGAGGGAGGATGACTCCTTGGGGCGGGCGCGAATTTCCTCCTGCAGGGGAAGTTGCAAGTCCCTGCTTTGGCGCACCTGATCCTTTTCTTCCTGAACCCTTCCCGCCGTCTCGGGGGTATCGGGCTCCAGCGGACCGCCAAGGGCGTTGGCATGGTCGCCATCCCGAATGGATGGCTGCGACAGAATCCGGAAACGGGCATCATAGCGGGACTGAACCTCCAGATTCTGACGCAGAGTCAACGTTTCGAGGGCGAGAAGTCGCAGTTCCTCCTGGTAGATCCGTTTCTCGGCCCGCAGCCGCAACAGTTCCTCATGCCCGGACCGGAGCCGAAGATAATCAGCGGCAACCAGGCCGGCGCCGATCGAAAAAGCAAACGTGGTGACAAAAAACGCCAGGATGACTGCGGGGTTGAATTGAAGTTGCCGAACTTGTCCGGCTCCTTCGGGGAGAATCAGGATCCTGAATCGGGTGGAGGACATGAACCCCTCCTTTCATCGGTTTGCAATCCGCCTCAGGGCGAAAATTTAAAGAACAAGAGACCAAAGCCTCTTGGCTGCAGGACTTCCACTAGGCACCGTCGGTGAGAAACAGACTCACCGCGGTTTCATCACATTGAGGGAATTTGGGACATTTTACGCAATCTCCCCAGACCTTTTGCGGCAATTCCGACTTGTCCACCACGGAAAATCCGAGGCGGGAAAAAAAATCGGGTTTATAGGTCAGGGCGAAGATTCTCTTCAGCCCCATCCGGCGCGCCTCTTCCAGGGTAGCCTCAACCAGACGACTGCCGATTCCTTGCTTCTCCCGCCCCGGCAGCACCACCAGAGAGCGCACCTCCGCCAGGTCTTCCCACCAGATATGCAGGCTGCACACACCGATCAGGACGCCGTCCTCCTCCGCCACCTTAAATTCTCTGATCGACTGGTAGATCTCGACCAGGGACCGGGAGAGGACAATCCCCTGGGAAACATACTCCATCAGCAGCTTCTGAATCGGAACGGCATCCGGAAGGCGGGCATTGCGGATCAGCATGGCATAAACTCCCTTAAGGATTTTTGGACAATAAACTTTTCAATCCAGTTCATGCCGTCCCCGCCGGGGAGGCGGCATGAAAGATCATTTCCCGGGCGTTGTCGAGGGTTTTTTGGGTAATCCGGGCGCCACCCAGCATGCGAGCCATTTCAGCAACCCTTTCATCCCCGGCCAAGGGCCTTGCCGACACCACTGTCCGCTCCCCATCCGACTTTTTCTCCACCATGTAATGAATATCGGCAAAGGCGGCCACCTGGGGGAGATGGGTGATGCACAAGACCTGATTGAGGCGGGAAACCTGCCGGAGTTTTTTTCCCACGGCAGCGCCGGCGGCGCCGCCGATGCCGGCATCGACCTCATCGAAGATCATCGATAAAGCTGCCTCCCGCTCCGGTGCGGCACGGTTGAGAGCCAGCATGATCCGTGACAGTTCGCCGCCGGAAGCAACCGCGGCCAGAGGCTTGGGGTCCTCTCCGGGATTCACCGACAGAAAAAACTCCCCCTGTTCACAACCCCGCGGCCCCGGTTCGGCGAGGGGGGTCAGGCGGATCTCAAATGTCGCTTTGGGCATGGCCAGATCAGCCATCTCCCGCTCCACCGCCCTTTTCATCTCCGGCAGAGCCTCGTGGCGTTTTTGGGACCAGCGGTTTCCCGCCTGGGCCAGCCGCTGACGCCATTCGGCCAACTCCTTGCGCAATTCCTGCGAGAAAGCTTCCTGTCTCTTGAGTTCCCCGATTTCGCTATCTGCCCTGGCGGCATGCTCCAGGACACCTTCCAGCGTCTGGGCATATCTTCTTTTCAGTCCGTTGAGCAACTGCAACCGCTCATCCACCTGTCGTCGCCGTTCCTCGTCGAAGACCACCCTGGCGGCGTAATCCCGCAGCTGGAATGCGGCATCTTCCAGGGTATAGAGAGCATTGCGCACCGTCTCGGACAAAGCCCCCAGAGCCGGGTCGACATCCTGAAGGGACTCGAGAGCGGAGGTCACCCGATCCAGTTCTCCGGTCACGGCCCGTTCCCCGTCATAAAGGGTTTGGTAGCCATCCTCGGCCACCGACAGCAGTTTCTCGGCGTTCTGGAGACGCAGCTTTTCCGCCTCCAACTCGGCGTCTTCCCCCGGCGTCAGTGCCGCCGCCGCGATCTCGGCACACTGAAATTCCAGAAGCGCCAGCCTATCCCGACGGTTCTTTTCCTTCTCCTCCACAGCGTGGAGGGCTTGGGCCAAGTCCCGCAGATGACGGTAGGCCTCACGGTAATCGGCCTCCTCCGACTCGAGGCCGGAAAACCGGTCCAACTGCTCCAGGTGGCGATCGGAGCGCTGCAGGATCTGATGCTCGTGCTGGCCGTAAATGACGATCAGCTCCCGGCCAATTTCCTGAAGTTGCTGCAGACGCGCCGGAGAACCGTTGATGTAAATGCGGTTTCTGCCGACTCGGGAGAGCACCCGTTTGAGAAGGAGTTCGGCGCCGGAATCGAAGCCCTTTCCGGCCACCAGATTCTGGATGCCGCGATGGCTGGAGATGTCGAAAATCCCCTCCACCACCGCCTCCTCACAACCGCTGCGGATCAGATCGGAGTTGGCGCGCCCCCCCATCACCAGGTTGACCGCGTCGATGATGATCGACTTGCCCGCTCCCGTCTCCCCGGTCAGGACATTGAAGCCGGGGCCGAAGCTCAGTTCCAAGCGATCAATGATGGCGACATTTGTGATGACAAGCTCGGTCAGCATCGTCTAATTTGAAAAATTCCCTTTTTCTCGCCATTGCAGATCAACAATTCCACTCAGCATGGCGTTTCCTGCTGTTCGCCCCATAGCAGTTTCTTCCTCAGCACCTCGAAATACTCCTTGGAAGGACTCTTCACCAGCAGAGTGCCGATCCTTGCCTTGCGGATTTCCACCTCGTCGCCGCCTTGCAGGGGTATGCCCACCTGTCCGTCGGCGGTGAAGGCCACATCGTCATCCCGGAACTGCACCCTGATGCGGATCACCGCATCGTCGGAAACGATCAAGGGGCGGTTGGTGAGCATGTGGGGACATATGGGGGAGATGACCAGGCAATGAAGCTCGGGAGAGATGATCGGCCCCCCTGCGGCGAGATTGTAGGCGGTGGAGCCGGTCGGCGTGGAGACGATCAGGCCATCGGCGCGGAAGGTGGTGAGATAGGCGCCGTTCACCCAGGCTTCCATGTCAATGATTCTCGCCAGTGCTCCTTTGTTGATCACCACATCATTCAGCACACGAAAACGACTGACTTCCCTGCCCTCCCGCCAAACCACCGCCTCCAGGCGCATGCGGCTGGAAACAGAGAACTCGCCCTTGACCACCTTCTCCAGAACCTTGTACAAATCGGCCAGGGTCACCTCTGCGAGGAAACCAAGACGCCCCAGGTTGACCCCGAGAATGGGGACTTGGAGTTCATCCACCGCCCGTGCCACCGAGATCAGGGTCCCATCCCCCCCCAGGACGATGATCAGGTCGACCTTGCGGGGCAAAGTCGTGGCGGAAAAACCCTCCCGCCCCATGGCGACGGCGACACCTTCCTCGAAGAATACTCGGAAATGCTGCTTTTCCAGCCAAGCGGCCACCTCCCGAGCGACATTGACCGCATAGGGATGCTTCTGCTTGACATAAATGCCGATATTCTTCATGGCTGACCACTTTAAAAAAAGGTAGCGGATTTTAACACTTCCCTTGCCTTTAGTCCATCTTTTACAATGATTGGAAATGCTTTTTGAAATGCAAACCCCCAATTGGATAGACATTACCTATGGATCTGTTTGAGCATATCAATGACCACCAGGAGGCCACGCCTCTGGCCGAGCGGATGCGCCCCGCCTCTCTCGATGAAATGGTCGGCCAAGAGAAACTGATCGGCCCTGACGGAGTTGTCCGCCGCCTCATCGAAACGGGACAACTCTCATCACTCATCCTCTACGGTCCCCCCGGCACCGGCAAAACCACCCTCGGACGTCTCGTCGCCAGCGCCACCGGCAGCCGCTTTGTTCCCCTGTCCGCGGTTTTCCAGGGGGTCAAGGAGATCCGTGAAGCCCTGCGGCAGGCCGGCGACGACAGAAAGTTCCACAGTATCCGCACCATCCTCTTCCTCGACGAAATCCACCGACTCGCCAAGAATCAGCAGGACGCGCTCCTCCACGGAGTGGAGACCGGCGACGTCATCCTCATCGGTGCCACCACCGAAAATCCCTCTTTTGAAATCAACAATGCACTTCTGTCCCGTTCGCGAGTCTTCACCCTGGAATCCCTCGGCGCGGAGGAAATCGGAAGGATCCTCGATCGGGCCATGACGGAAGCGAAAGGGCTGGGAAAACTTCATCTCGCCCTCGATCCGCAAGCCAGGGAAATACTCTCCCGCTATGCCCGAGGAGACGCCCGCATCGCCCTCAACACCCTGGAGATAGCGGCCCGCCTCTGCCGGAACGGAACTATCGGCCAACGGGAAGTGGAACAGGCATTGCAAGAAAAGCTTCTTCTCTATGACAAGGGTGGAGAGGAACATTACAATGTCATCTCCGCTTTCATCAAAAGCATGCGCGGCGGTTCTGCCTCCGGCGCGCTTTACTGGCTGGCCAGGCTGCTGGAGGCGGGGGAGGATCCCCTCTTCATCGCCCGGCGGATGGTGATTCTGGCCTCGGAGGATATCGGCAACGCCGACCCCCGAGCGCTGCAGGTGGCGGTCGCCGCCATGCAGGCGGTTCACTTCGTAGGGCTGCCGGAGGGCAGGATCAATCTGGCCCAGGCCGCCGTCTACCTGGCGACAGCGCCAAAAAGCAACACCTCCTATCGGGGTCTGACGGAAGCCCAGGCCGAGGTGGCAAAATCGGGAGCCCTGCCGGTCCCGCTGCATCTGCGCAACGCCCCCACCCGCCTGATGAAGGAGTGGGGATACGGCAAAGGATATCGATACGGGCACGATTTCCCGGAAGGATTCACTGGTCAGGATTACCTGCCGGAGGAACTTCGCGAAAAAACTTTTTATCGGCCAACGGGTCGGGGTTATGAAAAAACCATTCAGGAAAGATTGGATTTTTGGCAAAAACTCGATCAGGAGCGCAGAAAGACCCGCGACAAATAGAAACCTTTGCCACACGCGACCGTTTTTTTCAGGATTTTTTCCTACACGGCCTTCTCCGCAAAAATTTTCCTCCCAACTGACAAACTTTTCACTAGAATTGCATTGACGGAAAGCTAACCATCAGGAGGAAACCTGTGACACAGAAAATTTCCCAACTGCAAGTTCTGACGGAAGCGATCAGGGAAAAACCGATTGAGGATTGCCAAACCTTGTCGCGCCGACAGCTGATCGACAAATTAAATTTCCTCAATTTTCAAGACAGGGATGTCCTGATCAATTTCCGTCACTGTCACTATCCTCATTCCATATCGATAAACGCCTTCCCCGATGCCGTTTTTGCCGAAACCCTCCACCTGAGATGGGATCCATCCCAGGATATGCCCAAAAAATTGACCAATTACCGTTTCGATCATATGCTGCTGAATGACGGCCTGAAGTTGCTGATGGTAGAAGGGGAGGTGCGCAGCATGGATCTGGAGGCACTGGAGCTGGCCCTCCCCATACAGTGCCGGGAAATCCGCGCCCGCTGCCATCGCCGCCATCCCTGCAAGGGGATCACGGCGCGATTCTTCCAGAACAGCGCCCAATTCGAAGGGGTACTGGCCGACTTCAGCCCCGATTTCCTGAGGGTGCAACTCGAGGCCAAAGCCCCCCAGCGTTTTTTCTGGATCGATCCCGACTCTCCCGGTTATCTGATTCTTTCCAGCGGAAAAGAAACTCTCTATTCGGGTGAATGCTTCCTGGCCCGGCAAGGATGCGGAGAAGAAAGCCGCGATTTTGTCTTTAGACTGGCCCACCTTTATACCCGTCGCTTTCAGACCAAGGAGTTTCGCAGCAGCCGTCAGAGCCTGATCCCCGCACCGGAAATGATATTCCACCATCCGCTGACCGGCAAAAAGGTGAGCCTGGGAATTGAAACTCTTTCCGGGTCCGGTTTCGCCATTCAGGAAGAGAAAAGGGAAGCGGTACTTTTTCCCGGCCTGATGCTCCCTTCCGTTTCCATTTCTTTCGCCGGAACCCTGGTCATCCACTGTCAGGCACAGGTCGTCAACCGGAGTCTGGTGAACGATCAAGAGCCCGCCATCATCCGCCACGGGGTGGCCCTTCTCGATATCGATATCGCCGATCATGTCAAGCTGGAGGCGCTGCTGCAGCAGGCGGGAGACCGGCATTCCCATTGCTTCACGCCCGTCGACATGGATGCCTTGTGGAGTTTTTTCTTCGAAACCGGCTTCATCTATCCGCAAAAATACGCCACTCTGCGTCACAAAAAAGAGGTACTGAAAAAAACCTACGAGAAACTCTACACCGAGCACCCCGATATCGCCCGCCATTTCATCCACCAGAAAAATGGCAAAATTCTCGGACACATGTCCATGCTCCGTTTTTACGAAAACTCCTGGTTGATTCATCACCACGCCGCCACCAAAAAAGAAACCAATCGCGCCGGGATCACGGTCCTCAACCAGATCGGCAGCTTCATCAACGATTCCCTCAATCTTTTTTCCATTCACATGAAATATGTCATGTGCTATTACCGCCCCGAAAACCGTTTCCCCGAGCGGATTTTCGGCGGCGTGGCGCGTCATCTGGCGGACGGAGAAAAGTGTTCCCTCGACCCCTTTGCCTATCTTCACTGCCACCGGGAGCGGGAACCCGAAAACCGGGCAAATCCGGAATGGGAGCTTGTTCCCTGCGAGGAACGGGATATCGTCCACCTCGACTGCTTTTATGGAAACGAATCCGGCGGACTGATGCTTCGCGCCATGGATCTGCAAACCGAATCCGCCTTCGTCAACAGCATTGAGAAGGAATTTCACAAATGCGGCTTTCACAAAGAAAGATATCTATTGGCGCTTAAAAAGGACGGCGTACTGCTGGCGGTGCTGCTGCTCAACCTGTCGGAACTGGGGTTGAACATGTCCGACCTTACCCATTGCCTCCATCTTTTCGTGCCCAGCAAGGAAAGCCTGGACAAAAAAACCCTTTTTGATGCTGTCCAGGAAGTGATGGTCCGCTACGATCAAAACGAGTTGCCGATAATGATTTTTCCCCGTTCCTACGCCGACAGCGCCGGCATCGGCTACGAAAAAACTTACAATCTGTGGATTATGAATCTCAGACACGTGGATGAATACTTCCGTTACCTGAAGCGCCTTTTCCGTGGCTTCCAAAGCTGAGTCCGATCGGTATACATGACTGAAAACCACCGTTCTCCGACCGACACCTGCGCCCCCCTTCTCTACAACAGCCGCATTCTGGAGGCATTCATCCTGCTGATCCGCAGCCGCTACAGCCACGTGAACATCAATGAACTTCTCTCCTATGCGGGGATCAAGCTCTACGAGGTGGAAGACGAAGGACAGTGGTTCACCCAGGAACAGATCAACCTTTTCCATAAACGTCTGGTGCAGCTGACGGGAAATCCCAATATCGCCAGAGATGCGGGCCGCTACGCCGCTTCACCCGACTCCATGGGGGTGATGCGCAAATATGTCCTGGGAATGCTCGATCTCTCCACCGCCTACGGAATGATCCAGAAAACAACCGCCAACTTCACCCGTTCCTCTCTTTACGAATCAAAAAAACTGGCGGCCGACCGGGTGGAAATCACCGTGATTCCCTTCGAAGGGGTGCAGGAAGAGCCTTTCCAGTGCGAAAACCGCATCGGTTTTTTCGAGGCTATCGGCAAGATCATGACCAACGATTTCTCCCGCATCGAACATGATGAATGCCTCTTCAAAGGGGGCCGATGCTGCCGCTATACCATCTCCTGGCAAAAATCCTATTCGGTCATATGGCGCCGCCTCCGCAACCTGGTTTCGGCGCCAGCGGTCCTGGCGGTCGCAGTCGCCTTGTTTTTTCAACCGCAACTGGCCCTCTCGGTCCTGGCGCCGCTGACCCTCATCCTGATTTTGACCCTTTCCCTAATCGCCACCTGGCATGAGAAACGGGAACTCCAGCCGAAACTGGACAATATCGGAGTTTCCGCCCAGGAACTCCTGGACCAGGTCAACCTCAACTACAACAATGTTCTTCTTTCCCATGAAATCGGCGCCATCATCAGCAGCCAGACAAACATCGACAGCATCCTCGACAGCCTTGTCCGGGTGCTGAAGAAACATCTTGTTTACGACCGGGGATTGATCCTGCTGGCCGATCCCGAAAAAAAACAGCTGCACCTGGGAGCCAGCTTCGGCTACAGCGCCCAACAGTTGGCCCTGTTGGGCGACATTGGTTTTGACCTGGAAAAAACCAGCGACGGGGAACTCTTTTCCCACACCTTCCAGAATCGGAAACCTTACCTGATCAACGATATCGACAAGGCGGAAGACAAGGAGATCGCTCAAGGTCTGATGTTCGCCAAAAAACTGGGCGTGCAGTCCTGCATCTGCTGCCCCATCATCTGTGAAGACGAACCGCTCGGCGTGCTGCTGGTGGACCACTTCAAAACAAAACGCCCCCTGGTGCAAAACGACCTCAACCTGCTGATGGGCATCGCTCCCATTATCGGGGTCAGTATCCGCAATGCTGAACGGTTGGAAAACAAGGCAAAACAGTTCAATTCAACCTTACAGGTGCTGGCGGCCAGCATCGAATCGCGGGACCCCTATACCGCCGGTCATTCCGAAAAGGTAACGGAATATTCCCTCGGCATCTGCCAGGAACTGGGCCTCCACGAAGAATATCAAAGCATGATCCGGGTCGCCGCGCTGCTGCACGATTACGGCAAGATCGGCGTTCCCGATTCAATCCTCAAAAAACAGGGACGGCTCAACCGAGAGGAGTATGAAATCGTCAAAACCCACGCCGCCAAGACCCGGGAGATCCTGGAGCGGATCAATTTCGAGGGGATTTTCAAACAGGTGCCGATGGTAGCAGGTGCTCATCACGAAAAAATCGACGGCAGCGGATACCCTTCGGGGCTGAAGGGGAACCAAATCCCTTTGGGTGCGAAGATCATCGCCGTAGCCGATTTTTTTGAGGCCATCACCTCCCAGCGCCACTACCGCGGGCCGATGCCGATTCAGGAAGCCTTTCAACTCCTGATGGAAAAAAAGGGGATTCATTTCGAAGAAAAGCTGATCAATGCCCTGATCGAGTACTTACGAAAAATGGGGATAAACGGCAAAACAGAATTTCCAGGCCCTGTCGGCTCAGATGAATGGGCTTTATCCACCAATTGTTACCCGTTGCGGGAAAAATAGATTGGAGAGCAAGGTCTTCATTGCGGGGTTACCCCCGGAAAGGGACCGCCGACAAGAAAACACCGCCGGCGACAAGGGTTACCTCCGGATCCCCCGGCAGGCCACCATCGGTGTGTAGGTAAATCGGCGGGGATCACTGAAAAAATCCATGAATTCCGACGCAAACTCTTCAAAGCCCCGCTTGTAATCGGCAAACCGCCACCCCGAACGGCGGGCCGCAACCTCAAGTTTCCGCCACCAGTTGTAGCGATCCACCTCGCCCAACTCCCCGAAGATCAAATGGTGTGGGGTCATCTTTACGTCGATATCCGCCAGACCCAGATCAAAAAGAAAGGAAAAGAGCCTGCGCCCCATGTAGGGATCGAAGTCGGCAGTGGCGCTCAGACAATCCATAATGCCCTGAATGTTTCTTTCCAGCCGCGCGGACAGACCGTAATGATTAAGACAATTGTGATCGAGATCGATGAGACAGAGGACACCTCCGGGCTTCAGTAGTCGCGACAAATGACGCACGATGTCGGAACTGCCAGTCCGGTGGTATTCGAGGACAAAGCGGACCCAGATGAAATCGAACTCCCCGATTCCCTCCAACTCTTGGCGGAAATCCCGGCATTCGAAAGCAACCCCTTCCTGCCCAAAATATCGCTGGGCGTAATCAATCCTTTCCTGCGAAGCATCGATGCCCAGGACCGTTCCTTCCGGCTGCACCAGGTCGTAAAGGATGGCACTGGTGACGCCGGCGCCGCACCCCACATCGAGAACTCTCATCCCGGCACCGATCCCCGCCCAGCGGGCCTGGCGCTCCACCACGGCGCGGTCGGTCTTGAGACACAGCCTTTCGGCTTCCTTCTCGTGCTCCATCAGATAGGTCGACATTTTTCAGATCCTGAAAAGTGGTGTCAAAAGCGGTAGCCCAAACTGAGCGCCGCCAGATGCGCCTCCGTTTCGTAGCGTCCGTTGGCGGTGCCCCCGAGGAGGGCGTATTCGGCGCCGATCTGATTGTCTTTGCGGCGATTTTCCTGTTTCTGGTAGCCATAGCTCAAGGACAGGATCAGATTGCCGAAGGTCAGATCGGTGCCGAGGGTAAACAGATGGGTATCGGAGTCGGGAATGGAAGGATCGAAGGTGGAGTTGGGAACTGGATTTTCCCCGTAAAGGTAGCCCGCCAGCAAAGTCACACGGTCGTTCAACTGATATTTAACCCCGAGATTGCAGGCCCAGGTGTCGCGCCAGTCCCTGGGCACGACCTTGACCGACGCCGCACCGCCGGGGGGTCCGATGGGACGGTCGAGTTCGATTTTCATCTGGTCGTAGGAGGACCAGTCCTCCCAGCGGACCCCGGCCTCCACCGTCAGGGGATCGGTGATCTGCCAGGCGATGCCGGCAAAGGCCTGTTGAGGAAGGGTCTGGTCGGCCTTGCCGCCGGTCTTGGGAAAGTAGGTTCCCAGCGCCGGATGGGGGAGGCGGAAGGAGGCATCACCATCCACGGTCAGATCGATCTCGCTGCGATAGGAAAGACCGAGAGTGACCCGGTCGGTCACTTTGAAGGCCAGTCCCAGATTGAACCCGAGACCGAAATCATCCCCCTTGAACTTCTGGTTGATATCGGCCAGGGGAAAGGCCGGTATCTTGTTTTCCAGTTCCGCGTCGACCCAGACGAAGTCGGCCCCCAGGGCCAGGGAAAGACGTGGCGAGACTCTGAAGGAAATTACCGGATTGACGGTGTAGGTGGTCATCTCGGCACGGGTGGAGATATAGCGACCCTCCCAGCGGGGATCCCAGTCGGTGGCCAGGCCGAAGGGGGAAAAAACGCCAAGGCCGAGGGCTACCCGGTCGCTGAGTGTGTGGGAAAGATAGAAGGTGCTGGGGAAATAGAGGTCATCGTCCATGTCATGAACGCGGCCATCGGTGCTGCTTTTGAAAGAGCGGTTAAAGGTCAGCAGTGTGGTTCCGGCTTCGATCCGGGTGCCGCTCAGGTCGTTGAGCAGGGCCGGATTGAAAAAGATGGTGGAGGGGCCTTCGGCATGGGCCACGACGGCGGCTGCCTGTCCCAGGGAAGACGCTCCCTGGGTGAAAATGGCGAATCCCGCCCCCCAGGCCTGGGAAGCAAACCCTAAAATCAGCGGCAACAGAATAATCCGGACAGCCCCAAGCCTTCCCATCATCCATCCCTCCTCTTTGGTTCGATAAAATAGCCGAAAGTTCAGTCTGAAAAAGCAAGTTTAAGGCCAAAAACTTTCCATCCCTCATTCCCGCGGCAAGAGTACCCAGAAATGGCATTTTTCCTTCATTCGCCCCGCCAGTCGTCCCGCCTCGTCCCCCATCCCCCAAAAAAAATCCCCCCGCACCGGACCTTTTATGGCAGACCCGGTGTCGTGGGCAAGCATCAGTTTTTTGAGGGGTTTGCCATGGCCCGGCGACCGTGTCGACACCATCACCGGCGCCCCCAGAGGAATGACGCTGCGATCAACCGCCAGGCTGACGCGAGGAGTGAGGGGGATGCCGAGGGAACCGGGAGGGGTCTGAAAAGCGGCGGGGAGTTCGGCGAAGAAAATGTAGCGAGGATTTTCACCGAGCAGTTTGAAAGTTTTGTCCGGATTGCGCCGCGCCCAGGCACGGATATTCTGCATCGACATCTGTTCGCGCTTCATCTCTCCCGAATCGATGAGCAGCTTGCCGATGGAACGATAGGGGTGGCCATTCTGTTCGGCAAATCCGACCATGACCTTTTCGCCGTTCTCCAGCAAGATCCGGCCGCTCCCCTGAATGTGCAGGAAGAAGAGTTCCACCGGATCCTCCAACCAGAACAACTCCTGCCCCTGCAGGGGCTTTTGGGGACCGTCGATATCGGCCCGCTCCCAGTAAGGGATGACCTTTTTCCCCGCGACCCGGCCCCGCAAATGCTGATTCTTGAGATCGTCGCGGAATTCCCCCAGATCGATGGTCAGCAGATCAGCCGGGGGACGGTAGAGAGGGTAACGGAATGTCGAAGTGGCATGGCGCCGTCCAGCCAGGTCGGGAGCATAATAGCCGGTCATCAGACCTTCCGTTGAGCCGTCCTCGTTGCGAACCTGATGGGGCAGGAAATGAGTTTCAAAGAAACGCCGGGCCTCTTCCCGGCTTTCAGGTTCCCTCTCTGCGACTTTGGCGCACACCGCCCGCCACCGGGGTCGGCCCTTCAGCACCCGGCAACTGTCGCGAAAAACCTGGAAGGAAACCAGGAAGTCCTGGCTCGGCTCGTTCCATCCCTCCACCTCAGCCCAATCCACCGGCAGCAGCGGAGGGACCTTTTCTACCGTCGGCGGGATTTCCGGCGGAGGGGGAGGAACCTCCATACACGAGGGCAGGAGCAAGAAGATGAACAGGATCATTAGCAGGGAAGAAAACGGTCCGGCACGCTCAGCGGCCCTCCCCTCCATTCTTCCTTCGGCCGGGTTTTTTTTCATAAGCACTCAATTAAAATTGGTTTTTTTAACAATCCCAAGCAATTTCAGAACATATCCAGGGGATCGACATCTACCATGATTTTCACCCCCGTGGGGGGGCGGGGAGCTCCTTCTTCGAGCAATCCCAGAAGGCGATGCAGCGGAGGTCTGGAAGCCGACTTGAGCAATATTTGAAAACGGCGTTTTCCCCTCAGCCGGCTCAACAGGCAGGGGGCGGGGCCGAGTACCTCCACTTCCTTGGCGGCGCTTTGCAGCCAGTCTGCAAAGCGGGAAACACTCTCCTCCACCGTGGCATCCTTTTCCCCGCTGACCACAATGTTGACCAGGTGACCGAAGGGGGGATACCCCATGTCGCGCCGGAAATCGGACTCCTGGTCAAAAAAGCTTTCATAGTCGTGGCCGATGACACTGCCGAAAACATAATGGCTGGGATTACGGGTCTGGATCAGGACCCGCCCCGGCAGCACCCCCCGGCCAGCCCTTCCGGAAACCTGGGTGAGCAGGGAAAAAGCCCGCTCCGCGCTGCGGAAATCAGGAAGAAAGAGGGTGGCGTCGGCATCGATCACTCCGACCAGAGTGACGCGGGCGAAATCGTGCCCCTTGGCCACCATCTGCGTTCCCACCAGAATATCCACCTCTCCCGTTCTCATCCGCTTGACCATCTCGGGATAGGCATCCCTGCGGGTCATGCTGTCACTGTCCATGCGGGCCAGACGGGCATCGGGGAAAAGGGCCGCCAGTTCCTCCTCGAGGCGTTCGGTTCCCGCACCGCAGGGCTTCAGGTTGCTGCCGCGGCATTGGGGACAGGTATCGGGCGGCTCGGCGACGGTATCGCAATAATGGCAGCGCAGCAGACTGCGGCGTCGGTAGTAGGTCAGAGAGATTTCGCACCGTGGACAGCGAATCACCGTGCCGCAATCGTGACAGAGAAGAAAAGGGGAGAATCCTCTGCGGTTGAGCAGCAGCAGGGATTGCTCCCCCCGCTTCAGATTATCGCCCAGGGCGGTGACCAGTTCCGGGCTCAGGGCGCCCTGCAGGGAACGCCGGGAAAGATCGACGAGAACCACCTCGGGCAAGGGGCGCGACAGAACGCGGCAACGAAGGGGAAGATAGCCTATCTTTACCTGGCGGGCGCGGTGAAAGGTGGACAGAGAGGGTGTGGCGCTGCCGAGAATCACCGTGGCTCCGTCGATCTGGGCCCGCCACAGGGCCAGATCCCTGGCATTGTAACGGAACCCCTCACTCTGCTTGTAGCCGGATTCATGTTCTTCGTCGACAATAACCAGGCCGAGGCGGTCAAAAGGGGCGAAAACCGACGAACGGGCGCCGATGACCAGATCGATCCGCTTCTCCATCACCCCCTTCCAGGCTTTGCGGCGTTCGCCGCCGGAGAGGCCGGAATGGAGCACCGCCATCCCCTTCTCCTCCCCTCCCAGACGATTCCGGAATCGTTCCACCAGTTGCGGCGTCAAGGCGATTTCCGGGACCAGAATGAGGATTTTTTTGCCCAGGCGGCGGGCTTCCTCTGCGGCCCGCAGATAAACCTCGGTCTTACCGCTGCCGGTCACCCCGTGGAGCAAAAAAGGGGCGAAGGAATCATGAACCAGAGTCGGACGAAGGATATTCAGAACCTCTTCCTGCTCCGGAGTCAACCTGGGCGGAATGCTTTCCTCCCTTCCCGCCCCCTGGCTCTCCGTCCACCCTTTCCGGCCGTCCTCCCTCGAGACCATCCCCATGGCCACCAGCCGTTTCAGCACCGGCGCGGCTCCGGCAAACTGTGACGTCAATTGGCGGCGGGGTGTGGCGCCGTGGCGACGCAACCATTCCAGGATCTGGCGCTGTTTGCGGCCGGTGGGTTCGGCGGTGCCATCCTCGGCGAAATAAATCGGTTCGGGAGCGGGATCTTTGCTCAAATGGGCAAAGATGCTGGGCGGCAGGGCGGTACTGATGACCTCGCCGATGGGATGATGGTAATAGTGGGCGACGCGTTCGAAAAACGCCGCCATGGGAAGGGGAAAAAGAGGCTCACCATCGACAATTTCCGTCACCGCTTTCAAACCGTCCCCCCTTCCGTCCTTCCCGGCCCTCAGCAAAAAACCAAAGACTGAACGTGAACCGAAGGGTACGCGAAGCAACAGACCGGGTGAAGGGGGGCATTGCTCGCCGAAGGGCCAGAGATAGGAGAAGGTTTTCGTCAACGGTAAAAAAACCGCCACCTGAACGATGACTGGAAGGGACACGGGGGGCGCTATCCGGGAAAGCCGAGGTATTCGTACAACTGGGAGATCTCCCCCATGAGGGAAGAAAAACCTTCCGGAGTAAGACTCTGGGCACCATCGCAAAGGGCCGATTCCGGCGCCGGATGGACCTCGATGATGAGGCCGTGGGCACCCGCCACCAGCGCGGCCTTGCTCATCACCGGCACCAGAGCGCGGCGGCCCGTGGCGTGGCTGGGATCAACCAGGATCGGCAGGTGGCTCAACTCCTGGATGATCGGGACCACGGAAAGATCGAGGGTGTTGCGGGTCGCCTGCTCGAAGGTGCGGATTCCCCTTTCGCAGAGCATCAGATCGGAATTCCCCTCGGCCAGGATATATTCGGCAGCGGCCAGAAACTCCTCGATGGAGGCGCACATGCCCCGCTTCAGCATAACCGGATGGCGGAGTTTGCCGACCTCCTTGAGAAGATCGAAATTCTGCATATTGCGGGCGCCCACCTGGAGGATGTCGGCATATTGACAGACCTGGTCGAGTTGCTCGATGCGCATTACCTCGGTGATCACCGGCATGCCCACCTCATCACCGGCGCGCCGCAGGATTTTCAACCCCTCCAGACCCATCCCCTGAAAGGTGTGGGGGCCGGTGCGGGGCTTGAAGGCGCCACCCCTCAAAATCTGGGCGCCGGCTTTTTTGACGGCATGGGCCGCCGCCAGAACCTGCCCTTCACTTTCGATGGCGCAGGGACCGGCCAGGATCACTGGTCTCTCGCCGCCGCCGATGGCAATTCCCTTGACCCGGACCACCGTGGTCCGGGGATGGAAATCCCTGGACACCAGTTTGTAGGGCTTGCTCACATGCAGTATCTCACGGATTCCGGGCAAACCGCGAATGGTGGCGTCGTCCACCCAGCCGCGGTTGCCGAGAACGCCAATGGCGGTCCTTTCACTGCCTGGTATCGGCTCCGCCCGCAGTCCCAAGGCCGAAACCGCCTTTTTTACCTTCTCGATCTGTTCCGGATCGGCATTGTGCTCCATGACGATCAACATTCCTGTCTCCCCCTGAAATTGTGGGATCGTCACCCCCGACAAAAGATGGTTTGGGGAGAATTCGACAATCCTCTGCTAGGTTAGCGGTGTGCCTGATGGAATTCAACTCTTTTCACCCCTTCCCTGGCAAGCGGAAAATAAAATTGAAAAAACAGCTCCTGGAAAAGTATGCTTGGAATCAAACCTCCTTCCCAATGGTTCCCGGAATCGATATGACGATGAAAAAAATATCTTTGGTGATTCTCCTGCTGGCGATGGGAACCCTCACCGCCGTCGCCTCGGGGAATCGTCACCCCGTGGCCCGAAAGCTCATTCAATCCCAGGGCTGCAAAGCCTGCCATAGCCTCGAAGGAGCCGGCGGCGATTTCGCCGCGCCCCTGGGCGGCGCCGCAAACCGATTGACTCCCCAGGAGTGCCGCGCTCTTCTGGAACAGGGGAAATACAGCCCAACCGAGCCCTTCATGCCGGCCTACAATCATCTTTTGGAGAAGGAAATGGATCAGTTGATGGAATTCCTGCTCGGTTTACCGCCGAAACCCTGATTCGGACGGATGGCTCATCTTGAAAAACGGCTCAGCCCGTGCTAGCGTTTCTCGTTTTGACCCGGCGGAAATAAAATGGACATTATCGTAAAAGCGGAAAAAAAACCGATTCAGCGGGTGATACCCATCGAATCCCCCTCTTTTATCAGCGAGGAGAAATTGCAACAGGCCGGAAACCCGGCCCTTCTTTTTGCCGAGCCGCGCCCCCTGGCCATGGAAATCGGCTGCGGGACGGGAGACTTCATAATTCAGATGGCCCGCCAGCGTCCCGACCTCAATTTTCTGGCAATCGATATCTACAACAAGGGGTGTCTCAAAACCTGCCGCAAAATCGACGAACACCGTCTGGCCAATGTCCGGGTATTGAGAATGGAAGCCCGTTATCTGCTGACCCGTTTCCTTGAACCGGAAACACTGCAGGCCCTCTACATCAACTGCCCGGATCCCTGGCCGAAGAAACGTCATCAACAGCGGCGTCTGGTCAACCGGGATTTTCTTGATCTGGTCGGCCACTTCCTGGCGCCGCAAGGAGAATTCGTTTTCTGCACCGATTTTGCCGATTACGCCCGCCAGGTGGCGGAACTCTTTCCCTTGCCCGGTTTCGACAACTGCCTTGGGGAAGCCAGCGCCTCTCATCTCGAAGGTTATCCCTTTTCCAAGTACATGCGGAAATTCCGCGAGTCGGGACTGCCCCTCCATTTCATCCACCACCGCAAATCCACCCATTTCCATGGAAACAGAATCGCCGGGTCCGCATATCCGATGAACGTTGATCTGCGAACAACCGGCCACGGAGGCGCCCCATGACCGGAAAACTAGTGACCGTGACCGGGCATATCGCCGGAACCGGTGGGACATTCAAGGTGCAGCCGGAGGATTTCCTGGTCGAAGAGGTCCCCTTCTATCTCCCCTGCGGCGAGGGAGAGCACCTCTACCTGCAGGTGGAAAAAAGAAACCTGACCACTCTCGACCTGGTGCATAGCCTGGCGCGCTCATGCGACATTCGCGAGCGGGAAATCGGTTACGCCGGCCTCAAGGATGCCCGCGGCGTCACCCGCCAGTGGCTCTCCCTGCCGGCCAGGTCGGCCGAGGGCAAACTCGACGGCGAGCAGGACCGCTTCCGCATCCTCGCCCGGTGCCGTCATCGCAACAAACTGCGTCTCGGCCACCTCCGCGGCAATCGTTTTCGCATCCGTATCCGGGGAGTGGAAACCGGAGCCATGGAAAGGGCGGAGAAGATCCTCCTTCGGCTTCGGGAACAGGGAGTGCCCAACACCTTCGGGGAGCAGCGCTTCGGTGCCCTCGGCAACTCTCATCGGATCGGGCGTGCCATTTTACAGGAGAATTTCGAAGAAGCGATCCGGGAGATCCTCGGTGTTTCACAGCAAATCCGTGATCCCCGCTGGCAGGAAGGAGCGACGCGCTTCGCCGCCGGCGACCTGGAAGGGGCCCTTGCCGTTCTTCCCGGGAACTGCCGTCATGAGCGGAAAATTCTCCAGCTGCTGCTGCAGGGCCGCTCCTGCCGCCAGGCTCTGCTGGCGCTCCCCCAGCGATTGCTGCGGCTCTATCTTTCCGCCTTTCAATCCCTGCTTTTCGACCGTCTCGTCGGCCAAAGGCTTCCCGATCTGGGACTGCTGTGGGCTGGCGATCTGGCGATGAAACATGCCAACGGGGCCGTCTTTTCGGTCATCGACCCGGCACGGGAACAGCCCCGCGCCGACGCCTTCGAAATCAGTCCGTCAGCTCCTCTTTTCGGTTGCAAGGTGTTGCTCGCTGCCGATGCCGCCGGAAAGCTGGAAGAAAGGTTGCTGAAGGAGGAAAACCTGTGTCTGGAGTCCTTCGCCCTGCCTGGTCCCCTGCGCATGGAAGGCGCCCGCCGTGCGTTGCGGGTCCCCCTCGAGGAAGCGGCAGTCGTCATGGATGGCGAAGATCTTTGGCTCTCCTTCATGCTCCCCAGCGGCAGTTATGCCACCTGTGTCCTGAAAGAGGTCATGAAAAACGATCGGGGGATGGAGGGAGCGGATCAGGAAGAGCCGTCAACGAAGATAATGAACATTGACAGCATTTGTTGACTTTGCTAAAAGTAAAAAGTTGTTTTATATTAATTGGCTGATTTTTTCTATTTTACAGTTTTCCGCGCCCAGGACAAATCCCTGATATCTGCTGAGAAAATTTTCCCGTGCCCAGAGAAGAAGGAAACGGCATGTCCAAAAAAGAGAAGTCCGAATATATCATTCAGGCGGTTTCCCACGCTCTCGACCTGCTGGAACAATTTCAGGGGGATGAGGATGAACTTGGCGTAACGGAACTCAGCAATCGGTTGAAACTTCACAAAAACAACGTATTCCGACTGCTGGCCACTCTGGAGTCGCGAGGCTATGTGGAGCAGAACAAAGCCACCGAAAACTATCGGCTGGGGCTGAAATCGCTGGAACTCGGCCAAACCTTCATCAAACACATGGGGCTGCTGCACCAGGCCAAACCGATACTGCAGAAGATCGTCGATCTGTGCAACGAAACCTGCTACGTCTCCATGCTTAAAGAAGGACACATCGTTTATCTCGACATCGTCGAAACCAACTATACCGTCCGTGTCATGTCCCGTGTCGGCTTCCGCCTTCCCGCCTACTGCACCGCTGCCGGCAAAATCCACCTGGCTTTCCTCAAGGAAGAGGAGATCGACCGACTCTACGCCAAAACCAAGCTGGAAGCCTTCACACCGAATACCATTATCAATCTCCCCGACCTCAAGAAGGAATTGCGGAAGATCCGTGAAATTGGCTACGCCATCGACAACGAGGAACATGACATCGGCGTCTGCTGCGTCGCCGCTCCGATCCGCGATTACACTCGACGCGTGGTCGGCGCCTTAAGTATTTCGGGTCCCTCCATGCGCTTTCCCGAGGAACGGATCGTCGAAGAACTGGCCCCTCTCATCATCAAAGAGGGGGAAACCCTCTCCGTCAGGCTCGGCTATCCGGCAGAATGATTCTCCTGCTCCGCATAGCGTTTGGATCCATGCTTCGGAGATGGCGCAGCAAAGCATCCACTTTCTCCTCCAGTTCCTCCAGGGTACCGTCGGTTTCGATGACGATATCGCCCCGCGCCGCTTTTTCGTCCTGACTCATCTGCGAACCAATCATGGCTTTCGCCCGCCGCTCCGTCATCCCCGGCCGCCGCAGCAGGCGGCTCCATTGTTCCTTCTCGGGAGTCCTGACCACCAGTACCAGATCTACCCGTCCTTCCGCTTTCGCCTCGAAAAGGAGGGGTGATTCGTAGACGATGAGCGCCTCCCCACGAGACTCCAACTCGGTGAGACGCCTCACCGCCAATTCGCCGATGGCAGCGTGAGTGACGGCATTGAGAAAAGTATGCTCCTCATTGTTTTCAAAAACGATATCGGCCAAGGCCCGGCGATCCAGACTGCCGTTTGCCTGAAGAATGCCTTCGCCGAAATGGGCGACCAGGTGTTTCAGGGTTTTGGAGCCGGGAGCCACCACCTCGCGGGCCAGATCATCGGCGCTGACCACCACCGCTCCCCGGGCGGCCAGCATCCGCGCCACGGTCGATTTTCCCGCCGCGATACCGCCGGTAATCCCTAAAATCACTCCTTTTCTCCTTTCGGTGGAAGGACTTCCATTTTTCCTTGATTCAGAATAACATGAAAACCGCCTTATGGCACTTCGCCCAGCCGCAACGCCGGCCATAAATAACAATCCGATCTATGGGAGCCGCATGAAAGAAAGGATCACCATCGAAATCGAAAGATTTACCGGCATCGAGGAAATGACCCCGGAGGTGGTTTATCTCCCCTTCCAAACCGCCTATCAGCATCCCTACCGGAAATTTCACGAAAATGCCTGGTCCGCGGTCGTCGACGGTGAGATCGTTCTGGTGGATGACAATCTTGAATCCCTCTGGGAAAACCTCAGAGAGGTGGTTGTGGATCAGTTATCGCCCGCAAACTCGGGAAACGGCAACGGCTGGCTGGACTCCGAAGACTATCCGGAAAATGGGGATTCCCTCGACGACGGATCTGAGGCAGATGAAGAGAATCACCCTTCCGGGGAAGGGGAGTGAATTGGGGAAAGCGAGAAGCGGTTTTCTTTTAATCTTCGCGAAATTGCCCATAAACACTGAAGAGAAAAGCCCCGCCGCGGCGAAAAATCCGGCGGCGGATGGTACAATTCGAGTCGGAAGGAATTGAAACTTCTACCATAAAGGAGGATGAAGATGCCCTATATCGCCATTGAAGGCCCTTGCATCAATGACATCGACAAGAAGCGGGAACTGGTCAGGGACATGACCAAGGCGGCGGCGAAATGCTACGGTTTGCCGGAGGAAACCATTATCGTTATCATCCACGAGACTCAGCCGGAAAATGTCGGCGTCGGCGGCACATTGATCAAGGACCGCCGCTGAGATCGGCCTGTTGACTAGACCTCCAGGAGCATCCGTTCCGGCTCTTCGATCAGTTCCTTGATCCGTTTCAGAAAACCAACCGCGCCGCGGCCGTCGATGATCCGGTGGTCGTAACTCAGGGCCACGTACATCATCGGGCGGATGACGATCTCCCCGTTCCGCGCCACGGGGCGCTGCTGGACGGCGTGCAGGCCGAGGATGGCGCTCTGCGGGAAATTGAGCAACGGCGTACTCAGCAGTGAGCCGAAGACCCCGCCGTTGGTGATGGTAAAGGTGCCTCCTTCCAGATCGGCCAGTTCCAGACGGTTGTCGGTGATCTTCTCCACGAAGGTGGCGATGCCTTTTTCCACCTCCCAGAGGTGGAGCCTTTCCGCGTTTCTCAGGACCGGCACCACCAGCCCCTTTTCGGCGCCGACCGCCACGCCGACATTCATGTGATCATGGTAGACGATATCGTCGCCGTCGATGAATGCGTTGACCTCCTGAAAGTCGCGCAAAGCCTCCACCGCCGCCACAACGAAGAAGGAAACCAGGCCAAGCCGCACCCCGTGGCGCTCCTTGAACCGTTCCCGGTGTCTCTCCCGCAAGGCCTGCAAGCGTTGCATGTCGATCTCGTTGAAGGTGGTCAGCATGGCCGTCTGCTGCCGGGCCGCCACCAGCCGCTCGGCAATCCGCTTGCGGATCGGCGACAGCGGCCGGCGCCGGATTCCCGACTCGTCGCTCTTTAAGGACATGGGATCGCTGTCAGCAGGCCTTTGCTCCTTCTTTTCAGCTGCAGCGGCAGGTTTTACAGCCTCATAGCTGGCCGGCTCTTCGGAGCGGACCAGGGCCGGCGTCTCCGCTGCCCCGGAGGCCATGGACTCCGGTTGCGCCGCCCGCTCCTCCCCATCCAGAACTTCCGGAATTATTTCAGAATTCTCCCCATCCTGAGCCTCCCTGATGTCCGCGATCACGGTGCCGATTGCCGCTGTTTCCCCTTCCGCTACCCTTATATGCAATGTCCCCGCGACTTCGGCGTTCAGTTCCAGGGTGATTTTGTCGGTCTCCAGTTCACAGAGGAGATCGCCTTTGGCGATTGCGTCCCCCTCCCCTTTGCGCCATTTAGCAATAGTCACCTCAAGAATCGCTTCGCCGACTTGCGGAACTTTGATGTCCATAGAGACCTCTCCCTTGCTGGCATGTTTGCGAACCAATCCAAGTATAGCCATCAGGAATCGGGCCGTCAAAAAAACGGTGCAAAGTGATCTTGCCTTCACGTCCACCGTACCGCAGCAGCAAGTGTTTGATTGCTTTGGCTGCCGGTGAACCATCTGATTGTCAAATCTTGTGCCGGGTCGTTTATCATGGTGGATTCCGGCTTTACCTGGCGGAGATGGAAATGTCGGGTGTCGGCAGAATTGTTACCGACCGGATTGGGATTGGCAATTGGTTTGTGACCGCAAACTGCCCGCTCCGGCAGTTGAAACAGACGAACCCGCCGAAGTTTCTGCCCCTCGGCGGGTTCGCTTTTCTCGGCCAGGCCGGTTGTCGTGACAGCAAACAAAACGTCTCAGCGGATCACAACTCCACCTGAATGCATTCCATCGCCCGGCGTGCCTTGTCACGGGCCTTCTCCACCGTTTCACCCATGGCCAGCAGCACTCCCATTCTCCTCTTGCCGCGCACCTCCGGTTTTCCGAAGAGACGAATCTGCGTATCGTCCTGAGCCAACGCCTCGCCGACATTGCCGAAACGGACCTGGTTCGAGGTCCCCTCGACCACCAGGGCACAGGAGGCCGCCGGACCGAACTGGCGAAGGGAGGGGATTGGCAGTCCCAGCACGGCGCGGGCATGCAGAGCGAACTCGGAAAGATCCTGGGAGATCATGGTCACCATGCCGGTATCGTGCGGTCTGGGGGAGACCTCGCTGAAAAAAACCTCCTCCCCCTTGACGAAAAGTTCGACGCCGAAAATCCCCCTGCCGCCCAGGTTGTCGGTGATCGCCCGACCGATGCGCTGGGCTTCGGCCAGGGCCGCCGAAGTCATCGCCTGAGGCTGCCACGATTCCCGGTAATCCCCGTCGATCTGTAGGTGACCGATGGGGTCGCAGAAGGCAGTGCCCTTGGCGTGACGCACCGTCAACAAAGTAATTTCGTAATCAAAGGGTATGAACTTCTCGACGATCACCCGCCCCGCGGCGGTCCGTCCCCCCTCCTGGGAATAGGCCCAGGCCTTGTCGATATCCTTTTCCGAGCGGATCACCGATTGCCCTTTCCCCGAGGAACTCATGACCGGCTTGACCACGCAGGGAATGCCGATCTTGGCCACCGCCAACTGAAATTCCTCCTTGGTATCCGCGAACAGATAGGGAGAGGTCTTGATTCCCAGTTCCTCCGCCGCCAGCCTGCGGATGCCTTCCCGATCCATGGTCAGACGGGTAGCACGGGCAGTGGGAATGACGGTGTAACCCTCCCTTTCCAATTCCACCAGCGTGCCGGTGGCAATGGCTTCGATTTCCGGGATGATCAGATGGGGTTTTTCCTTTTCGATAACCTCCCGCAACGCCTTGCCATCGAGCATGGAAAGGGTGTAGGAGCGGTGGGCCACCTGCATCGCCGGCGCGTTCGCGTAACGATCCACGGCGATAACCTCGACGCCCAGTCTCTGCAACTCGATGACGACTTCCTTGCCCAGCTCTCCCGAGCCGCACATCAAAACCCTGGTCGCCGTTGGGGATAAGGGGGTACCGATCTTGGTCATGACATCTCCTTAAAATTCGCGCTATATTTAAGAATGGGTGGATGCTTTCCGGATAGAGCAAGATTAGCCTGACTGCCGAATGGATTCAAGAAATAGCTTCCCATCGCCGGATTAGAAATTATTTGCGAATTGGCGCTAAACTTGCTACAAAATTAAACATTTGCTGCAGCCTTTTTTCGAATCCCTGGAGGATAGTCATGCAATTAAAAAAAAATATCATCATTGCCGCGGCGGCCCTATTCCTTATGATGAGTTCCAGTAGCGCTTTCGCCTGGGAAAAAAATGCCGTCTTTGGGGACCCCGGCACCGACATGGTGGTCGATTTGGCCGTAGCCCGGCCCGTGGGAATTGCAGCCACCGCCGTCGGCTGCGTCTTCTGGGTAGCTTCCTTGCCCTTTACCGTCTGGTCAAAGGAGCGCCTCAACAAAGCGGGGAAAAATCTGGTGGTGACCCCAGGGAAATACGCCTTCGTGAGACCCCTGGGGGATTTTCAGAGCGTTGAGTAAACCAGACATCCTTCTGAAGCGAATCCAGCTGGAGTTCAAAAAAAATCGGCAGGTGGATTTCCGTGGAATCAAAACCGGGGAAATCCACTTTTTTTATCGAAATCAAAATCGCTGGGATTAAGTTTACCCAAATGGGTATCGGATATAATCAACGGCCCAAGTTCAAAAGGATTAAAGTTGGCGGCTCATAACCATCACACTGGTGGTGGAGGCGAATATTTGAGTTAAGCGACCATACTAGGAAGGAAGATATGAAATTTCTTCAAGACCGCTTTCCAGGGGTGCGTTTTTACAATGAAAAATTGACCGAAGTGCAGGATGACGTAGTTATTGGTGAAGGGTCAAGGGTGGGCTCATTTACTCTTATCCATCAGGGGGCAGTCATCGGTGCTTCGACTACGATTGGTTCACACTGCAATATTTGCAACTGCAAAATTGGCCATCGTGTTTCGATTCAAACTGCCTGCCACATAACACGCGGGGTAGTGATTGAAGACGACGTTTTCATAGGACCTCGAGTAGTAACCCTTAATGATAAACTTAAAGGGGATGCCTTGAGCTATCCGCATATCTGCACGGGGGCAAAAATTGGCGGGGGAAGTGTTATATTGCCGGGGGTGACCATTGGGAAAAAGGCCGTGGTAGGAGCTGGGAGTGTAGTCACCCGGGATGTCCCACCGGGAGTTACCGTTATCGGCAATCCCGCACGCTCGATTGATAAAAAGTGACCCATGAAGAGATTGATTATTAATCTGGCACCGACCGGAATAGTGCCTACCAAGGCGATGAATCCCCATGTCCCGATTTCCATTCCCGAAATTGTAGATGATGTGAGATGTTGTGTCGCCCTGGGTGTGTCGATAATTCATCTGCATGCCAGAGACGAATACGGAAAGCCCTCATATAACAAAGAAATATACGCGCGTCTGATAGGGTCTATTCGAGAATCCTGCCCAGAAGTAATCATATGCGTGTCCCTCAGCGGGCGTAATTTTGGCGATTTCGAGAAACGGTCTGATCCACTGTTGCTTTCGGGTGATCTAAAACCAGAAATGGCAAGCCTCACCCTTTCTTCCATGAATTTCAACCGAACGGCAAGCATGAACAGTCCAGAGATGATCATGAGATTGGTTGAACGCATGGCCGAAGCTGATATCAAACCCGAACTGGAAATATTTGATTCAGGGATGTTGAATTACGCTTGCTTTCTTGCGGACCGAGGCCTTATTAAGCCACCTTTTTATTTTAATTTTATTTTGGGAAACATAGCGAATGCCCAAGCCAAACCATCGCAACTAGGATTATTAATTGCCGAATTGCCGGAAAATTCCTACTGGAGCGGCGGGGCTGTCGGTCCTGAACAATTAGCGATGAATGCCATGGGCATCCTTTATGGCCATGGTGTGCGTGTCGGACTGGAGGATTATCTTTGGCTTGACAAGACAAGAAAGCAGCCCGCAACTAACCGCAGGATGGTGGAAAGAATTATTGAATTGGCAAAATTACTAGGGAGGGAAGCGGCAACGCCGGAAGAGGTACGTAAAGCTCTGAGGTTGCCCTCTTATGGATAATACTGCTGGATTAGAAGTCTTGATAACCAACAACACGCTTGCTGGCAGATCAGGCACCGAACTTTATGTTCGCGACCTGGCTGTCGAATTAATGAAAAGAGGACACCATCCAATTGCTTTCAGTACTATTCTCGGGGATGTCGCCGAGGATTTGCGACTTGCTACTGTTCCGGTAATAGATGACCTGAATGTACTGAGCCACCCTCCCGATGTTATACATGGCCATCATCATCTGGACACGATGACCGCCGCACTGCATTTCCCACAAACACCTGTGGTTTATACATGTCATGGCTGGCTGCCCTGGGAAGAATCGCCTCCGATTTTTCCTTCAATCCTATATTATGTTGCCGTCGATGATTTGTGCTTGGAACGAACTCGAACCATCGGAGCCATTCCCGACAAAAATATGGATGTTATCTATAATTTTGTCGACCTCGCACGTTTCAAATTACGTCCGGAATTACCTTCAACACCAAAATCGGCTCTGGTTTTCAGCAATAATATCCGCGGCCAACTGCTGGATGCCATTCAATGCGGATGCAATAAATTCGGGATAAAGAAGGTTGACGTGGCCGGGAGAAGTGCAGGCAATGTACTTAGTAAACCTGAAGAGACGCTAGGTAATTATGATATTGTATTTGCGAAAGCCAGGTGTGCTCTCGAGGCGATGGCTTCCGGATGTGCCGTCGTTGTGGCTGATTCTGCTGGCCTGGGAGGACTGGTAACAACAGGGAATGTGGAAAAATTGCGCCGATTAAATTTCGGGATCCGCACACTTCAGAATGCTTTCATAACCGAAAAAAACGTGTTAAGGGAACTTGCAGAATACAAGGCGGATGATGCCAGACAAGTAAGTTTATATATACGCGAAAACTCATCAATATTAGAATCAGTTGACAAATGGTTGGCCATATATTTCAAAATTCTTACTGAATGGAGAAAAAAAAATAGAGACCATACGTTTTCAGCAAACCAAATGAGTGCGGCCTCTGCTTATTTGAGAAAATTGGCTCCTATCATTAAGACAAGACATGAAGCTGCAACTCGCGCATTGCGATTGGAACGTGAATTACAGACGAAACGTGAGACCGAAATTCGCGCACTACGATTCGAACAGGAATTACTGCAAATTAAAGGATCTCGTTCCTGGCAACTGATAATGCAATATCGCAAGTTGAAATCGTGGCTAAAAAAAATATGATTCTTGCGGATATGAACTCAGATAAAGCTTGTTGACGGCTATGGATCGTAATGCGATTAACCTCTAATCGCAGCACCTTGTTAGGGAATAACATTTTATCATCACATCAAAGCGATTCTCAAAACCCGGCAGATTTTTTCTAAACAAGGCAAACGTTATTCACCTCTTCAACTTATTGTCTATCTTCCTTTCATGAATATTAAACGAAGTCCCAATACGATAAATACACTTCCGCTTAAGCAACGAATTTTCCCCTCCAGCCGTCCCTTTCTGGATAGCCAGGAACCAATCCTTCCTGAAAAATATCCGACAAAGACAAGAAAAATAATACAAAACAAGGCATAAGTAAGCCCCAGGCATAACATCTGGACACTTTCGTGGCCTTTGTCCGGAATTACAAATTGCGGAAGAAAAGCCAGAAAAAACAGGGCTATCTTGGGATTCAACAAATTAGTCAAAACGCCCTGAAAAAAAACCTTCCCCGTTCCGTCCAGGGTCTTTTTTTTGTTAAAGGAAATATCTGACTTTTGTTTGATGGTTTTTATTCCGAGGTATATCAGGTAGAGGGCGCCAGCGATTTTAACTGCAAGGAACGCCAAAGAAGATGTTCTTAAAATGATTGCCAGACCGAATGCGGCAAAAAGGGTATGGACCAGAATCCCCAGAGTAACCCCAACCGCGGATATCATTCCCGCTTTCCGACCTTGGGAAACACCTCTGGTGATGACGTAAATCATGTCTGGACCCGGTGTGAGAATAAGCACCCAGGAGGCCGTTAAAAAGAGAGCAAGGTTCATGGCCTTTTGTAGTATGGCACTTGTTTGGGTAACCGCCGCCGGATCACCAGAACCGCCAGTCCGGAAAAAATCAGAATAATTCCGCTTGCCGCCTGCAGGTTGAGGTTTTCTCCAAGAGCAAAAATCCCGAGGAGTGCCGCCGTCATCGGCTCAGCCAAGGTGAGGGTGACGGCACTGCCGACGGCCACGGTTTGCAGTCCGCGGGCGAACAGCCAGTAGGACAGGGCCATGGTAGCAAGTCCCAGATGGAGGACAACAGCTACCGAACGGGGTTGCGCCAGCCAGCCCGGTTCGATTTTAAACAGGGCCGGCGACAGCATCAGTGCGCCGAGGCAGACAACGATGGCCATGACAGCGTTGGGACTGTGATAGTCCAGCAATCCTTTAATCATCAGAGTATAAGCGGCGTAAGCAGCGCCGGCTCCGATGGCCAGGGCGATACCAAGAGGATCAACTGCAACGTAGCCATCACTGAAGCCAAGCAGGGTGCAGCCGCAGATGGCTAAAAACGTCGCGGCCAACCAGCGTTTACCAGGCCTTTCACCACGAAACATAAGACCGAGCAACCCCCCGGCGATGGGGGCGCTGCCAATCCCGACAACGGTTCCGACAGCGACACCGGTTTTGGCAACGGCGCTGAAAAAGCAGAGCTGATAGGTGGCGGTAAAAGCCGCTGCCAGAAACAGAGAGCGAATTTTCCAGTTACGCAGGTTGCCAAGCTCTTTGCGGTAAAGGGCGAGAAGAAGCAGAGCGACGCCACCGACCGACAGGCGCAGGGCACCGATGGCGGCCGAGTCGTACCCCGCCGGGGCGAAGGCCTGGGCGGTGCCGGTAGTACCCCAAAGCATCGCCGCTCCAAGAACCAGCCAAGCTCCCATCTTGTGGTTCTGTATGGGTATGTTGTCCATCTGTTCAATACCTCGGCAACACCGTGCCAAAACCGGGACATTCCATAGTCCCTTTTATTTTTGGGGTGGAAAAGAGAAAAACCAGAAGCACTCTAGGGGTTTTGGCTGCCCCGGAGTTGCCTCATGGCTTCGCTGCGCTGCGCCCCCGGCAGCCACGGGGCCCAGTCGAGGCTGGAAAAAAAACCGTGAAGCGAGCCGTCGAGACCGGCCAGCGGGCTTTGGTCCAGTGCTTTCAGCAGGACGGCCACCTCTTTTCGCTGGTCGACGATGTAGTGCCGTTTCTTCTCATAAAAAACCTCGAGTTCCTCCAAGGCGCGTTTTTTGCGGAACTGATCCTGGAGAATGCCGGCATCCTTCTGGCCCGCTTCGTACCAGCCGAGGAATCCCCGGGGCAGTTCGGCGATGGAGGTTATCGGGGAGTAGCCGGCGATGCCGGATTCGATGTCGGTGGGGATGGAGCCGGACCAGCTGATATAGTTTTTAATGATCGACTTGAAGACGTTGGCGGAAAGTATCCCGCGGAGATTGGCGAGTTCCTTCTGCACCTGGCCTAAGGCCTCGTTGACGATGGTGTAGGCCTCCTTCCATTTCTCCATCATGAACTGCAGTCTGATACGCCGGATCATGGCGTCGTCCGTGGGCAGCCCACGAAAACTGATCCGGGAGGCACGGTCGCCCGAACCGACGTATTGCCGGAGGTTGTCGATTTCGGCGCGGATGGTTTCGCTCTGGCGCTGGGCCAGGGGGTAGCGGCCGGCCAGAAGGTTGTCTCCCGCCTCGGTCAGGTAGCGGTCGAGCCGCTCCAGGGCCTGGCGCAGCCGGAAGGTCTCGGCCCCGGATGCGAGGATGTAGCGGGAGTTGAACCAGGCGTCCGAGGGAAGGGGAACCCAGTAATCAAGGGTTGCCGGGGCGATGTGTTTGTTCAGCGGTTGTTCCGCCCACCAGTAACGGGTTCCCTCGCCCTCGGTCGCGGCCCCGTAATTCAGGCCCAGCTGCCGGGTGAGGGTGGTGGTGACCCGGCCCTTGATCCGCCCGTCGGGCTGGAGGCGCCCTTCGATCTCCCCTCGGTAGAAGTGGCGCATGACCGCGCCGCCAGGGAAATCGGGACCGTAATCCCCCGGATCCCGGAGGTAAACCGATTCCGACTGCTGCTCCCCCTGGAGAACCCCGCCGCGGAAGGTTCCCTCCATACGGGTGGTCGTCACCCATTTAACAGTGCCTTTGGAATCGGGTTTCGGTATGAAATCAGTACGTTGCCAGGAACCGCTGACCCGCTCCCCATCGAAATGGTAGACCACGGCATCCTGCTCTTGATACTGATTGCGAACAGCCGGGAACACCTCCACCGAAAACCGTTCAGGCAGAGAACGGTCCTCGTTGTCCATGGTGAACCCGGAACCGACACCGATCACCAGCGGGACAAACAACACCATCAGCCAATAAAAACTCGGCAACATGGAAACCCCTTTCCGACGTTTTTTTCCGGGCCGCAGCATGAAGGCGCCTGCCCGAAAATTTCAATCCAAAACGTTTACCATTTTTGACACGAAACAGTCATTTTATCAAGGGTCCGAAGGGCAGGGGAAAGCAGATGCAAACGTGCGAAAGATAATATTTTTCCTTGTGATTTCAAACATTTCAAAGAGGTGGACAGGACCGGGTCAAATCAGCTTTGTACCTAAGGGAACGGGCTTGTCCGGAACACAAAGCGCAACCTCACCCAATTCGTTAGGAAAGCCCGTAACCAGGCATTCAGACATGATCTGTCCTATCTGTTTCTTTGGAAAATTGATTACCCCTACGACGAGTTTGCCTGTCAATTCTTCGGGGCTGTAAAGCTGAGTGATTTGGGCACTGGATTTTTTGACGCCGATCTCCTCACCAAAGTCCACATAAAGCACAAAGGCCGGTTTTTTTGCTTTGGTGAATATCTCTGCACTGATTATCCGGCCGACACGAATCTCTACTTTCGCAAATTCATTCCAAGTAATTGTTTCCATAGGCATTTCCTGACAGCCAAGGTTTAAACTTAGAAACTGGCCATTTTGGAGGATGTTTTTGAAGCATGGGAACAGGACAGCAAAAAATACAGAAACCTCCCCGTCCTGCCAACACAATCGGCATCCACGGATTTGTTCAGAATAAAATCAGAATTGAATATCAAAAAGACGGGCCGCGATCATCAGGCCGGTCATGACGGTGA
>JAAZDE010000132.1 GCA_012512925.1 Desulfuromonadaceae bacterium
GAAACCTGGAAGGGGGCATCGACAGTGTCCTCTTTCGGGAACCGGTTCTGCCAGCTTCCCTTGAAATAGACGGCGTTGAGGATGGTGCAGACGGAGTCGCGGGACAACTCTTCCAGGATTTTCTCGATCCGGCCTTCCGACTTGTCCAGAACCCAGGCGTTGATCGCTGCCAGGTTTCCCCGGAAAACCTCGGCGTCGTAGGTTTTTTTAAGCAAATCTTTGTAATCCTTGACGATCCCGCCGCCGGTGAGGACCAGGGCGTTGGCGATGTTGAGCTTCTGGCCGCTGTCCCGGGCCGTTGCCGTCAGCTGGCGATTGACATCCCCGAAGGTGTGATGCAGCTCTGCCTGCCCCGGTTCAAAGTGGAGAATCTCGGCCATCTGGCGTTCCGTGGCGCCGCGGGCTCCGGCTTGGGTCATGGCCAGGGCCGCGGAGACGCTGTAGGGGGAAAAGAAGAGATTCCCTTCCTGGGCGGCGAGGTTCCGGTACATTTCCAGAGCGAAGGCGGTGTTGCCCCGCGTCAGCTTTTCCTGCCGGGAATCCTCCGCCGCGAGGGGAGATGCCACCAGGCAGGAGAGCGGGAGCAGAACGGAAAAGATAGGCCATATTCGCGTCATTTTTGTCCTCCCTTGGAATGCCATTGGTTTGCCTCCGTGCCGCTTCGGTCATTACTCATTCGGTCAGCGACCGGATCAGTTCGCCCGCCAGGGTAAGGCCGAAAATGGGCGGGATATAGGAGGAGGAGCCGAGAGCCAAAGGTCTTCGCGGCCCACGGGCATCCAAAACCTCGGCAGAAGTTTCTTTCCCACCTTTGGGGCGGAATCCTTCGCTGGAGTATACCACCGTCACCCCCGGACCGACCCCCCGTTTTCGCAGCTCTTTGCGCATGATTCGCGCCATGCGGCAATTCCGGGTATCGAACAGATCGGTGACGGCGATGGCAGTGGCATCCACCTTGTTGGCCGCCCCCATGGAGGAGAAAATGGAGATGCCCCGTTTCCAACAGGTTTCGATGAGAAGGAGTTTGGCGGTGATGGTGTCGATGCAGTCGAGGACGGCGTCGAAGCCACGGCCGAGGAGAATTTCGGCGTTTTCGGCGTTGAAAAATTCTCCGATCGGCTCCACGGCGATTTCCGGATTGATGGCCCGGCAGCGCTCCGCCATGACCTGCACCTTGGGGCGGCCGATGGTTCCCTCCAGTGCGTGGATCTGGCGGTTGATGTTGGAGGGGGCGACGACGTCGAAATCGATCAGGGTCAGTCGGCCGACGCCGGAGCGGGCCAGCGCTTCGGCGGCGTAACCGCCGACGCCGCCGATCCCGACCACCGCCACCGAGGCGGTGGTCAGTCGGGCCAGTCCCTCGGCTCCGTAGAGGAGCCGCAAGCGCGAGAATCTCTGCGTCATAATGGTCTCCCGCTCCTGATGCGGGTCAGGATGCGCAGCGCGTTGGCGGTGGTGATCGCCGCGGTTTCTGCCAGCGTCCAGCCGCGTATTTCGGCTGTTTTGCGGGCGATCACCAGCAAATGGACAGGACGGTTCCGCTCCCCCCGGTGAGGGTGGGGGGAAAGATCGGGGGCGTCGGTTTCGAGGACGATGGCCGCCGCCGGAATCGCCTTTAATACCTCGGGGATGCGGCGGCCGTTGGGGTAGGTCAGGGGGCCGCCGAAGGCGATGACGAAGCCGAGGGAAATCCCTTCCAGGGCGGTTTCCAAACTGCCGGAGAAGGCGTGGAGGATACCGCCGCTTTCCGGCGCTTTCTCCTCGCGGAGGATGTCGAGAGTTTGCCGCCACGCCTTGCGGCAATGAATCAGCACCGGCAGGCCGTTTTCCCTGGCCAGGCGGAGCTGAGCGCGAAAGGCTCTCTCCTGAATGTCGAGGGGGGGGCCGGGAAGCATCCGGTCGAGGCCGATTTCGCCGATGGCCGCGACCTTGGGTTCGGCGAGGAGGTTTCTTAAGCGATGCGCCGTTGCATCATTCCATTGATCGGCGGCCCGGGGATGGACGCCGGGCGCGGCCCAGACCTCGGCGGCGGCGCGGGCCGCCGCCAGGATTCGATCCCACCCCGCAGGAGCCACGCCGGGGATCAGGAAATGGCCGATGCCGGCGCTCCGGGCGGCCGCCAGCTCGGTGCCGAGAGGGTCGAATTCCTCCAGGTGGACATGGGTATCAAAGAAGGACGGGTGTTTTTCGTTTGCGGGCATCGGGAAACGGCCGGTTATGGTTCAAAGACAATTCCCGGCAGGATAGCACAGCGGCGACCTTGGCTGAACAGTCTCTTTTGCTTCGGTTTCGGCAGGAAGAAAATTTTTGTTCTGTATTCCGTTTTTTGGGGGAGGGGC
>JAAZDE010000133.1 GCA_012512925.1 Desulfuromonadaceae bacterium
CCGCCATCGGCGGCAGGCGAATCGTCGATATGCTTTCAGGAGAACAACTTCCCCGCATCTGCTGACCCATTTTCATCTTCCCACGGGTACCATGAAATCCTCTCTTTCACAAAAAATCAGAATTTCTGAACCCGGCCGTCTCGATCTCTATCGGCACAGTCCCCAACTCGGCCCGAAGATCCTGTTTTTCAGCGGCGGCAGCTCATTACGGGAAACCAGTGAAGAACTGATTCAATACACCCACAACTCCATCCATATCGTGACCACCATGGATTCCGGCGGCAGCTCCGCCATTTTGCGCGAGGCCTTCGACATGCCGGCGGTCGGCGATCTGCGCCAACGCCTGTTGGCCCTGGCCGACCGCAGCTGGAGCGGCAATCCGGCGGTTCTCCGTCTTTTCAGTCACCGCCTGGACAAAACAGCCGCGCCTGCCCTTCTCCGCCGGGAAATCGAAGCCATGGGCAGGGGCGACCATCCCCTGGTCTCCGTCGTCTGCGAACCGATGAGGACCATCATCGGCACTTTTCTCGACAAATTCCTGCAGCAGATGCCGAGAGGTTTCGACCTGAGGGGGGCCAGTATCGGCAACCTCATCCTGGCCAGCGGTTATCTGGAGCAGCGCCGTCAACTTGATCCGATCATCTGCCTGTTTTCCAACCTCGTTCATGTCCGGGGAAAGGTCCGTCCGGTCACCGATTACCACCTTTACCTGGCGGCGGAACTGGAAAACGGCGACATCCTGATCGGCCAGCACCGCTTGACCGGGAAAGAAGTTCCCCCGATCCGCCACCCGATCCGGCGGATTTTCCTGACCCCTTCCCTCGAAGACCCCATCGAACTGGAGATTCCCGTCGCCGAAAAGATCGTCGAATTGATTGCCGAAGCCGACTTGATCTGCTACCCCATGGGCAGTTTTTACAGCAGTCTGCTGGTCAATTTGCTCTCCAGCGGCATGGGCGCCGCCATCCGCGCCAACCCCTGCCCCAAGGTGTTCATTCCCAACACCTGCAAAGATCCCGAATTGTTTGGAAAAACCTTACCCGATCAGGTGGAGGAACTTCTCATCTGCCTGAAAAAAGACGACCCCAAGGGCATCGCCGACCACGAGGTTCTCAATCTGGTTCTGCTGGACAATGAATTCGCCGGTTATCCCGGCAGGTTGAATCGGGAGGAACTGAAGAAAAGGGGGATTGAGGTTGCCGCCTGCCGCCTGATCAACCCCACACGCCATCCCATGATCGACGAAAAACTTCTGGCACCGATTCTGCTGTCGCTGAGTTGACAGGAAAAACCTTTTATTTCTCCGAGAAACCTGTTTCTGCCGGTATTTAAAAAAACCTTCCGACGCCGAAAAGCACCGAGTTGAGCCCCCGATTGTCCGTGTGCAAACCGCCGTTGGAGACATGGTGGGCGCGTACCGCCGCAAACCAGGTACCGGCGCGCCCCAGATCGAGCTCCGTTCCAATCCCCGCCTGAGGATTGAAATTAAACCGCAATCCTTGCCCATCCACCTGAAAATCATTATAGATAATGCCGATCCCTCCTTCGATATAGGGGCGCAGAGATTTGCCGCGAAGCGGATCGAGAAAGTACAGAGCCAGCATGTTGATGGAAGCCATACCCCTTACCCATGGAGTCACGGTCGCTCCCGCCACACCTTCCACCTTGAAACGCAACGCTTCCGGCGCCCGATGGAACCAGACGGCATCATAATCGAAAAGGGCGAAAAACGAGACCTGAATGAAATCGATCTCATTCCCGGGATCATAGACCAGCCCATAATTGAGACCGGTGCCAAAACGGGTGGGGACGATTTCATCGTTGGCCCACAGGGCCAACGGCAATGAAAAAAGCAAGATTATCGAAAGCACCGCCATCTTTTTTTCGCTGAACATATCAGCCCCCTTTCAAACCGATAGCCCCAAGGTAACCCTCACCGTCGCATTTGAGGCAGGTTATCCCCTTTTTTCCGACCACTCCCGGATAGCGCCAACCTTTCGGCATTTCTTCCTGACCAGAGATGGAAGGAAAGATGCCGTTCCGCAATGCCAGGGCCGCTATGGCCAGATCAAAGGATTGCCCTGACGGAAAACTGCCGTAATGGTTGGCAAAGGCCGCCACCTCGGCTTCAGGCCTAAAAAGCTGCCGATAAAGGGAGAAACAGCCGGGATGGCCGTCGGCATTGATAATGTAGGAGCCCTTCTCCGGAAAAGGAACGGCTTTTGTTATCCTTCCCTGGCGAACCTCGGTAATCAGCCCGTAACGGGATTCTTCCTGGCGATCCAGAAGGAAAAAGGCCGCCCCCTCCCCGGCCACGGCGGTATGGCGATTCGCGGCAAAGGGTTGAATTCGCCCACCGGAATCCCCGAAAAAACGCTCATGACAATAACCGATAACCGAGCAAACCTCATCCACTCCTCCGAACAACACCCTTTCCACGCGCCCTTGGTCCAACCAGCGCAGCGCCGTCAGCAAGGCGGAGGAGACCGACATCTCGAACTGGCTCACGGTGAGGGAGGGCCCGGTGATTTTCAGTTGGATGGCGACGTGGGCCGCCGCAGCGTTGTGAACGGAATTGGAAAACAGGGTGGGCGATGCGAAGGAATCTCCGTCAACAAGAACCGAATCGAGGAAAGCGAAAGTGGTCCGAATCGCTCCGTAGCCGGTGGCGATGATCAGCCCCAGGCTATCCCTGGAGGCATCGGTAAGACCGCTGTCCTCCAGGGCCAGAAAAGCGCCGAGAAGAGCCATCCGCGAAAAATGATCGATGCGCCGAATTTCCCTTTTTGATACAAAATTATCCAAAGGACTGGTGTCGACGGCGTGAACGGGGATTCTTCGCTCCCTTCCCGAGACAAAAAATACAAGGTCTTCCGGAGGCTTCGGTCCCTTCCGAAGACTGTTTTCAAGGGCGCCCGTGCCGCAGCCGAAGGAACCGACCAGGCCGACCCCCCGGATTCCCGCCGCTTTCATGAACGTTCCCCCTTTTCGAACAGCAGCACGGCATTGTTGCCGCCAAAAGCAAGGGATTGGGAGACGGCAAATCGCCCGGGAGTAGCCGTCACATGGCGAACCGGCGCCGCCGGCAGCTCAGGATCCGTTTCGTCACAGCCGATGCTGGCGGGGATTTTCCCCATGCCCAGGCAGGCAACGGTAAAGGCGGCCTCGATCCCTCCCGCGGCACCGAGGGTATGCCCGGTAAACCCCTTGGTGGAATGAAAAGGTATTCCCGGCAGCATTTCGGCCAGCACTATGCTTTCCACCCGATCGTTATCAGGAGTTCCCGTTCCGTGGGCGTTGACAAAAGCGATTGCCTCCGGTTCCACGCATCCCAGGGCCTCCGCCAGGGCCCGTTTCAGACCGGTTCCCTGGGGATGGGGGGCGGTGAGATGATAGGCATCACAGGCGGCCCCATAACCTGCCAGGCGGGCCCGCACCCGCCCGGGGCGCAGCTGTTCCAGAGACGGGCTTTCCAGCACCAGCAATCCTGCCCCCTCGCCCAGATTGAGCCCCCGGCGGCAGCGGTCAAAGGGACGGACCGCTTCGTTGGCACTGATCATCAGCGAAATGAAACCGTTGCAGGTAGTTCGGCATAATTCGTCGGCGCCGCCGGCCAGCGCCAGATCGCAGATTCCGTCCTCCAGCCACTGAGCGGCAATGCCGATGGCGTCGCTACCCGAGGAACAGGCATTGACGACGGTTTGCAGAGGGCCGTTCAATCCGAAATGCCGAGCCACGGCGGCAGCCGGATTGCTGCGCAGAAATCGCCGTATGGGAGCCATGTCGGGGTCTCCTCCGCACCGGAACTCACGATAGAAGCCCTCGTTGTTCATGGCGCTGCCGACGGTGGTGCCGATGACTACGCCGACACGGAGCGAGGCCAGGTCGGCGGAACGCCAACCAGCGTCGGCGAAGGCCTCCCCGGCGGCGGCTATGGCCAAACGTGCGGTGCGGAGCGCATCGTTCTCTGCCGGGAGTTCCTGGGGAAAAAAGGATTCGGGAACTTCAAAAACCGGGTGGGATAGAGAATGTGAAGTGCGGAACAGGCTGGGAGGCGCGGGGATTCGAATTCCAGAAAAAAGCGCCTTTAACGAGGCCTGGAGATTGGCTCCGGCGGCGCACAGACAACCAGCGCCGGTGACGGCGACAGACCTACCGAGGGTCATAATCGGCTCTTGGCCTCTATGAAAGCGGCCAGCGAATCGACCGACTGAAGAGCCGGCCGCCCCTCATCCATATCCTTGATTTCCACGCCAAAGTGTTTTTGGACCAGAACCACCAACTCGACCGCATCGAGGGAATCGAGTCCCAGGCCGTCGCCGAACAGCGGGGCGTCGTCCATTATCTCCTCCGGAGTTATATCCTCAAGATTGAGCTCTTCCACCAGAATTTTTTTGATTTTTTCTTTGGTCGACATTTTTTGGTCACTCCTTGCCGGAAAACTATCCTATTTCGGCTTCCCACAGATCGTAAAAATTAAAAAACTGGTAAGGATATTCCTGAACGTAATCTTCCAGAATTTGGGCGAAACGGGCTGCGTATAAAGAGAAAGCCTCCTTCTCTCGTCCCAGACCCGGCGGCACCCGAATCACTCCGGCCAGAAATATCCGGTAGGCGTCAGGACCGGTCTTGGCCGACACCAGCACACCGATCGGGGCTCCGGTCACTGAGGCCAATTTGTAAGCGGCAAAGGGCAGGCGAATGTTTCCGCCCAGAAACTTGACCGTCGTGACGTTTCGGTCGCTCCCCTGAAAACGGTCACCCATCATCGACAACACTTCGCCCCGTTTGAGCACCTCCAGCATTTCCAGCGAACCACCAAGAAAACCTCGGGGATCGATTATCCGGTAAGGAGAGGCAATCCCGCCATGCTCAAAAAAATGCCGGTCGATGTCTCCTTCCTCGCGCTGCATCAAAAGAGCGACGGGGAGATGGAGAAACGCCAGGGCGGACATCGCCCCCTGCCAACAGCCGACATGAGCGGTCATCAGGATCAGACCTTTATGTTCAGCGACCAGAGCAAGAAGTTCCTCCTTGCCGGTAATGGTAAATGTCACGGCCTGCGGACCGAGAATCCCCACCGCAGCCCGGTCAATCAACACCCGGCCGAGGGACAGAAACATTCGAAAATCATGAACAAGCAGCTCACCTGGGGTGACGTCGGGGAAGCGCCGGCGAAGATAGAAATGCGCCTTTCGACGCTGGTCGGGACGGCACAGAATATAATACCCGACCACAAAATAAAGGAAAAAATAGGCGGCCCGCCTCCCTCCAAAACGAATCAGAAGGTAAAAAAAACGGTGTTGCCAGGGACGGCCGACGCTGCGGCTGCTCCAGCGGCCCTGTGGTTTTTCTTTTTTTCCCTCAACCTTGGGCATGGCGCTCCTTTCGCACCATCAAAGCCAGGAGATAGATGAAAAGACCGACGGTCACGGCAAGGATCGGTCCGACCACAAGAGACCCGAGAAACCATTCATAGAGCCTTTCCAATCCCTGATAACCCAGAGTCCGCAAAGAGATTTCTGTCAGAAATTCGCCGTGGCGCATGAAATAGCCGGCTTCGATGCAGAGCGCCGGGACGATGGGGGGCATGCAGAGCTGACTGGCGCTGACCGCCGCCACCTTGTTAAGGCGCAGAAAACCGGCGGCAAAAAGAACGGCAAGGGTGTGAAAGGCGATCAGCGGCACGGCACCGAGAAAAACCCCGAGCGCCCCGGCTGCCGCCAACTGGCCGGGAGTGGTATTTTCCGTCAACAGAGTGCGCAGGGAGCGGATCGGTCGCAATACGCTGATCGCCTCTTTTTTCCCATTTTCGATTATGATTTTGCGATGGGGCCAGGGAAGGACCGAACGCATGGTGAGGTGGGTGTTGAGCAGAGACAACCGGAGGTTATCCCGAAGCCTGTGGAAATGGGAAATCCGTTCTCCCTGGGGAGGGTAATGAACGGAGATTTCCGCTTCACGCAGGGAAGCCCCGGCCCAGGCTCCTTTCACCAGCACCTCGATCTCGAAGGAAAATCGTTTTTCGTTCAAACTGAGCTTTTCCAGCACCATCAACGGATAGATACGAAAACCACTCTGTGTATCACCCAGGGAAACACCGGTTTGCAAACGCAGCCAGAAATTGGAGAAATTTCGGCCGAACCGGCTCGATCGAGGCACTTCCGCCTGCTCAAAGTTTCTTTTTCCGACCACAATCGCCAGCGGATTTTTCCGGCTCACCTGCACCAGTCCAGGCAGATCAGCCGGGTTATGCTGGCCGTCGGCATCGATAGTGGCGATATGGGTCATTCCCCTCTTCCGAGCTTCCCTGGCCCCGGTCAGAATGGCGACGCCCTTGCCGAAATTGACCTCATGGCGGACTATTTCCACCGCCAGGCCGGACAGAGTGTCGGCGCCGCCGTCGGAGCTACCGTCATCCACCACAAGCAAATCGGCATGGATGGCCAGGGCCCGCTCCACCACCTTGCGCACCGTCCGGCCATGATTGTACAGGGGAATCACCACCAGAAGCCGAAACATATCAGCCATCGCCGCCCTCCCTCCCCAGCCGTTGGCTGCTGCGGGCGAAGCGCAGGAAATCCCCGAGATTGAGGAGAAATCGCTTCCAGCTATCGGGGGAACGCCACAGCATGGCGACATAGCCCATCAGTACCCCGGGGCGCTGGAAATGGCGTTTGTAGAATTCCGTGAACAGTTCCTCCAGACGTTCGCGGTGCATCCCGTGAGGGATGAAACAGAACCGCAGACAGTCCATCCGTTCCCAGTCTTCTTGGAAGCGGCCCAACTCATGAATCCGTTCATAGAGGGGAGAACCGGGAAACGGGGTAAACCTGGCCAGGTTGAAATCGTCGATGGGAAGAGAGTAGACATAGGCCATGCTGCGCCGGATGCTCTCCTCCGTTTCTCCCGGCAGGCCCATCATCAGCAATCCCTTGACGCGGATACCGGCCTTCTTGATGACCCGGACCTTGTCGGCAAGCATCTCCAGATCGGCGTTCTGTCGATGTTGGGCGAGCAGTTCGGGATCGCCGGTTTCGATGCCGAGGCTTGCCATCCAGCAGCCCGCCTCTTTCATCCGGATCAAAAGTTCGGAATCAACGTGTTCGGCGCGCACCGCGCAGTTGAAGGTCATGCCCAGCGGCCTGTCGACCATCATTTGGCAGAATTCCTCGACCCGACTCCGGTTAAAGGTGAACAGATCATCGTAAAAGTTGATATGGCGGATACCGAAACGCTGCTGCAGATATTTCAGATGCTCGTAAAGATAGGCAGCCGAGTTGTAGCGGAAGGTGCGCCGGAACACCGAGCGGTCGCAGTAGCTGCAGGCGTAAGGGCAGCCACGGCTCGATATGCAGCTGCTGTTGGGGGTGCGGGGATAGTTAAAGATGGGGAGCCGGTAGGCTGCCGGGTAGCCACTGAGCTTTTCGTAAGCCGGGAACGGCAGGCTGTCCAGTTCCAAGGCCGTTTCCCGGAAGCCGGAAAAAACCGCCTCCCCCTTCCGGCGGCAGGCCACGCCGGGAATCCGCTCGGCCCCTTCCCCGTCGGCGGCGATCAGTTCGGCCAGGGTCTCTTCCCCCTCCCCGACCACCACGAAATCGACCTCCGGGAAATCGCGCACAATCGCCTCGCGAAGAGCCGAGACATGAGGGCCACCGAAAACGGTTCGAATGCCGGAAAGTTCCGTGTGCGCCAGGGCCGCCAGTCGGACACCATCCAAAAAATTCGATGTGGTGCAGCTGAAACCGACGAAAGAGGGACGGAACTCCCGCAGAGCCCGCCGGAGCAGGGAATAATCATCGGGGTGGGCGAAACAGTCGATGATCCTCGTTTCGATGCCCCTTTGTTCCAGGTAAGCGCTAAGGGAAGCCAGCCCCAGCGGCGGCATGAGGTTGGCAAGTCGGGAAATGTCCCGCCGGGCCCGCTCGGGCCGATAACCGAGCGGATGAATAAAGAGAATTGCGTTGCCTTTCAAGGAATTACGGCGCACTGTTCTCTCCCCCGGCCACCCTTGCCTGCGAAGGAAACCAAACGGTCCCAAAGGATGCCGCTAAAACCGAAACGACGCATCACCTCCATCCGCACCTGACCATCGGAAGGAGGGAATATCCGCTGCCGGAAACCCTGAAATGAATGCCTGATAAGTTCGTTCATGCTGTCGATATCAATTGACGGCGAATGGTAGTAAAACGGCTCAAGAAGTGACTGGCCGGCAGTTATGACACCTTCCCGCCGCGCCCGTTCACAAAGGGGAGAGCCCGGGAGAATGCGAATGCCCGAAAAAGCAAAGACCACGGAGGGGCCCAAAGCAGCGATATTTTTCAGGCCCACGGCCAGCGTCGCGGCGGTTTCCCCAGGTCCGCCGAATATGATGAAATGAGCACAAGGAAGCCTTTCCGCCAGACAATCCTCATTGAATCTGAGCACCTCCGAAAAAGCAAATCCCTTGCCCAATTCCGACAGGGTAGCATCGCTGGCGGCATCGGTTCCCAGTTCCAGAGCATAAAGACCGGAGCGTTTGAGCAGCGCCAGTTCGGGGCGTCCCATTCCGGCGGGACGGAAAAAAGCGCACCAGCGGACATTGATCTGGCTGCGGATGATCTCTTCGGCCAAAACGAGGTAGTGCCCCTCGGAATCGTTGAAAATCGAATCGGTGAAAAAAACCGTCGGATTTCCGTGATCGCGGCGAATACCCCGGAGATCCTCCACCACCGCCGCCGGGTCGCGGGGACGAAACCGGTTTCCTTCCAGAAAAGGATAGGTACAGTAGGCGCAGACGAAGGGACATCCCCTCTTCGTCTGGAGGTTGATCATGCCGGATCGGCCGACATAAAACTCGACCAGGTCCTGACGATACAGGGGCGCGGCCATTTCCTCCCTTTTCAGCGCCGGACCGGAATCGACGAAAAGCGGCGGAATCGTTTCTCCAGACATCAGCCGATCGATCAGGGCGCAGAGAGCTCTTTCCCCTTCCCCGACGATGCCGTAATCAGCCCCCAGATAATCAAGGATCGCTTCCGGCATGATGGAAAACGCTGGCCCGCCCACCACCAGAGGGGCGCCGGTCGCCTTACGGACAAGTTTCACCTGGTCCCGGGCCTGGGCGAGATACCAGCCGTTGCCGCCGCTGAATGAGTCGACATTGTCGATATTGCGCAGCGAGAGACCGACCAGATCGGGATGAAATTCTTCAATCGCGCGCCGCAAGAGAGCTTCATCACATCCGCCGGCAAGGAAATCGTACTGAAAAACCTGGTGACCCTTGGCGGTCAGGGCACCTGCCAGCACCGCCATCCCCAAAGGGTAGACCGGGTAGGGATCAACGGTCACGTTGGTTGAAAGAAGGAAGATTCGGCTCATCTTTTGACAACCCTCGTTTCCTTTCGAAAAGTCCGACTTCTTTTCGGATCGAAGCGATGATAGGTGCCGTCCTCCATCTCCCGTTTGACCACCCGCTTGAAAAGTTCACCCATCTTGAGTTGATGGCCGCCGCCGGCATAGAAAGTATCCCAGGCATAATAATAAAGTTCCTGCAATCGTACCGGAGACATCTTCTTCGGTTGAAAAACCACCTTGTCCGCCGTATAGCGGTTCCAGTCGTTACTGAGAATCCGCCCTTCCAGTTCCATCCGGCGACGAATCGGTGAGTGGGGAAAAGGCGTCAAAATGGTGAATTCGGCCACGTCGAGTTCAACCTCGAGAAGAAAGTCGACCAGGCGCTTAATGGCGTCTTCATCCTGGTCGTCAGTGCCGAGAATGATGGTTCCTTCAACACAGATGCCATGATCCCTGAGCCGTCGGATGCGCCGGCGAATCACCTCCGAGGTGTCGAACACCGCCTGATAGACGTACCAGGCCCCTGCGTCGGCTGCCAACTTGAGAATTTCATCGTCATCCAGAATCGGATGGCTGACCCATTTTTTCCTAAGAGGCGCCATGGCGGTAAAGAGTTCTTTCAGCCATTGGCGGTCCTGGGCCAGAGAGTTGTCGACGATGAACAAGCGGTTGTTGTGTATCGTCTCCATTTCCTCGATCACCTTCTGAACCGGACGGGGGCGGAAACGCTTACCTCCCAGAAATCCGGTACAGCAGGGAAAACAATTAAATTTGCAGCCGCGCGAGGCATGAACCAGATCGAGCATCTGGACGCCGCGATAGTTGTAGAGATCGCGCTTAAGGAGGTCGCGCCGTGCGATGCCAACGGTGGCGATGTCGGGCGGATCATTCATGTAGTCGTAACATCTGCGGAGCTGTCCACGGTGAAAATCGTCGACAACCTGTTCGAAGCGCCCCTCCGCCTCTCCCAGAAAAACCGCATCGGCGTGAAGGGCGGCCTCTTGCGAATGAAGCATAACGGCAATGCCGCCCATAATGACGGGGATCTTCCGCTGGCGGAACTCGGCGGCGATTTCAAAGGCCCGCGGCAACTGGGCGGTCAGCATGACGGAAATGGCTGCCAGGTCCGCTCCCCGATCGAAATCGATGGCTTCAAGATTTTCGTCGGTGAACTCCAGAGTCACCTCCCGCGGAACGCAGGCGGCAAAAACCACGGGCCCATGGGGAGGCAGATGAAACTCCGTCTGCCGTTCCAGCTTGGGCCAGCGGGGATAAATCAATTGCATTCTCATCAAGCTTCTCCCTAATCCTTCCGTCATATCAGAGAATTCATTTTTTCATTTATGTTCCGGCAGATTGGACTGCAGAACCTCAACCATTTTCTGGCAATCTGGGACAGGAACATCGTCGACAAAGATCTGGCCGTCCGGCTGCCGGCACAAGATTCCGTAGGAATGGCCCCCGGCAAGGCCAGATCTCTCCAACACCAGAAAAAGCGCACCCTCTGGTTGCCCGTTCGAAGGATCAACGGACGGTACCGAAGTATTGCAAAAACCGCAGACAGCCGATTCACAATCATTGAAGGCAATCCCTTCCAAACCAAGAACAAAAGGATCAAGTTCCCCCTTTCCAGTCAAGTTGGCCACGAATCCAGGCCCTGACAGGCCAAAACGGATTGCAGCTTCCCCCAGGAAAGTGCTGGAGAGGGTGTAGGCGAAAAGATTGGGACTGGCCAGCCCCCCGCGTTCGGGGAGCAGAGAATCGAAATAGGTAATGTCCGTAGCCATAGAGCCTAGAATGGTGGCGGCGAAAAGGCCGATGTTCCGTTTATCATGGCAGTGATCGAAGCCGCCGTCGGCCAGGGCGAGGGCAATGCCTGCCAAACCCAAACGGCTGAAATCATCAAGCCTCCCGAAACGGGGATAAGGATCGGCAAAAATCCGCTGCCGGGAAAGAATCGGCAGTTCCCCTTTGCCAAAGGCGAATCGATCTCCGCTACGCCCCCGGCCCATGCCCGCGGAGGTGACCCAGCCAAGTCCGGTCACAAAAGCTTTCATCGCCAATCCTCCCGCCCCAGGATCAGCGCCCCGTTGATGCCGCCGAAACCGGAATTGGTGCTGAGCAGCACCTTCCCGGAAAAGGGCAATGCCTGGTTGTCGACGCAACCTTCGGCCCCCGGCTCAGCATTTTGAAGGCCGACGGTCGGCGGCAGCAGCCCGCTTTCAAGGGAACGTACGGCAAGGGCGGCTTCAATTCCCCCGGCGGCGCCGAGAGTGTGACCTGTGGCGCCTTTGACCGAGTGCAGAGGCAATTTTCTTTCGCCAAACAGGGTACGAAAAGCGGTCAGTTCCATGAGGTCATTAAAGACTGTCCCGGTCCCGTGGGCGCTGATACCGGCCACTTCCCCGGGAGAAATCCCCGACCTCTCCAGAGCGCGCTTAACGGCCAGAATCAGTCCGCCACCGTCGCGGGCCGGGGCGGTTATATGGTTGGCGTCGTTGGCCGCCCCCCATCCCAACAGGCGGGCCAACACCGGACGTTTTTCCCGTACCGCCCTGTTTCGGTTCATGAGCAGCAGAGCAGCCGCCCCTTCGCCGAGGGAGAGACCGTCACGATGCCGGTCAAATGGCCGGCAAGAACCGGGGGATAGAGCCTGGAGAGCGGAAAATCCGCTGAAAACGAATTCACTCACCAGATCGCAGCAGACCACCAGTACCGCATCCGCCAGGCCGTGAGCGATAATCCCTGCTCCCCTCCCCAGCGCCAAGGTGGATGAGGCACAGGCGGCTTGAATATTGACAACCTCACCACGGAGCCCGGTCATCCGCCGCAGATGGTGTAAAAAGGTTTCCGGCAACAGTTTCTGCCGGTCGATAACCTCGCCTCGCCGGAACCGCTCCAACAGGTCGATCTCACCTTTGGTGGACGCCGTGAGAAGCATACATTCCACCGGCACGGTACCAAAACCGTCCAGCAATCGCTCCAGCAAAATAGGCAACCGGGAACCATTGGCCGCCGGAAGAAGATCGGCAACGCAGGCCGCCGCCGCGGCTGCATATCCGGAGGTGTCGAAACGCGTCACCGGACGAATGCCACACTCCCCTTTCAGGAGCCGTTCCCAGGTTTGATCCAAGGTGTCGCCCAGGGCGGTAACAGCAGCTGCGGCACAAATGACGACTTCGTTCAAAACAATGACCCGCTTCGCCATCGGGCGAGAAAATCAAGATAGAAAGGAGGCAGGGTGAGCAACAGATTATGCTCTTCATCCATCATCATCTGCACGGTATAACCGGTAGTGACGACCTCCCCCTGGCGATTTCTCAGAACAAATTCGAAATTGAGGCGAGCCGCTTCCGACCAGTGCAGTATCCCTTCGATGGAAAAACGTTCCCCGAACGTCAAGGGGTGATGATAATCAACATGCATCTTGCGAATCGGCGCCAGCACCTTGCGTTGGTAAAAATCGAGATAGCCGATCCCGTATTTTTGCCCAAAAGCGACGCGGGCATCCTCGAAGTAACCGGGATATCGTCCATGCCAGACGATCCCCAGGGGATCAACCTCCTCGAAACGAACCACCCTTTCGACGGAGGTCCGCAAGGCGGGAGGGTCGCCAGCCCGAAGGGAAAAATAAGGCTTGTTCATGACTCCTCACTTCCCGTTGAATAAACCAGGTTGAAAAGGGCGGCCACTCCCCGGTTGCACTCCACCCGAGTTTCGGCGACGGTTTCATTTCCTTTTTGCGAAAAACGGCAGGAAACGCAGACATCTTCCTTTGGTCCAATCCGGAGAAGAAATTTGGCGTTTTCAACCCTTTTCAAAACCTTGTCCGCCGCCGGTCCGTTTTGCGCCACATTCTGGGCGGCCACCAGCTGAACAACTCCCGGCAGAATCGCCTGGTCGGGAAAGTGCCCGCCAAAACCGACAAAACCGGCAGGAAAACGGAAGGTGCGGGAATGCCGTCCTTTTTCGTCTATGGTCACATTCGTCACCGCTGCCAGAGATACCTCCTCAATCAATATGCTCATAACCCGCTCTCACATCCGTTATTTTCAGTTCAAGCCGATAAGCGGCCGCCTTATCGATCAGCACCATATCATAAGGGATAAACCGATTCTGGAATCGGCGATGGTCCCGATAAATCACCCGCCAGTTTTCCCGGCGTCCAGTCATGCTTTTTTCAATCATCGCGGCATGGGATTCTCCGAAAAGAAAGTGAACCGTACCTTCCCCCCGTTTTCCGGACACAAGGTAACGACCCCCCGTAAAAGTAACACGATCCTTTCCCGGCATTGGACAAGGGGCCAGAAAAATTCTCAGCAGAGAAGTGGCCACCGCTTCCCCGAAGCGGGGAAAACGGGACAGCTCCGGGATAACAAAATGTTCAATAACTTCCTCCTCGGCAACTTCCAGGTCGAAAAGCTTGATGCCGAGTTCATTGACAGCCACCAGCCGGGCCCGGCGTGAACCCGGATCGAGTTCCATCATCCCGAACATGGAAGCGTTCCGGCCGCGAAAGGTGAAACGGGCCGTCTGCCGGAATCGAAGGAGGCCGGACGCTCCCTGGCAAAAGTTATCTTTCAGTTCGTAGACGGCCAAACCGGGAGGGGCCGGACTTGAGTCTGAGGGCCGGATATCCAGCGAGGAGCATCCGCCCAGCAGTATCACCGACAGGAGCCCGACGGCCAGCCTCCTCATGATGTCCTCTTACCGTAAAGGGCCGGAATGACGTAGAGCGCCGCGGGTATGGCGGCGCCGATGCCGAGGAGAACCGTCACGCCGATGGAATGAAGGGCCGGATGACGGGCCAGAACCAGCGCCCCGAATCCCGCCAGAGTGGTCAGTCCGGAAACCAGCACCGCCCGTTCGGTACCACAGGCGGTTCCCTGACTCTGACGGCAAACCATAAAGATTCCGTAATCGACCCCAAGCCCGATGACCAGGATAGCGGCGATGATATTGAACAGATTGAGAGGCCAAGCGAAGAATCCCATGATCCCGAGCATGACCACAAGACCGGTGACCACCGGGGTAAGCGCCGCAAGAATCCTCCCGGGCCGCCGAAAAAGTAATGATACCAGGACAAACACCACGAATCCGGCGATGGCGATAAAACGGACAAAATCCTCCTGGATTGCGTCCCCGATGGCGGTTCGGAAACGCCCCTGGGAAACCAACCGCGCCTCAGGGAAGCCCATCAGCACCCGCTCAGCGGCGGCAAGATGGGCGCTTGTTTCCGGAATCAGGGTCAGCGCCCCGCAACGGCCGTCAGGAAAGGAAACCAAAAGGGCGTCGACTATCTCTGCCAACCCGACGGAGCGGAAACCGTCCACTGTCGCCAAAGGCGCCGCTCTGCCCAAACCATCGATAAAAGGAGCAAAAGCCTGGGACGAAAAACCCAACGCCGCCGATTCCCGAGCCAAAGTGGAGAGAATCCGGTCCCCTTCCCCGCCGGCCCAAAATCGGCGCCATCGCCGCTGGTTGTTTTCCTGGACCGCCAAAGGTGGCAGCAGCGGCGCCAGGGCAACCAGATCCGGGGAGGCCACTTCAGCCGCCAGTTGCTGGTATAGCCGGTGACTGACGGCCAGCGCCTCCTCCAGATCAGAACCGAGCGACCAGATCATCGCCCGCCCTCTGACATCACCCCACGTGTGGCGCAATCGCGCTTCGTCGGCGGCAAGTTCCTCAGGAATCATACCCATTCCAGCCAGATCTCCATCCACGGTCACCTTCGGAACCTGCCAGCCAGCCAGGATCAATAGGCCCGCCCAAAGAGCTATTACCAAAAACCGTCCGCCACCGTCACTTTTCTGCCGGTCTGGAATACTGTTCTCCTTTCCCAGAGGCAGCAGATGGGGCAAAACGATCAGTGCCAGCAGCAGGGCCGCAGTAATGCCTGTAATGGAAAAAAGCGCCAGCTGACGTTGCCCGGGCAGATCGGAAGAAAGCAGAACCGCGAAAGCCGAAACCGTGGTCAGACCGCCAAAAACCACGGGTCGAGCCACGTTGCCGACCAGTGTTGCGGCATCCTCTTTTCCGCTGCCCAGGGCAAAATAGACATGAAGACCAAAATCGACCGAAATTCCCAGCAGCACCGCGCCGAAACCGATGGTAACCGCCGACACTTCCCGGTAGACGGCGCCGACGGCTACCGCAGCAAGGCAAACCACCGACAGAGGAACAAGAAAAACGAATATCGCCTGGGGACGCCGCAGAAAAATGATAAAAATGGCCGCCAGGGCCAGCAAGGAACAACTCAGAATCAACCACAAATCACCGCGGATGGCCCTGGCGTTGGCGACCGCATAGCGGTGACCGCTGACCAGGGTGCCCTGAATGGACTCCGGAAGAACTTTCCGGGCCTGCAGAAAAGCATTGAGCAATTTTTCCGAACCGGCCGAATCGGTCATCGCTATCGGAGTTTTCGCGGCAATCAGGGCGCTTTTGCCATCCTGGCTGAGAAAATGCCCATCAACCAGTCGAGCCTGCGGCACCAGGTTGAGTAATCGCAATTTCTGAAACAGCAACCGGTGCAAGCCCAGCGGATCCTGCCGGATGATTCCCTTGAGCGCCCACCCCTCGGGGCCGAGAAGCTGACGGTAGCTTTCCCGCAGGCGAAATGAAATTTCCTCCCGGTCCAGTTCCCTTCGGAGCACCTGCAGTTCCTGTTCGGTTACCAGGGATGGAAGAATTGAAACCAGCCAGGGGAGCAGAGACTGCTGCGAACGGAAGTCGGGACCGCTTACCACCACCGGGAAAAGGGCGGGATCAAGTGCCTCGGCCAGCCGATCCACAGCATCGATCAGTGCGGCCTGGGAGGTCTCTTCATTCCCTTCGATGCTGATCACCACTTTGCGGGCAAAAGGAGCTTTCTCAAGAAGTTGAAAAGTTGCCGCCACACGGCCGCTGTCGGGAAGCATCGCGGCAATGTTCTCCTGCATCCGCAACCTGAAAAAGCCGAACAGACCCCCGGCAAGAATAATGATCACAACCGTGAAAAGCAGTGGGCGGCGTCGTTCCAAACAACGAAAAAGGCTTGAGACCAGCGCGGAAAAAGTCATGAAGGATCAAAAAGGTTGTCGGAAAGCGGCTCGTTGACCCTGGTGGTGTGAAAGGTGATGCGGGTGAAATCCCCACCCTGTTCATGCACCTCGACCCGATGGACATGTCTGCCGCCGGGGGCGAAGGCGATCACCAGATGGTCGAGAAAACCATCGGCCAGCCCCTTTTTGGGAATCAGCCGCAACACAACCGGCGTTCTGTCTATGAGACCTATCTCAAAATCCCTCCGAAGCCGGTCAAAATCAGCCTGGGTCCAGGCCAGCAACTGCCTGGCGACGATGCCCATCACCGGATGGCGGGCGATATCGAAACTTTCATCCTTGCCGCCCCCGTCCCTCCATCGCCGCCCCCGTTCCCCCTTGAGAACGAAACCGGTGGACATCGGAGATGTCAATTCCCAGCGCAGGCAGTCGGGACGCCGGTAATAAAATCGCCCGTCGGCAGGGAGCATATCCTTGAAAACAGAAAGATATTTTTCCTGATGGAAGTCACTGTCCAGGGTTTGGACCGTAGAGGCCAGTCGCTGAAGTTCCGCCAGCACTTCATCGAGAGTTGTGGCGGAAGCAGCGACCCCCGGTCGAGGCACCAGCACCAGAAACAGGGCGAAAAACAAAAAACGACAGGTCATCCCCGCAGGCTTTCGTTCGGCACGATCCACAGTTTAAAACTCCCCTTCGCCAGAAGAACCCCATCGCGGAGAACCTTTCCTTCCACTACGACAAACCCTTGGAAAGAACCAACGGCGTGGACTTCAACCTTGAGCGAATCCTTCGCCTTGGCGGCATGAAAAAATTCGACACGGCGGGCGCCCACCAGATAACCGCGCCGCATCGGTTCCCCGGCGCAGCAGTCGGCATAGCCCTGAACCGCCGCGTAGGATTGCGCCAGCAACTCCAAAAGCGCGGGAGCGGCCAGGGTTCCATCCCCCTCGATAAAAGGATTGCCAAAATCAGAGCGAACCCGGACAACGCCGGTTTCACCATCACAGGATTCCAGGGTCTCAATCAGCCGCATCGGCAATCGATGAGGAATCAGCCGCTCGGCGGGGACGGGAAATTTCATTCTTTTCATTCCTCCCAATAGGGCTTCAGATCATCGAACCATTGGCTGGAAAAAAGAAGTTTCCGGAACTTGACCAGATCCTCATGGAACACACGCTGGTTGTCGTAGGGGATAAAATCTCTGGAAAGGAGCTCGAAAATCCGCCCCGTGCCCCTTCCCAAACCCTCGGCATTGCGAAAGGAAAGCGCCTGCAGGTCAGCCAGCACCTCCAGGGTCATCACATGCTTGGCGTTGCTGACCGCCCTGAAGGCTTTGCGCGCCGCGACGGTTCCCATGCTCACCACATCCTGGTTGGAAGCGTTGCAGGAAATGGAATGAACGCTCATGGGTGCCGCCAGTTGACGGTTTTCGGCCGTGGACGAGGTAGCCAGATATTGGGCGCCCATGAACCCCATGGTGAGCCCCGGCGTGCCGGGAATGAGAAACTCCGGCAGTCCTTCGTTGATGCTGCGATCGAGATATTTGTTGATCCGCCTTTCGGAAAGATTGGAAAGAGTAGCAATCGCCACACAAAGCATGTCCATGGTAAAACTGATGCTCTGCCCATGAAAATTGCCGCCATGAATTATTTTTTTTTGTTCCGGCAGGATTATCGGATTGTCGTTGGAGGAATTGGCCTCCGTTTCGACGGTGCGGACGGCGGCTTCCACCGTTTCGGCTACCGGGGCCAGTACCTGAGGGGTGCAGCGCACCGAATAGACATCCTGAACGTTGATGCTGGTTTCGAAGACCGGTCCATCCTTTTGCTGATTCCGGATCAGCTCGTGCATGTCGGCGCGGCGGGTGATATTTCGCGAACCCCTATAGAGATTCCGAATCGTTTCGGCCACTTCCATTTGGCCGGGGTGGGGTTTGACCCTTTGCAGATCCTCATCAAAGGCGTCATCGATGCCGCCGAATATTTCCAGGGCAAAGGCGCCGGTGACGCAGGCCAGCCGCAGCAGCTTGCGGGCACCGAAGAGCACGAAAGCGGCCAGCGCCGTCATGGCGCTGGTCCCGTTCATCAGAGCGATTCCCTCTTTGTAGGAAAGGCGCATCGGGACGAGTCCCGCCCGGCGCAATGCCTCTTCGGCGGGTAGCAGTTCCCCCCGAAGATAGACCTGCCCCTCGCCGATGATTCCCAAAGCCATATGAGCGAGATGGATGAGATCCCCGGATGCGCCGACACTGCCACATTCCGGGACATAGGGGGCGAGGCCGGAATTAATCATGTCCCTCATGAATTCAAGCAGTTCGACGCGGACTCCGCTGTATCCCTTGACCAGGGTGTTGAGGCGCACAGCCAGGATTCCAGCGGCAATATAGGGTTTGATGGGATCGCCGAGCCCCGCCGCATGGCTGCGGATCAGGTTCAGCTGGAGCGTCTCGATCTCCCCCTCGGCGATGATCTTGTTGCACATCGGCCCAAAAGAGGTGTTGATGCCGTAGATGATCTTTCGAGCCGCCAGTTGTTCTTTCAGGAAATCGCGGCTGGCCCGGCACCGGCCCAAGGCCGCCGGATCGAGGGTCACCTGCCGGTCCCCCACCCCGATGGCGACGATCTCCTCCACGGTGAGATCGTTACCGTTGAGTACAACCGGCGATTTAAGACCGGCGGTCCGCGGACCATCAAAAACCCCGTCTGTCTGGAAACCTGAGTAGAACATGAGGATTATCTTCCTTTATAAGCTTGCCTGCGGTAATCGAAAAAGGTAGTGGGTTTGCGTTGCTCAGCCGAATGGACCTTACGCTGAACCTCTTCCGGCGGCAGGACCAGCACCTCCGGCCGCACCCGCAGGCGCGCAGCCAGGCGGTCGCCGAGATTCGCGGCGTCGAGGGTCGAATCATTCCCACCGACAACCACCCGGACCCGGTCACTCAAATCGAATTCATCGAAAACTTCAAGGTAATAACCTTTGATTCCATCCACATCTTCCAGAACTGAAAAAATGGATTGGGGGAAAAGGGTCGTGCCGCGAACCTTGAGCATTTGGGCCAGCCTCCCCAAAACCGGCCCGAGTCGCGGCGTGCTGCGGTGACAGGAGCAGGGTTCGTCATGGAGAACGGCGATATCGCCGGTGCGGAAACGGAGCAGCGGCATCCCCGTCACCTGCAGAGGAGTCGCCACCACTTCCCCCGGTTCACCGGCAGGAAGGGGCCGACCTCGTTCATCGAGAATCTCCACCAACACCAGTTCGGGAGGCACATGCCCCCCGCGCCCGGCGCAACAATCACTGAAAGAGGTCGCCATCTCCGTACTGGCGTAGGTGCCGAACAACCGCGCCTGCCAGATATCCGACAAGCGCCCGCCGATAACGGACAGGGACAAGTTTCTGTCCCGCACCGGTTCACCGATACAGATCAGACGCTTCACGCCCATGGCCCCCGGATCGTCCCCCTCTCCCGCCAACCGTTCCGCCAGCCGCAACAGGAGAGTGGGAACCCCGATAACGGCTGTCGGGTGGTACCGACGGACCAGTTCGGCCAGCACGGGAACGCTCCCCGAGCCGCCCCGGATAGCCAAAGCGCCGATTCGCACCAGGCCGAAAAAATAGGCCAGCCCGGCCATGAAACAGCGGTCCAGGGCCACGGCGATCAAAACGCGGTCGCTGCTGGTAATGCCCGCGCCACGGAAGGAAATTTCCTCGTTGAAAGCGAGCCGCCGCAGATCGGCGGCGGTCTGCTGTAAGGGCACGGGCACCCCGGTGGTCCCTGAGGTCAGGCAGAAATCGACGACCTCGGCGGGGGTCACACAGAGAAAATCGTCTGCCGCGTCGGCCAGGTCCGATTTGTCAGTCAGTGGCAGGCCAGGGAGATCGTCAACTGTTTTAATATCCCCGGGATCGATTCCGGCTTCGGAAAACTTCCGCCGATAGAAGGAAGAATGAGCGGCCAGATAGCTGATGTGGCGGAGAAAGATCTCATTGCGCCGGGCGGCGATCTCTTCCGGAGACTGAAAGGCAACACCGGTATCTTGAAAGGTGGTGTGCATCATTTTTGGTTTCCATCCATCTGTTCCAGGGCCTCCTGCATCTGCATCCGAACCCGGCGCATAAGAGCCCGATGGCCGTTTTTCCCCCCAAACCGACCGGAATCGATGGCCGGCAGGGCCCTCAGGGTGACGCGGGACGGCGTAAGCTGAAAACGGCCCGGAGGGAGCAGCCGCCAGGTACCGGTGATGCAGAGGGGAATGAGCGGCGCCCCCGTCTCCACCGCCAGGCGAAAGGCTCCGCCGCCGAACTGCTGAAGTTCGCCGTCGCGGCTGCGATGCCCTTCCGGGAAAAAGAGCAGATGCCCCCCGGCGGCGAGAACCCTGGCCGAGTTGTTGCGGATTTCTTCCCAGGAAGAACCCTCGACATTGAGGTATCCCGCCAGACGCATGAATGCGCCATACCAGAACATGCGGAATGGCCAGGCCCGCACGGCAAAGGTCACGTCATGAAAAGGGAGCAGCGCCATGCAGTAGGTATCGAAAAAAGATAAATGATTGAGAACGATGATGCTCGGGGGAATGCCGCTCAGGTTGTCGAACCCTTCCCGGCGGAAACGGACAAAAGGAGACATGATCGCCAGCCAGCCGTGCCCATAGACCCAGATGACATGGCGCATGATCCGGCCTCCGTCCCACCCTGTCACCAGCCGCCACGCCAGAAAAGCCGGCGGAAAAAAAACTATGCAAAGCAGCGTCCACAACCCCAGCAGTGGATAGGCCGTGAGGGTCATGACTATCCCTGCGGCCCGCCGGAGAAGGTCACTTCCTTTCATAAATGCAAAGACCTTGGGAACGGTGGTATCCAGAGCCATGGGTTCAGTCGCCCTTTTTCTTCAGGGATTGATTTTTGGCCATGACAAAACGATGTATATCTCCCAGGGTGCGGATGTCCCGAATGCCGTCTTCTTCGCGGATCTTGAATTTGAAAGCATTTTCCAGCACCACCACCATGTCCACAATATCCAGACTGTCGAGGCCGAGATCCTGGTAGATGTTGGCTTCCGGCGTCATCATTTCGGCCTCGATTTCAAATTCTTCGATCAGGGAGATGTTGATAAGATCAATGATTTCCTGGTCAGTCATAGGGATATCTCCTAACCACAAGTGTGGAGTTGACGCCTCCAAGGGCAAAGCTGTTTTTGACGAATACCGAAACCGTCGATTCCTGAACGGCGGCCGGATGAAATACGGCGCCACAGGCGGGATCGATGTTTTCCAGGTTGAGGGTCGGAACCAGGCGGTTTTCTCTTGCCAGTTCCAGAGCCGCTATCAGTTCCATGGACCCACTGGCGGCCATGGCATGCCCCATATGTCCCTTGAAACTGCTGACCGGAACCGACCCGCCGAACACACGGGCGATGGCTGCGCATTCCGCCACATCCCCCTGGGAAGTGCCCGTGGCATGGGCATTGATATAGTCGACCTGCGAAGGAAGTATTCCGGCATCCGCCAGCGCCAGGCGCATACATCTTTCCATGACGGCAGGATCGGGGTGGGCGATGTTGCCGGTATCGGAAAGGGTCGCAAAGCCGATTATTTCAGCTAAAACGGCGGCCCCCCTGGCCAGCGCCGAATCGAGAGACTCGAGCAGCAC
>JAAZDE010000014.1 GCA_012512925.1 Desulfuromonadaceae bacterium
GCGATGCTGTTCACGGAAAAATGCCGGGGACTTTCGGTGCGCCTTGCCGACGGTACCGCGCGGCGCCTGTTCGGAACGAACGGTTCGGCCGTGGTGGCCGACGATTTCTTCTGCCAGGGACAAAGCGGCATGTGCGGGGTGGCCGTCGACCCGGACTTTGCCGACAATCGTTTCCTGTATGTGTACATGGCCTCCCGCCTCGACAAGCCGGCCGGCAACCGGGTCGTTCGTCTGGTTGTGGATGAGGGATACCGCACCGTCACGGACCGTCGGGACATCGTCACCGGCATCTCTTTCAAGAACTCCGCCACCCTCTGGGGCCGAGCGGGAGCCCACAGCGGCGGCCGCCTTCGGTTCAACCCTGACAACGGTTTCCTGCATATCACCACCGGCGACAACCACGAGGGACCGCTTCCCCAGGATCTTTCGCGTTTAGGCGGAAAGGTTTTGCGGGTCGATCGTCATGGCCGGGCCGCACCGGGGAACAACACACCCTCCGGCGGCGACCAGCGCATCTTCACTTACGGTCATCGCAACGTGCAGGGAATCGCCTTCCGTCCCGGTTCAGGCCAGTCTTTCGCCTGCGAGCACGGCCCCGGGCATAGCGACGAGGTGACGCCCCTGGTGGCCGGAGGCAACGGCGGATGGGACCCACAACCCATTGCTGGCGTGTCCTGTGCGGGCAAATACTGCGGCTACACATCGAACAAGCCCGACGGCACACCGACCTCGATGACGGACCTTGCCAGGTTTCCCGATGCCATGCGGCCCTCATGGGACAACAAGGGGGAATCGGAAGGAATGGGGGACTGTGTTTTCCTGAGCGGCGAACATTGGCAGGCATGGGATGGACGGTTGGCGGTGGCTTTCCTGCGCGGTTCCCGCATCGATCTCCTGCAGTTGAATCCTGCCGGAAAGACCGTGGCGGCCGGCCCCATGGCCGGCCTGCCCTCTGAACGCATAAGGAGCCTGGTTCAGGGCCCGGACGGAGCGCTCTATGTGGCCACCGATGGAGGCGAAATCTGGCGGATCGCCACAAGCCGCAAGTGACTCAGGAAACCTTCATTTCTACGCTTGGTGTTCGCTCGGCGCGGCAGGCCAAAGGAAAGGAGGCGACTCTTTTCTGAAGAGTTATGACTCCTCCTCGATTTCCAGCGCCGCCCACACGGGACAATGATCGGAAGGCTTTTCCATGGCGCGGATTTCGTAATCGATGCCGGTTCCCAGGCAGCGGCTCAACAAACTGGGGGTCACCAGGATGTGATCGATGCGCAGCCCCCTTTTAGGATTGCTTTCAAAGCCCCGACTGCGGTAGTCGAACCAGCTGAAACGATCCCTGGCGTCGGGATTCAGTTCCCGAAAGCTGTCCCGCAACCCCCATTGCAGCAGTTTCCCGAACCACTCCCGCTCTTCCGGAAGAAAACAGGTCTTGCCGGTTTTCAGCCAGCGGCGGGCATTGTCCTCGCCGATGCCGATGTCCAGGTCGCCGGGAGCGATGTTGAAATCCCCCATGACCACAAGATCATCGCCAGGGTCGCAAAAATTCTCCAGATAGTTCAGGAGGGCCGCGTAAAAGTCGCGTTTGTGCGGAAACTTGACCGGGTGGTCGCGGCTTTCCCCCTGGGGAAAATAGGCGTTGACGACCTCCAGGGTACGTCCTGTGGGCATGAGGAAGGTGGCGCTGATAAAGCGCTTTTGAGCCTCATCACCATCGCCGGGAAGACCGAACCGCACGTTATCCGGGTCCATGCGGCACAGGAGCGCCACTCCGTAATGGCTTTTCTGGCCGTGATAGAATACCCGGTAGCCGAGGTTTTCCAGAAATGCAGCGGGGAATTCCACATCCTGTACCTTGGTTTCCTGCAGGCCGATGACGTCGGGGATATAATTCCCGATAACGGTCTCAACCTGGTGCAGTCGGGAGCGCAGGCCGTTGACATTGAAAGAGACGATTTTCATGACATGTTTTCCTGATGCAAAATCCATCATTGATTAGGGGATTTTCCGGGGTCAGGACCGGGCCTCAAACAGACCCCCCTCGTGCCTGCCCGGACTGGTCAGCCCATATCGATCCGCTCCTTGTTGGAAAGGGAGGAGGGGATGCTGTAAGGCAGGCCGAATTCCTTGCAGAAGTTGTTGCTGGAGATGCGCGCCGACTCGAAGATCGTGGGCAGGCCGCTGCCGGGGTGGGTGCCGCCCCCCACCAGCCAGCAGTTGTCGAACTCCTCGAAGCGGTTGCGGGGGCGGAAGGAGAGCAGTTGGCCGAAGTTGTGCGCCAGGTTGAAGGTGGCCCCTTCGAAAACCCCGTATTCCCGCTCCCAGTCCGCCGGGGTGATGCACTTCTCAAATTCGATGTTCTCCCGCAGCCCAGCGAAGCCGCCTCTCTTTTCGATCAGTTCCAGCACCCGCTCCCGAAAAGCACCCCTTTCATGTTCCCAATCGATATGGCCGCGATTGTTGGGCACCGGCACCAGAATGTAGATTGTCGATTTCCCCTTCGGAGCCAGGCTGTCGTCGGTGACCGAAGCGTTCTGGACGTAGATCGAGGGATCGGCCGACAGCGTTAGTTTCTCGGCCACCTCGGCGATATTTTTCCGGTAGTCGGCGGCAAAAAGGATGCTGTGGTGGGGAAATTCGGGGTAGCTTCGTTTGACCCCCAGGTAGAGCATGAAGGTCGAACAGGACACACCCATCCGCTGCAGCCGCGCCGGGGTGTATTTGCGTAAAGTGCCGGGTGTGAAAAAGGTTTTCATGGCATGGCCGAAATCGGCGTTGAGGAAGACCCCGTCGGCCTCGATGCGCTCACCGCTCTCCAGTTCCACCCCGGTGACCCTCCGGCCCTTCAGGAGTAGCCGCTTCACCGGGGTCTCCCGGTGGATCTCCCCTCCCTCCTCCTCAACCACCTTGGCCAGCGCCGCCGAGATGCGGTTGAGACCGCCGCGGACGTGGAGGATGCCCGAATCGTATTCGACGAAAGGGAGGATGGTGAAAAGCGCCGGACAGTTCCAGGGGGACATGCCGAGATACTTGGCCTGGAAGGTGAAGCAAAGCTTCATTTTGTCCCCCTGATAGTAGCGGCCCAGGTTCTCGAAGAGGGTTCGCCCCAGCCCCAGGTATGGGGCCGCCTTAAGAAAGATCGGGTCGAGGTAGGCCTTCCAGCTGGCGTAGTCCTTCTGGAGGCAGGGGAAAAGCCGTTCGAAGCGATTCCCCTCGGTCTTCATAAAGCGCTCGAAACCTTCCTCGTTGCCGGGGAAGACGCGGGCGATTTCGGCGCGGATTTTGGCGCGGTCAGGTGAAGGGCGGAATTCGAGGTCGTCGAATTTGAGACGGTAGAGCGGATCGAGAGAGGTGAATTCGAGGTAATCCTCGATTTTCCGGCCGGTTTCCTGGAACATCTCCTTAAGGATGTAGCTCATCATCAGGAAGGTCGGGCCGGTGTCGAAGGTGTAGCCTCCGGCACGGATCGGAGCGTTACGCCCTCCCAGTTCGGCGGCGCGCTCGAGAACAGTCACCCGGCAGCCGCGGTGGGCCAGCAGCATGGCGCTGGTCAGGCCGCCCGGCCCGGCCCCGACGATCACGACATGTTTCTTGGGCAATTTAGACCTCCTCTGATGTTGAGGTTTGCAGAATACGATCAGCCACCTGCCGCCCCGAAAGCAGCGCCATCGGCATACCGCCGCCGGGGTTGACGCTGCCGCCGACGAAATAGAGATTTGCGAAGCGGTCGCTTTTTTTGGGGGCCTTGAAGCCGAGGTTCTTCCAGCGGTCCGAAACCACGCCGTAGATCGCTCCCCGGTTGGAATAGTAGAGCCTTTCGATATCCTCCGGGACCCACATCTGCTCGACGACGATGTGGCGCCGCAAGCCCTCGAGCCCCATCCGCTCCAGCTTGTCGAGGACCCGCTCCTTGAGTGCCGCATAGGCTTCAGGGCTGAAAGGGGGGTCCTGGATGTAGGGGATGTGCGGCAGTATCTTGAGGTTTTCGCATCCTTTGGGAGCCTGGCTCGGGTCGGTGCGCGCCGGCGCGACGAGATAGATGGTCGGGTCTTCGGGCAGTTTTTTGTCGCGGAATACAGCGCGGAAATGGGCGCGGGGGTTGCCGGAGAAGAAGAAGTTGTGGTGCGCCAGTTGGGGGTATTCGCGATCAAGACCGAGATGCAGGACCAGCCCCGAGCAGGCCGGTTCGAATCGTTTGAAGCGGCGCAGCTCCCCCTGGGTCTCCCCCAGCAGGCGGCGGTGGGCGGGGATCACCTCCATGTTGGAAATAACCAGGTCGGCGGCGGCTTCCGAACCGTCGGCAAGGCGGATTCCCAGCACCCGGCGTCCGTCCTGCAGAATGGCCGCAACCTCGGTTTTAAGATGGATGGTGACGCCAAGCTCCTCCAGCAGCCGGCGCAGGCCGCGGGCCAGCTCGAAGAGTCCGCCGTCGACGTAGAGCAGCCCGAATTCCGCCTGGATGTAGGGTAGCAGATTAAGCACCGCCGGGGCGTCGAAAGCCGAGGAACCGACATATTTGACGAAGAAGTCGAGAATGGCGCGCAGCTGGGGGTGATGGATGTAACGTCCGACCCCGGCATCCATCGAGGCAAAGAGATCGAAACCGAACAGCGCCGTCAGCAGCCCGTGATGGCGGGTCATTTCCCAGGCGGTGTCGAGCCCCAGATCAAAGTAGGAGTGGCGGCATTTTTCATAAATCCCGCGGGAGTAGGTCAGGAAGCGCTCCAGATCGGCCCTGTCGGCCGCCGTCAGCGCCGGGTTGAGCTCTACCGTCCGTTTTGCGTCCGGGTAGAGATCAATGTGGGTTCCATCCTCGAAAAAGTTGCGCCAGTGCGGCAACAGCGGCCTAGTCGGGACGTAGTCGGCGAAGCTTTTTCCAGCCGTGGCGAATAGCTGCTCAAAGACCTGCGGCATGGTCAGGATCGAGGGTCCCAGATCGAAGGAAAAACCGTCTTTCCGGAGCAGATTGAGCTTGCCTCCGACGTGGTCGTTCTTTTCGAAAAGTTCCACCTGCCACCCGGCGGCGGCCAGTGGCACCGCAGCGCCGATGGCACCGAGCCCGGCACCGATGATGACCGCCTTTTTACGGGAAGGATCGCTCAAGTTTTGCCTCCTTGGAGGTGGCGATTTTCGGACAGTCTCCTGAGCCGCTTGGCTCCTTGGATGGCGACCTTCAGCCAACTGCCGAGGTGAGCGGCCCAGCTTTCCCTTTTCCCGAACCGCAGGCGGATCAGTTCTTCGATCAAAGATCCGAGATCCGGGTCGTAGGGGAACCACTGGAGGCCCCCAGCCCAGGGATGCCGACACTCCAGAACCGCCTTGGGACGGGTGAAGATCCGCAGTCCCTCTGGACCGTGGTAGCGGCCAAAGCCGCTGGCCTTGGCGCCGCCGAAGGGAAGCGCGGGATGGCCGGCGTTGACGAGCACCTCGTTAATGCCGACGCAGCCGGTCGCAAGACGCGCCGCCAGGCGCCGGGCGCGCTCCCGATCCGCCGTCCAGAGGCTGGCGTTGAGACCGAAATCGCAATCGTTGGCCAGCCGTGCCGCTTCTTCCTCGCTGTCGAAGGGAACCACCGCCAGCAACGGCCCGAAGCTTTCCTCGCGCATCACCGCGGCTGCCGCCGGAACCTCAGAAAGGATTGCGGGGAACAGCGCTTTCCCCTTCCGGATCGGGGTCAGCAGTCGGGCCCCTCGTCCCATGGCGTCGTCGATCTGTTCTTGGAGACGCCGGGCCGTTTCGGGATCGATCCCGGCGGCGAGATCGCCCACGGTCCCGTTACCTCGGCGTAGGCGGGCGGCCCCGGTTGCAAGATCGGAAACGAAGGCTTCATAGGCCGGGTTTTCGACCAGCAGGCGCTTGACCGAGATGCAATGCTGGCCGTCGTGGGCAAAAGCCCCGTAGAGCGCGGCCTGCGCCGCCCGGCCGAGATCGGCGTCGGCGAAGACGATCATGGCGTCCTTGCCCCCCAGTTCCATGACGGCGGGGATCATCCTTTCCGCCGCCAGCCGGTAGATTGCTTTGCCTCCGTATTCCCCACCGGTGAAGAAAACCAGGTCGGGCCCGGCCGCCATCAGTTCGGCAGCGGTTTCCGGTCCCCCCTCCACGATCTCCAGCAGGGACAGCATAAAACCGGCCTCGGCAAAAAGATCCCGCAGCAGAGCCGATACTTTGGGGGTGCGCTCGGAAGGCTTGACGATCACGGCGTTCCCCGCCAGCAGCGCCGTAGCGGCGGGCAGCATCGAGAGTTGAAAGGGATTGTTCCAGGGCGCCACGATCAGTACCGCCCCATAGGGCTGACGGAGGACCTCCGCCCGGCTCCCGGCAAAGAGCAGCGAACCGGGACGCCTTTCGGCGGCAAGGGTTCTGGCGGCCTGTTTTTCGTTGAACTTCAGGATTTCAAGGGTGGGGAGCAGATCGGTAACCAAGGCTTCGGTGCGGACCTTTACCGCGTCCTGCGCCACTGCGGCAAGAATTTCCTCGCGGCGCGACACGATCAGCCGCCGAAGAATGGCGAGTTTTTCGATGCGGGTTCCCAGGGCGTGGGACGACCAGGCAGAGCTGGCTACTCTGGCTCGTTGCATGATCCCGGATTTTTCAATCGGAAAGGTTTTCAAGAATGGCTCCCGGGAAAAGAACGGACCGCTACTGCGCTATTGAATTTATACTTGGAAGGGGTCCGGTTGGCAAGCGGACCTCCGAAAAATGTCCCTGGGCGCAGGCTTTGTCGGAAACAGGGAGAAAAAACGTTTTTCTCCGCTTCTGAGCGAAGAGGTGTCCGTTCCTTCGCTCCTGTCTATTTTTTTTAAAAAGCCGGCAAAGAGAAAACGCAAGAGGGAAAAATCTTTTTTCTGCCATTTTTAAAAGAATGATTACAAGCCGATTTAGTCATTCTTCCAACCCGTCGGCCGGTTAAACTCGAAAGATGCCTTTTAGAGGATTACCTGGCTTAAAAAATTTGCGAAGATGGTGGTTGAAGAAGAAAAGGTTTATAAATCCAACCAATATCCACGGATCATATGAAACTGGCTCGGATCGAGGTGCGTTTTCCTGATGTGGTGCGCCCCCCTTGCCCTGACCTGGAACCGGAGGCCTCGGTTTGAATCGAACCTGCACTGCCATTGTCGGCCCCATGCGCCCCAATTTCCTCCTCCTGCCCCCCGCCTGCCTGGCTCTCAGCCTGGCCGTGACCCACTGGCGAGGTTTTGCCCTCGACTGGCCCCGGTTTTTCCTGGTTTTGGCGGGTGCGGTGGCGGCGCATGTCGCGGTCAACGCGCTCAACGAGTATGCCGACTTCCGCAGCGGCCTTGACCTCCTCACCACCAAAACCCCTTTCTCGGGCGGTACCGGCACCCTCCCCGCCCATCCGGACAAGGCCCACCTGGCGTTGGTTGTCGGCCTGGCGGCGCTGTTCGTGACCGCGGCTATCGGCCTCTATTTCGTTTTCCTGAGAGGTTGGCTTTTGCTGCCCTTGGGGCTTGTGGGAATGCTGAGCATCGTCCTCTACACCCCGTACCTGACCCGCCACTGGCTGCTCTGCCTGTTCGCTCCCGGCCTTGGGTTTGGACCGCTGATGGTCATGGGCACCGAATTCTGCCTTACCGGAAGCTATTCATGGGCAGGCTTGGCGGCCTCGCTGATCCCCTTTTTCCTGGTCAGCAACCTGCTGCTCCTGAACCAGTTCCCCGATCGGGAGCCGGATCGGGCCGTGGGCCGCAACCACCTGATCATCCGGACCAGCCCGGAGCACGGCGTGGCGGTCTATGGGCTGTTACTGTTCGGCGCCTTTCTGGTTCCTGTGGTTGGATGGCTTTTGGGGGTGCTGCCGGTGGGCGCCCTGCTCGCCCTGCTGCTTGCTCCGCTGGCGGTGAAAACGTTCCGCGACGTGAGGCGGGGCTTCAATGATGTGTCATTACTGTTGCCGAGTTTAATGCGAAACGTGGCTCTGAACCTGGCCACCCCGGCGCTGATGGCCCTGGGGATATTCCTGTCCTGAGGCAACTCCTCGCAAAGAAATTTAATTTTTCAATCTTTCAACCCTTAATGCCTGATTCCAATCATGTTCACCCTCTGGAAATACCTGAAGCCCCATAAAGGATTGATGAGCGCCTCCCTGGTGCTGGCGGTGGTGGCCCATTTGCTCCATCTGGTCGATCCCATCATCTTCGGCGTGGTCATCGACACCTACGCCACCGGCAAAACCAACCTGGACGAACCTGCCATGCTGCAAGGAGTCCTTTTCTGGCTGGCGTTGGCCATAGCCATCGCCATACTCGCCCGACTCCTGAAGGGGTTTCAGGAATTCCTGACCCGCCTGGCTGTTGCCCGGTTCGGCATGGACATCTTCAATGAAGGATTGAAACAGACCTTGCGGCTTTCCTTCCAGGAGTTCGAAAGCAGCCGCAGCGGTGAAACCCTTTCCCTGATGCAGAAAGTCAAGACCGACACGGAACGTTTCGTGAATTCCCTGATCAATGTTCTGCTCACTTCCTTCATCGGCATCGGTTTTCTGGTCTGGTACAGCGTTACGAAAACCTGTCTGTTGATTCCGGTTTTCCTCATTGGCCTGGGTGTGCTGGGGGCTCTCACCGGCCTGCTGTCGAAAAAAATCAAGACCGTTCAACGCGCCATCAATCGCCAAACCCACCAGTTATCCGGTGTCATCACCGAATCCCTGCGCAATATTGAACTGATCAAATGCCTGGGCCTTTCCTATCAGGAGATCAAGCGTCTCAACCTGAAAACCCGCGACATCTGCGATCTGGAGATCGGAAAAGCCAAAAAAGTCATCTCCCTCTCCTTTGCTCAAGGAGTAGCTCTAAACTTCCTCAAACAATCCATTTTTTTCATTTTACTGTGGCTGATATTCCGCAATGTATTGACCACCGGGCAGCTTATCGCCATGCAATTCATTTCCAACGCCATTTTCCAGCCCCTGCAGGAAATGGGGAACATCATTCTGCATTGGCGGGAGGTGGAAGCTTCCGTCAATAATTTTGAGGCGCTGATGGGAAAACCCGTGGAGATTCGCCCGGAGCACCCCGACGAGATCGGGCCCCTGGAGCGCATTCGCTTCGAGCAGGTGACCTTCCGCCACCGAAGCGCATCCTTCAATGCCATCGACGGCATCTCTTTCGATGTCCGATCGGGGGAGACCATCGCCTTCGTAGGGCCTTCGGGATCGGGCAAGTCGACTCTGGTGAAATTGCTGGTCGGCCTGTACAAGCCGGCCACTGGCGACATCTATTTCAACAACGCCTCCTCGGCCAATATCCGCTACAACCCGCTGCGCAGGCAGATCGGCTTTGTCACCCAGGAGACACAGCTTTTTGCCGGAAGTATCAAGGAAAACATGCTGCTGGTGAAAATGGACGCCAGTGACGAGGAGATACTTGAAGCCCTGCACAAGGCTCAGGCCGTCTCGTTCCTTGAACGGGCACCTGCCGGCATCGATACCGTCATCGGCGAGAACGGCCTCAAGCTGTCGGGGGGTGAAAAACAGCGCATCTCCATCGCCAGGGCCCTGCTTCGGCAACCGCGCTTGCTTATCTTTGACGAGGCTACGTCTTCCCTGGATTCGGCCACCGAAGAGGAGATCACGCAAACCATGCGGGAGATCTCGGCCAACGGCGACCAAATCACCCTTCTCATTGCTCACAGGCTTTCCACCATCATGCATGCCGATGTGATCTATGTCCTGGAAAGGGGCAAGATCGTGGAAACGGGGACCCACGGCCAATTGTTATCTCAAAAAGGCTTGTATTACGCCCTGTGGCGCCAGCAGATCGGCGAGCGCGGCAAAGACGCGGAGGAGGTGTTCTTGTGAAAGGACACGGTTTATGGTTTTTTGGACTCGGAGCAAGACAAATTGCCCCGAAAATCGGCCTATAGCCATTTTTCAAGGGCCGTTTTTAAACAATTCCCACTTATTTTCAATAAGTTAACTTGGTCCGACCCCAGATAGGGCCTTGGTGTCTTGGGGGCGTCGTTTGGGGTCGGACCAAGAGAAATCGCTGTTTTTCAATCCAATTTATCCCAGATACAGCCGTTATTTTGCTCTATGGGCCGATTTTCAGGGCTCAAATTACCGTTATAAATGGATTTTTTGGTTCGCCCCCAAGCCGATGCCAGAAGGTTGGCGGGTGATGCTTCCTATCCAAGCCGGAACTTTTCTTCTTGTCCATCGAGCGAACTGTAGTTTCTCACCAACATAAAAATTCCTATATGCCTGTACCGGATCTCCGGGCACTTTGTACCGCTCAGGCATGGCTTGCGGGAATTCAGTGAGCCCTGTTGGCTCAAACTTCATACTCTGAATCTGATCCACCACCGCTATGGAACCGTGATCCTCGGATGTCTGATACCTGTACCGGTACTCACGGTTCAGAGCTCTCGCCAGTTTTAGCAACCACTGCAAATTCGAGAAGGATATCCCCGCCCACAGAACGCACGGATGTTTCGTGTGGGTGGATTTGTAAGGCGTTTTGAATCCCTTTTCATTAAGTGCCGTACAGGCAATCTGAGCGCTTTCCAGAATCATCTTTACGACGTGCTGATCACAGTGGTAACGCGCGCACTTCGCAATGTCGAGATCAAGAACAAAGATATTCATTTGTTTCGCAATTCGGTCGTTAGCCTTTGGTGTTTTCGGGGTGTGTTTCCGGGGTCAGACCAGGATCAGTCGCTGTTTTTCAATCAAGTTTATCTCAAAAACGGCCGTTATTTTGCGCTCTGGGCCGATTTTCAAGGTTAAAGTGAATCACCCTGGTAGCGCCGGTGGTGACTCACATGAATTGTTCCACCCCCGAACTTTCACTAGGCTGGACGGGAGATGGGATGCAGAGGGGCTTGGTGATCCTTATACTGTCGATGAGAATAGAGCAGATAATGCTCGCAGGGCAGGTTTTCCATAAAACCGGTTTCATTCATCCAGGGGCGGCGTTTCTCCCATTCAATGATTTCCAATACACCCCGGGGGGGCCTGGAAAGACCGTTCCGGGATGCCTCCCTGAATTTCAGGCGGCTGGAATGGACGGATGCGGACCCGATTTCCAAAAGCTTCTCCGCGCCGTGAATCTCCAGGCCAAAACGGTGGGCTTGCTGTCCAAAATAGGTCGATTGAAATAGCACGAAGCTGCTGGCGCAGATCGCATCCAGTGAATATTGAAGATCGTCGAGCAGTGCGAAAGTTTTCCAGAGATCGATGTCGGAACCGGTGGGCAGGCCGAAAATCATCATGGCGAGGTTGGAGATTCCCGCCGCTTTGGCGTTATGAATCACCGTTTCGATCTCCTTGACGACGGTCCCTTTGCAGATCAGGTTCAGGAGCCGCTGCGAACCGGATTCGATGCCCCAACTGATCCAGCGGCACCCGGATCGGGCCATCAGACTGAGCCGCTCGGGCGTATAGTCTTTCAGGGGACGGCACATCACCTGGTAGGAAATTCTTAAACGACGCTGGATCAGGGTGGCGGCGATTTCCTGCAAATCCGCCGCACAGATATACTGGTCGGCGAAATAGAAGTGGCTGACATTAAAGCGCCGGTTGAGTAATTCCAGCTCATCGACAAAGGACTGAACCCGCTTTTTGCGATAGCCGGCGAAGGAAAAATTATGGGCGCAGAAACGGCATTTTTTCCAGGGGCAGTCCC
>JAAZDE010000134.1 GCA_012512925.1 Desulfuromonadaceae bacterium
ACCATCGTCCGGCGCCTCGACGAGGTGCTGGCGGCCCGCAAGCCGCGCCTGCGCTGGCGGCGGGAAAACTCGTAGCAGAAACCTTGTTCCTTGATAAAAAAAGGCCGCGGCATGCCGCGGCCTTTTTCGTCTTATCCGGTGGATCTTTAAACCAGGCCCTGATCAATCATGGCGTTGGCGACGCGGATGAAGCCGGCGATATTGGCGCCTCTCACGTAGTTGACGAATCCATCCGGTTCCTGCCCGTATTTCACGCAGTTTCTGTGGATGGCGATCATGATTTCATGGAGACGGCGGTCGACTTCTTCCATCGGCCAGGAAAGGCGCATGCTGTTCTGGCTCATCTCCAAGCCCGAGGTGGCCACGCCGCCGGCGTTGGCCGCCTTGCCCGGACCAAAAAGCACCTTGCCGTTGAGAAACACCCGCACCCCCTCGGGGGTGGTCGGCATGTTGGCCCCCTCGCCGACGGCCCGGCAGCCGTTGGCCACCAGCTTGCGGGCATCGTCGCCGTTCAGTTCGTTCTGATAGGCGCTGGGAAAGGCCGCGTCGCAGGGAACCCCCCAAGGGCGCTGGTGCTCATGGAATTCACATTTGAATTTCTCGGCGTACTCCCGAATCCGGCCGCGGCGGATGTTTTTCAAAACCAGGATGTAATCCAGTTTCTCCTGGTCGATGCCATCCTTGTCGTAAACATAGCCCTGGGTGTCGGAAACGGTGACCACCTTGGCGCCGAGCTGGATCAGCTTCTGAACCGTGTACTGGGCGACGTTTCCCGAACCGGAAACGGTGCACACCTTGCCCTCCAGCGAATCGTTGCGGGTTTTCAACATCTCTTCGACGAAATAGACGCAGCCGTAACCGGTCGCCTCGGGACGGATCCGGCTCCCCCCCCAGTTCAACCCCTTGCCGGTGAGAACACCGGTAAACTCATTGCGAATCCTTTTATACTGGCCGAACAGGTAGCCGATCTCCCGGGCACCGACGCCGATGTCGCCCGCCGGAACATCGGTATCCGGTCCGATATGGCGCTGCAGCTCGGTCATGAAACTCTGACAGAAACGCATCACCTCGTTATCGGTTTTTCCCTTGGGACTGAAATCGGACCCCCCCTTGCCCCCGCCCATCGGCAGGCTGGTCAGGCTGTTTTTGAAAATCTGCTCGAAAGCAAGGAATTTCAGGGTGCCCAGATTGACGTTGGAGTGAAAGCGCAGCCCCCCTTTATAGGGACCCAGGGCGCTGTTCATCTCGACGCGGAAGCCGCGGTTGATTTTGATCTCCCCTTTGTCGGTGACCCAGGGGACGCGGAAAATGATCACCCGCTCCGGCTCCACAATCCTTTTCAGAATTCTGGCCTCCTCATAGATGGGATTCTCATCGATGAAAGGCATGACCGATTCGATCACCTCGGTGACAGCCTGATGAAATTCAATCTCTCCAGGATTTTTACGGACGACGGCTTCAAGAAAATCTTGAATCTTTGTTGTCATTGTCTGGATCCTCTTCTGTTGTTGTTTTTAATATTATCCGGAACCTTTCCGGCTGATTCATCCACTGACTCTCTATCGTCTGCGTCAAAAACCTTGCCAGAGCAGCCATTTCCCCTGTTGCCGCAAACTTGACGGCGTCTGCCGGCACTCACTTTCCTGCCAAACCCTTCAGATGTGCATGTCTCGATGTTGGGGTATCATGGAATAAAAAAAGACGTCCGGTTGGGGACGTCTTTGTCTCAGAAATACGCACACCATTGTGCGGGTCAGTAAATTTTTGGCTTATGTATATACCGAATTATCCGATGGCTTGTCAAGGTTTTTATGATAGTTGTGGCGGTCATCAGGAAAAGGTTCTTGCGAAACGGGGGGTATTCCCATATTATTTTGACCCCATTGAAAACCATTGAAAACAAATGAAAATTCATTCCCCGGTCGGGGGCTGGGCCGGCAAATGAAGCAAAAACCATCCATCGAACGGTCCGAACAACCCCTGTCCGCTGGTTCGATGGTATCATCCACTCAAAGCAGGCGTTGAAGACCGGGAGATTTTGCCATGACCATCACCCTGAACGATGTCCGCCGCGCCGCTTCAGCCATCCGCGGCCGCATTCTTCGTTCCTCCTGCGACCCTTCCCGGACCCTTTCGGAAATCACCGGCGCCGAGGTGATCCTGAAATTCGAAAACCTTCAGTTCACCGCCTCCTTCAAGGAACGAGGCGCCCTGGTCAAACTGCTTTCCCTTTCCGAACGGGAACGGCGTACCGGCGTCATCGCCATGTCGGCGGGCAACCATGCCCAGGGGGTCGCCTACCACGCCCAGCGCCTGGGCGTCCCGGCGGTAATCGTCATGCCCCGCTTCACCCCCAACGTCAAGGTGGAGCAGACCCGCGCCTTCGGCGCCGAGGTCATCCTCCACGGGGAGACCCTCGACGAAGCCGCCTCCCGCGCCCATGAAGTGATGGTGCAACGGGAACTCACCTTTCTCCACCCCTACGATGACGAAAAGGTGATCGCCGGCCAGGGGACGATCGCCCTGGAGATGCTCGAGGACTATCCCGACCTGGAGGCGCTGCTGGTGCCGGTGGGCGGAGGAGGCCTGATCTCCGGCATTGCGGTTGCGGCCAAAGGCCTCAAACCCGCCATCGATATCATCGGCGTCGAGACAGCCCGTTTCCCTTCCATGCTCCAGGCCATTCGCGGCCTCCCCATCCACTGCGGCGCCGCCACCTTCGCCGAGGGGATCGCTGTCAAACAGCCGGGCCGAATCACCCTCGGCATCGTCCGCCAACTGGTGGATGACATCCTGCTGGCGGAGGAAAACGACATCGAGGCCGCGGTGCTGCTGCTGCTCGAAGTCGAAAAGACGGTGGTGGAGGGGGCCGGCGCCGTCGGCCTGGCGGCCCTACTCAATCATCGCAAGAGGTTCCAAGGGCGCAAGGTTGGGCTCGTACTCTCGGGAGGGAACATCGATCTGCTGATCCTGTCAACGATTATCCAGCGCGGCCTGGCCCGCACCGGGAGGCTGGTGCGCCTCGGCGTGGAGGTTCCCGATCACCCCGGCTCCCTGGCCGAAGTGACCCGCATCCTGGGGGCCTCCAACGCAAATATCGTCGAGGTCTCCCATCAGCGCGCCTTCACCCGTCTCTCCCTGAAAACGGTGCAACTGGAAGTGGTCCTCGAGACCCGCGGCCTGCCCCATCTCCGTGAGATCATGGCCGCGTTTCAGACGGCCGGATTCCGCACCACCCTGCCCGACGCGGACGATTCCAGAAATACGGGGGTGGAAATTTGATCGCCCACAACTGCGGGAACGGCTCTTCGCCATCCCCGGAAACCCTTGAAAAGGAGAAAAACGGACAATGAACAACCGCGAAATGGGCACCGGAATCGAAACTCTGGACCGGATTCTTGGCGGCCTGCTCCCCGGAGACAACGTGGTCTGGCAAGTCGATACCGTTGATGACTACGCTTCTTTTGTCGGACCCTATCTGGAAAAAGGCAAGCGCAGCGGCCGGCCGGTGATCTATTTCCGCTTCGCCCGCCACCAGATACTGATTCCCGAACATCTGACGGTGGAAACCCATTTTCTCAATCCCGAAGACGGCTTCGAGTCCTTCCTGGCCCACATCCATCGCGTCATCGAAAAGGTGGGCAAACGGGCCTTTTACGTTTTTGACTGTCTGTCCGACCTGCTGGCGGATTGGTACAGCGATCAGATGCTGGCCAATTTTTTCGTTTTGACCTGCCCCTATCTCTACGACATGGAGAGCATCGCCTATTTCGCCGTGATCAGAAACCACCACTCCTTCCGGGCGACGGGGCCGATCAACAGCACCACCCAACTTTTTCTCGACGCCTACCGTCACCGGGACCGTCTCTATCTGCATCCCCTCAAGGTCCAGCACCGCCATTCCCCCACCATGTACATGCTCCACACCTGGGCCGAGGATGGCTTCCAGGCGGTCACCGACAGTATCACGGTTTCGGAAATCCTCTCCTCCCGCTCGCGCCCCTCCCTCAAATCCGGCAATGAGGATATGGATTCCTGGAGCCGCAGTTTTTCCAAGGCGGCGCGAATGTACGACGACCAGGAATCCTCGAGCTGCGATCTGGCCGAGGCCAACCTCTGTTTCGAGCGGCTTTTGCGCATGGCGGTATCCAGGGACGAACGGATCCTGGAACTGGCGAGAAAGTACCTGACCCTTTCCGATCTGATCGCCATCGGCAGCCGCATGATCGGCACCGGGCTGGTCGGCGGGAAAACCGTCGGCATGCTCCTCGCCCGGGCCATTCTGCATCGGAAAAACCCGCGGTTGAGCGAACTTCTCGAGATCCACGATTCCTTCTACATCGCCTCGGACGTGTTCTACACCTTCCTGGTCAAAAACGGCGGCTGGTGGCTGCGGGAAACCATGCGCCACACCGACACCTTCCTCCAGGGGGCCAAGGAGGCCCGACGACTGACCCTGCGGGGTTCCTTCCCCGAGTATCTGATCAAGGAGTTCTCGGACATGCTCGATTATTTCGGGCAGTCCCCCATTATCGTGCGCTCCAGCAGTCTGCTTGAGGACAACTTCGGCCACGCTTTCGTCGGCAAATACGAGAGCGTCTTCTGCGCCAATCAGGGTTCCCGCTCCCAGCGGCTGGAGGATTTTCTCTCGGCGGTGCGCACCGTCTACGCCAGCGCCATGAGCGAAGAGGCTTTACGCTATCGGGCCAAACACGGCCTGCTCGACCGGGACGAACAGATGAGTCTGCTGGTTCAACGGGTTTCGGGGGCGTTTTACGAACACTATTTCTATCCCCAGATCGCCGGCGTCGGTTTCTCCTTCAACCCCTATGTCTGGGACAAAACGATCGATCCGCAGGCGGGGGTGCTGAGACTGGTCTTCGGCCTGGGAACACGGGCGGTCAACCGCAGCGATGACGACTACACCCGGCTGGTGGCCCTCAACGATCCGGAGCGGCGCCCCGAGGGGGTCATGGAAAATCCCGGAAAATACTGCCAGCGCAAGGTCGATATTCTGGATCTCACTTCAAACCAGCTGTTATCGATGGATTTTTCCGATGTCACCAAGGAAAGCGGCAGTAAACTGCCGGTGGCCAAGTTCGCTTCCCGCGACCGTCACATCGAGGAGTTCTCCCGCCAGCTGGGCCGCGAGGTGATCTCCCCGTGGGTCTTGACCTTCGACCACCTGTTGAGGAAAACTCCTTTTGCCGCGGACATGGGTGAAATGCTGCGGACCCTCCATGAGGAATACAACCATCCGGTGGACATCGAATTCACCGGCAATTTCCTCGCCGACGGCAGCTATCGCATCAACCTGGTCCAGTGCCGGCCGCTGCTGGTCAAAGGGGTGGAAGACACCGCCGACCCGCCGGAGAACCTCTCCCCGCAGGATGTGATACTGGAAACCCGCAAGGCCATCATCGGCCAGAGCCGCATCGCCCGCGTCGACCGCCTGATCTATGTCGTCCCCTCGGTCTACGGACATCTCCCCATCGGCGAGCGTTACGAAATCGCCCAACTAATCGGGAAAATCATGCGCGCCGATCCTTCCTACCAGGGTACCATCATGCTGCTGGGGCCGGGGCGCTGGGGGAGCACCACCCCTTCGCTGGGAGTGCCGGTCACTTTTTCCCAGATCAACCGGGTCACAATCCTCGTGGAGATCGTGACCATGCGCGACGATCTCATTCCCGACGTCTCCCTCGGCACTCACTTCTTCAGCGAAATCGTCGGCATGGACATGCTTTACCTGGCGGTCTTCCCCCACCAGCAGGATGGGGTTCTCAATGATGCTTTTTTCCGCCAGGCGCCCAGCAAGCTGCGGGAACTGCTCCCCGACGTCGATCCCCGGCAGGAAGAGGCGGTGAGGGTTGTCGACTGCCTCGATTTGCCGCACAAACGGGTTCTGAGGATCAACGCCAACACCCTCAAACAGAAGGCCATCTGCTATTTCGATTCCGATTGAACAAGTGGTGACTAGTGATTGGTGACTGGTGACTAGTAACTGGTAAAATCAGATACATAACCAGTCTCCAATCACCAGTTTCCAGTCACCAGTCACCAGTCACCAATCACCAGTCACCAGTTACCAGTTACCAGTCACCAGTCACCAGTCACCAGTCACCAGTCACCAACAGCAGCATCATTTTGAAAAAAAAACGGCGAGGATATCTGGATCCCCGCCGTTTTTTTTAATAAACCGTACAAACCAGGCGAATCAGGCTGAGGCGCCTTCCAGTTCCGAGGTACAGTGAGGGCAGCGTCTCGCCTTGATGGGAATGGGGCTCATGCAGAAGGGGCAGTCCTTGGTGGTCGGTTCGGCGGCCGGTTCCTCCTCCTGGCGGCGCAGGGTATTGATCCCCTTGATGAGCAGGAAGACGGCGAAGGCGACGATCAGGAAACTGATCACCGTATTGGCGAAGAGGCCGAAATTGATGGTCACGGCGCCCGCCCCCTGGGCATCGGCAAGAGCCGCGTAAGGCCCCGGCTTGGCCCCTTCCTTGAGGACCACGAAGATGTTGGAAAAATCGACTCCCCCCATGAGCAGCCCCAGCGGCGGCATAAGGACGTCCGACACCAGACTCTTGACGATGGTGCCGAAAGCCCCGCCGATGATGATGCCCACGGCCATGTCGACGACATTGCCGCGCATGGCAAATTCCTTGAATTCTTTCAGCATGCTCCCCTCCATCTGAAGACGACGATTAGACGTTGCGAGCGCCGCCCTGGCGCCCGGCAGGACCAATTATAGCACAGGAAAGAAAATCCAGATGAGCAGAGCACTTTTCCGTTGGCCGTTTTTCCCCCTTGGATGGTGAACCTTAAAAGAATAACAGGCAGCAGCCAGCGGAAAGATCTCAGATAGACTGCCGGTAGCCCCAGCGGCCGAGGGTCGGCCTGCCGGAGAGAACGTAATGGAAATCGGCCACCAGATGTAGGGTTTCCCCCTTGTATTCCTGGGGAAGTTTCCCGTAGGGAGAGCCCATCCTCACCGCCTTGACCGCCTCGCGATCAAGGGCTGCGAAACCGGAACCCTTGAGAACCTCCACCTTCTTCACCTTCCCCTGCCGATCGACCGTAACCTGCAGTCGGCTCACCCCCTGCTCGCCCCGCTGAGCGGCGGCGAAGGGATAGCCCCAGACGCGATAGATGTTGTCGCGAAAACGCTTGAAAAAGGAGGCCAGGATATCCTTTTCCGTGTCGAGCCAGACGACATCACCTTCCTTGACGCCTTCCCGCTCCTTGCGCCGTGCTTCCCGGGCGTTACGATCAACAGTCGCCTGAGGAAGCTTCATCAGTGAATCGAGAGGAATGGGGGCCGTGGGGACGGGGATATCGGCAGGTTTGGGCTCCCTGGGAATCGCCGGCACGCCGGCGACCGGAGGGGGTGTTCTCTTCGGCTGGACCGCCTCCCTTTTGGGGGCGACGGGCGCTCGGTCCTCGAAATCCTGCCCTTTGGGAGCGGTTTCCTCCCTGGCCACATGGTCCTGCGGACCGAGCCTTTTCGCCGGCGTCTCCCGTTTCTGCGGTTCGGTTTCCGGCAGATCGAGTTCCCGGGGTTTGGCTGGAGAAGGTTCCTTGGCGGGAAGCATCTCGACCACCATCGGTTCCTTCAGCCGCTCCGGGGCCTCCAGGATTCGCCACAGCGGCAGATGGTACGCCGCCAGCAGGTGGAAAAGCAGGGAGACAAGGATGAACCCGAAAAGCAGGTGATCCTTTTGCTGTTGTTGAGTCCTCATGAAGATCTAATTCCGGATCTAACCGCCGGGCTTCGTGACAGTTTTCCAACCCATGGTGGAGGCAAGACACCCAGGTGTATATATAAAAAATAACGGCCGCCGGCCTCTCCCAACCAGATGTCTATTATAACCGAGCCGCTTTCCCAGGAGAATCCTTCCATCTTCCTTAAACCGCGCAACGACCATCGAATCCCGCAAAGGCTAAAAAAAAAGCTGCCCATGGACGGGCAGCTTTTTTAAACTACATTCTACCGAATGGTTTTATTCAGGAACAACCGTGTAAGCGATGATTTCCACCCGACGGTTTTTCTGGCGACCGGCTTCGGTATCGTTGGTGGCGATCGGTTTGCTCTCGCCATACCCTTTGGCGACCAGTTTCTTGCTGTCGATATTGAAGTTTTGGATCAGATAATTGCGAACGGCATTGGCCCGTCGCTCGGAAAGTTTCTGGTTATAGGCATCCGAGCCGATACTGTCGGTATGACCGGCCAGGAGCATATAGGGAATTGCGGGGTTGTTCTTGATGAACTCAGCGGCAACCGGCAGGTCGTTACGGTAGGCGGACCGAATCTCGGCGCTGTCGAAATCAAATTCGATTCTCAGGGAGAACTGAACAGGACAACCATCTGCGTCCACCTGTACCCCTTTGGGGGTGTCGGGGCACTTGTCGAGATGATCGGGGACACCGTCACCGTCACTGTCGACCCACGTGGAAGGAGCAAGGAAGACTTCCTCAACGAATTTCCCGAACGGACCGGCGGCGACCAGATCGGCCGCATTATAGGCCTGGCCGCATTGGAAGGCCTTGGCTACCTTACCCAGAACCTTCTGGCCCTCTTCGCTGTCCCCCACCTGGACGGTGTAAACGCAAAGTTTGTCACCCATTTCGGCATTGATCTGGGCGGCCGTGGCGGGAGCGTCTTCCATGGAGATGCCGTCGCTGACGATTACGATGGCGCTGTTGCCGGTAGCGTCTTTGAGATCATTGGCTGCTGCGACCAGCGCCGAGGAGAGGGGACTGACGCCGCCGAGATATTTGATGCTGTCCAGCCCATCGCCAAACCCGCTCTGGGTATAGCTGGTCATTCCATAGGGAAGAGCAGTCGGCTCTTCGGATTGTTTGGGGTTGTGCCCGAAGGTACGCAAACCGCCATTGTAAGCCAGGTCTGCCGGAATGCTCTGATTCAAGGCGGTGACAAAATTCTTGGCGGTCAGATATTTCTTCTCGCCATGCATGTTGGTATCCATACTTTCCGAAGCGTCGAGAATAACCTGAAAATTCTCAACCTTGGGCGAGTGCTTTCCGGCTTCGAATTTCTGCGGGGTAAAGGTCAGGGGTTCGTAGGGTACGAGCCCCGCACAGCCGACGAACATGGTTGCCGCGAATAATGAAAAGATGATGCCAACAAACCTCTTGTTCATAGTTACTCCTCCTTTGTTAACGGTTGCAGTTCATTCCTTTATGAATACGCTCCGATGCGTAACCTCCAGGGGAACAGGCAATGAACGAAAAATTGTCAGGAAAGACATCTTACATAATGTTTCACTTTACCACCATACCAAAAATTTGCATTTCATTAGTTAACAGCCCGCCGAAAAACATGAAGGCGGAGTCACAGGCCAGGCGCGGAGACTTTGAAAAGCGCAGGTCTTCC
>JAAZDE010000135.1 GCA_012512925.1 Desulfuromonadaceae bacterium
ATTCCCTTCGTGATAAATCGGAATTCCCGACCAGGAGGCCAGCAGGACCGTCGCTTTGGTCACAAACAGTTGAAGGGGGATGGTCATTAAGGCGAGAAACTGCGCCGGCAATGGAATGGCGAAAAGGAGAAAACACAAGGGAGGGCCCACGATCCGCAAAATTTGCCCGCCATAGAGGAAAAAAACGCCGCTGAAGGCGGCGGCCACCATGGAAAGGGAGGCCAGGGTGGCGATCCCTCCCACCTGGGCGATTAGATAGAGGACGAGGGCGCCTGAAAGCCAGGTCAGCCCCGACCAGTTGCCCTCGCCGTCCATGCGAGCGAGTTCCTGCCGCTTCCGCCAGAGGATGTAGACCGCCAACGGGACGATAAGAAAACCATGGGAATAATCCTCCGAAGAAGACCAGGCATCAACCAGACTTTTCCAGACGGGGAAGAAAGCCGCATTAAAAACAAACAAGGCGACGAAAAGTTTTACCATCGACCAATGGTTATATGGCTTGACTGCCGTGGATTGCGCTTCGACCATCCGCTCCCGATTCCCAACCTGAAAGGGGCCATTTTATGGATTCATGTTTTTGTTTTCGGAACATCTGCCGTTTTATTGTTTGCCGCTTTCGTATAATCACCTGACGGGCGGTATCTGGGGAGAGCGGGCGCTACTCCCTTAATCAGGCGGAAATATAAATGTCCCCTGACCGGCGTCATTTGGCTGGGAATCCTCAATATGGGGGGCATTGGGAGAAACCAGGGCGTCACAGATTCTTCCGAAAGCAAAATCCTTCAGCAGACTGCGAAAACGGCCCTCCGTCTTTTCCAGGTTGAGATAATGGCGGAGACGGCTCTTCAGTCGTGCTCCTCTCATGACAGGCTGCCGTGGGTCGAATTCCCAGGGATGAAGATAGAAGATAAAGGGCTTTCTCTCGACGACATTGATGCGCCGCAAGCCCCAGCGTGTCAGGCAATAGGGGTATAGCCGGAAATAACCGCCTCCCGCGATGGGCCATTTTCTGCCGAGCAGTCGCAGGGTGGGAATGGGAATCTCCAAGATTCGTCCGCGGCAGGAAGGCATTCGATACCCCCCCTCCAGAGCGGGAAAACCATCCGGAGCCCAACAGCCATCGCCGGAGGATTGAACCCAGAAGGGTGAGTCCGGCCAATCGGGAAGGCCGTAAAAATCATGTTTCACCGGAAAGACACTGGAATCATACCGATACCCGGCGTCAAGCAACTCATCGTAAGCCCAGAGGGTTTCCGCCGTGATGGAAAAGCTGGGGGCGCGGAATCCCCAAACCGGCTTACCGGTCAGATCCTCCAGAAGCTGTTTGCCGCGCCGCACATCCTGGCGGAAACTTTCCCTTGAAATACTGGTGAGCCGCTCATGGTTAAGACCATGGCAGGCGATCTCATGCCCTTCCTCGGCGATGCGCCGGACCAGGCCGGGAAACCGCTCGGCCACCCAGCCGAGAACGAAAAAAGTTCCCTTGACGGCGTCATCTGCAAGACAACCGAGGACCCGGTCCGTGTTCCGCTCAACCCGTGGCTCAAAACCATCCCAGCGGCTTCGCGGGGAGATATCCTCGAAAGCCGAGACCTGGAAGTAGTCTTCCACATCGATACTCAAGAAATTGCTTAGTTGGCCGGATGCCATGACAGGAACCTCCAGAACTTCTTCAACGCCCCAAAAAAAAACCCCAGACACCCCGCTTTTTTTCCTCGGCTTCTTCCCGTGACGACGCCACCTTCTCGATCTTGAAATCCTTCTCCTCTCCCGACTGTTTCAATGGTTGGGGATCAGACAGAGAAATCTTATTTTCACTTACCGGCCCCCTCCTTCCCTCTGTCAGTTTTTGCAGATGCTGAAGAAGATGATCCTCCTTGACCAGGAGCACTTCCAGTGATTCCTGAATCTTTTTAAGATATTTTTGGGAGTCTTCCAGAACCTGCAATAAAGCTCCGTCGGAAGCTTGGGAAATGACCTGCTCCGGGACCGGCGCGGGAGTGAAAGGCTCTACGCCTAGAGCCACATCACCGACCACCTCCTGAACCATCTCCACCGAAAGTTCCCGGCGTTTTTCCGCGAAGGCAGACAACAGCAGAAAATCGCAAAAAATATTCACCAATCGAGGCGTCCCGCCGCTGTACTGGAAGATGATATCGAAGGTTTCGGGGAGAAAAACAATCGCCTCGCGATTCCCGGCCACATCCAAACGATGCAGAATGTACTTCTCCATCTCATCCCTGGTCAGCGGAGAAAGATGGCAGGCAATGCTTATCCGTTGACGGAGCTGTGCCAATTCAGAGCGGGCGATCATCGCCTTGAGCTCCGGCTGGCCGACCAATACGATCTGCACCAGTTTGTTGGTTGCGGTTTCCAGGTTGGAAAGGAGCCGAATCTCTTCCAGATTTTCCATGGAAAGATTCTGCGCCTCGTCGATAATAATGATCGGTTGAATCTTCTTTGCGTATTGATCGATCAGAAAATCGTTCAAATCCCGAAGAAGTCCAACCTTCCCCTTTCCCTCAACCGGCAAACCGAATTCGTCGTTGATCATGGCGACGAGTTGTTCGGAGGTAACACGCGTGTTGAAAAGCAGGGCGAGAGAGGTCCGGGCATCCATTCGGCGAATGATATCGCGAATGATGGTGGTCTTTCCGGAGCCAATTTCCCCGCTCAGAAGAATGAAGCCGGCCTTTTCCTGAAGGCCGTACTCCAGGTAGCTGATGGCCTTCCGGTGGGAGGTGCTGAGATATAAAAATTGGGGATTGGGCAGCAGATCAAACGGCTTGACCTTGAACCCGAAGTATTGAAGATACATAGACAGACCATTCCGGTGACCGGCTATCCGCACCAAACAACAGTTAGAAGAAATTTGATGTTTTAAAAGAGTTAAGGTTTGCCCAATCTCCGGCCTCCTTTTCTCCTGTAGGGAAGTGGTCGAAGACAAAATCGCGGGCGTCAACCCCAATCTACTGTGAACTTGACTCTCGTCAGTACCTCAACATTGCCGAAAGCAAGGTGATATTGTTGGTATAGCTGCCATTCTCCAGATTGGAATCCCATTCGCGAAAAGATTGGGAAAGATTGAAGACGACATAACGAGTGGTATACTCCAGTCCCGCCCGAGCTCCATAATAGTTGACCTCTTCTTTTTCCGGGTCGAATTCGAGATAGGCATAATCAGCGGCAAGGATCAATGAGAGCCGGGTGGTCAACGATACGGTACCGGTCAGACTCCCCCCGATTGACTCTTCCTCCCGGTCCGTCATCTGGTATTCGGCCATCCTCCAAAACAACTCCAAGGTGACCGGGATTCTGTCTTTCAGGCCCAGCAGCAACCGCGCCGTTTTTGCCTCAATGACCCCTTCATCCACGGAATCGCTGAAATCCTCCGAGTATTCCAGGGTGGCATAGAAAAGGGATTGTGGATGGTAGTCAGCCGCCACGTTCCAGATAAAACCGTCGAGATCGCTGTCCCGATCCCCCAACTGTTCATCATATTTGATCCATGCTTTGCCTGCCCTGCCGCTGACCGAAAGGAAGGAAGCCAGCTGATAGGTCAGCCCGACCGTGGCATCGTGCCGCTGATAATCGGGATTGTCCACTTTGTCGTCGCCGTTGTAATCCTTGAAGCGGTAGGCCAACGAAGAGGACAATCGGGGCGAAAAGACCTTGATCAAATCGACTCCCGCCCCATGACTCCGGGAATCATCTCCTTCAGGGTCTTCATACTCCAGGTTTTCGTACATATAATCGAAAACCAGTTCGTAAGTGGGAATACGCCGGAAACGGTAGCGGGGATTGAAAATAAAATGACTTAAACTCGTCCTGTTTTCTGTCAGATTTTCCTCAGAGGAAGGTCTTCTCTCATCGATGACTACCCGGCTCCATTCATTGGAAACACGGACAGTAAAATTATAATCCGGAAATAGATCGACAGCAATCAAACCCCTCTGAATATCATTGAACTTGGTTTCATCTTCTTCTGTATTTTCCTTGTACTTTCTGAAAACAAGGCTGTAATCACCGTTGACAGAAACTAATTTGGAACGGTAGGTCAGTAAAATACCAGGGGCGATCGTAGTTATAAAATCTTCTTCCTCATCGCGCTCATCCAGATATATATTGTCATTGTATTCTTCGGAAAGGAGCAGACGGGGATGAAAAGCGAAGTCGGCATCGGACAAAGTTGGAAAAACCAGCGCCAGAATAAAAACCTGGAGAAAAAAGATCCAAAGTTTTTTCATCCACCCCTCCTAATGAAAAATTAGAATTGATATTTTTCAAAAAAATAATATATTTTAAAAAAAGATTCAAAAAATATTTCGAAAAACTACAGTGTTTTTTGATCCATCAACTGTTGTAATAGGAATAATAATAATTATCATCATGCTTTGAAATTAAATGTGAATCATTATACACGACACCTAAAAGATTGTTGGTCTTCTTGAGAAGTTCTAAAGCCATTTTTACCTGGTTTACCTTGGCTTTCTCTTCTCGAACGACAAAAATCACCCCGTCCATCACCGAGGCCAGGTATTGGGATTCAGCAAATGACAGAATCGGTGTGGTATCGAAGAGCACATAACGGTCTGGATAGCGCCCTTTCAACTCCCGCACAAATTCCTTCATCCTTTTGGAAGAGAGCAGATCCACTGGATTGGCAACAGTGCCGCCGGAAGGTAACACCACGAGTTTTCCGATCCCTGTTTTGACCAATGCCTTTTCCAACGGATAGTCTTCTGACAGGCATTGAATCAACCCCGGCTCCGAAGAGGACAGCCCGAGATACTCATGGACCCTGGGTTTCCGCAAGTCGGCATCCACGACCAGTGCCGTATGATCCATTCCCTGGGCCAGGCAGATGCCTAAATTGAGGGCAGTGAGGGTTTTGCCCTCCCCGCTGACGGTGCTGGTCATCATCAGGACATTGCGGAATTTCTCCCCCCGGGTCATCTGCATCAAAACCGTCTTGAGTTTTTTGTATTCTTCGGCCAAAAAACGGAAATCGCCCTGGTTAACCAAAAGATGGGGATGGGAGACCTTCAGTGGCTCACCAGCCAGAAGCTTGTCCCGTTCCCCTTTTCCTTCAGACGAACCGGAAAGAAACTCGGGCGGCATCGAAATCGGGGGACCAGGGGAATCTGAAGGGACCGCGACTCTCGAAGAATCAATTTCTTCCTGCCGATTTTTCAAGGCCTTTTCTATTGCATTCTCAAGACGACTCATTGAGGTTTTTCCTCTCATATGATGCGATTTAAAAAACACAACTATAAATTAAATATTTTAATTTTAAATGCCTCGGCAGCCAACAGAAAGAGAATGCCGCCAAAATAACAGCCAGCCGTCAGATAGATGACCCGGTCCCTTACCTGCTTTTTACGCTCCAGAAGAGCATCGGTCATCTGAGGAATCACGGCCAGCACCTCCAGCCCCATCTCTCGAATCTGACTGATCTTTTTGATGGAGGTGTCCATGCTTTCCAAAAGGAGAATCAGGCCGGCCCCGGCCCCGACTCCGGCAAAAATAGCCATGAAAATCATTTTGACCCGGTTGGGCGATATCGGATAAGTCGGCAGGATGGCGGGGTCAACCACCCGGAAGGTCGCCGCCTTATCACCTATCTCCATCTGCTTGGAAACCTCGGCGCGTCCCATCCGGGCGAGAAGATCCTGATAGGTATTCCGAATGGAATCCCGCTGTTGGATCAGAACCCCCAAAACCTTTCTGTTCTCAGGGACTTCCTTCAATTCCTTTTCCCGTTCGGCGATCATGCTTTTCACGCGTTCACGGCCCGCCTCCAGGGCGCTGATTTCCCCCTCGACAGTCACGATCTGCTGCCGGACATCCTGATAAAGGGGATTGACCGAGCGGGTTTCCAGATTACCTCCGCCTCTGCCGCTTCTTTTCAGAGCCGCCAACTCCGCTCTCAATCTAACGACTTCCGGGTAGTCATCGGTGTAGGAGAGAAGAAGGACACTGATACGGTTCTCCAGTGTACGGATGCGATTTCCCCCTCCCTGTTCACTGAAGATCGACACCTGCGGGCTAATTTCCTTGAGTTGGGCGACAAGCCTCTCCCTTCTGGCCTTTTGCCGATCGAGTTCCAGAGCGATGCCGTCAAGATCCCTGTTGTACTGCTTGATATCGTCGAGAATCGAACCTTCGTCAATGGACAGGAAAATCCCCTGCTGCTTGCGGTACTGTATAATTCGGTCTTCGGCCTCATCCAGCTTCTTCTTGAAAAGATCGAGCTGTTCCTGAAGAAACCGGTTGGCGCCGTAGGTTTCCTCCCTTGAGGAGGAAATATTCTGTTCGAGATACTTGCTGATCAGGGTATTGACATAGTTCTGGGCAAATCGCGGATCCTGGTCGACGATGGATACTCTGAACAGGTCCTCCCTGCTCACGTTGATTTCCGTCCGGTTTTGCAAGCTCGATATATATCCCTGGAGTTGTCCCTCGGTTTTGAATCTGGCATCGACATCGAGTTCCTTGAGGACGCTCTCCACCAGCCCCCGGCTCAGCATGGCCTGGCGCAACACCCGAACCCGATCCCTGATGTCCGAGGTAATCACCATCCCTTGAACCAAGCTGTTTATCACGCTTTTCTCGATGAAAACCGTGCTGTCCGCCCGGTATTTTTTGGGTAGAAAATAAACCCCGATGATCAGAACAGTCATTGTTGAAAGAGACACCAGGAAAAACAGTCCCTTTCGTTTCTTGAGAAGAGCGACATAGTGAAGTAACTGAGCCAGTGCATTTTCCATAGATTATTCCAGCCTCAAAATCAATTATCAGAAGATACCTTCTCCAACGAAAACGTGATCACCTGGTTGGAGCAGTATGTTGTCCTCGGAACGCTTTCCTTTCATAACATCCTTCAACCGCACCCGGATTCTGTCGTCGCCACGCAAGACCGTCACGTTGTTCTCCTTGGCAAAGATATTGAATCCACCGGATTCGAAAATCGCGTCCAGCACCTTGATCCCTTCACGGTAAAAGATGTACTTGGGCTCCTTAACCGCGCCGACGACATAGATTTTATTGTTTTCATTGGTCGGAATAAAAAGGATGTCCTCGGCCTTAAGTTCCACATCCCGGGAGAAATCACCCTGGGCGAAGAGGGCATGAAAATCGGTATCCAACTTTTTCCCGTCGCGCATGATGTAGGAACGGGTGAGATCGGCATTTTCCAGACTCCCCAATTGAGTGAGGAACTTGAACAAGGTGGTGCCACCCACCAAGGGAACGATGCGGGCGGGAACACCTCCGCCAGAGACATAGATCTTGTTGTTGGTGATCTGGATCACGGTCACCGTCACGATAGGCTTTTGAACATACCGGCTCAGAACCCTGGTGAGTTCCTGGCTGAGAACGGCGGGGGTCCTTCCGGCCGCCATCACATCGCCTGCCGCGGGCAGGGTGATCTTGCCGTCAGGCCTGACCACGACGTCACTGCTCAGATCAGGCACTCCCCAGACGGAGACCCGGAGGCCATCCCCTTCGCCGATGACGTATTCATTGCCGGAAACAATACCGGCCATAGCCAGCAGCAGAACCAAAACTCCTACCAACATTTTGCCTTTCATGTTATCTCCCTCCTCTTCCGAATAAGACGACCTTGATGGTTTCCAGAATGATGAAAAAGTCGAGAATCAAGGAATAGTTCTTGATGTAATAAAGATCGTATTTCAGTTTTTCGAAGGAGTCCTCAATGGAGGAGCCATAAGGATAGCGGACCTGAGCCCATCCGGTAATTCCCGGTTTCATCGAGTGCCGGTTTGAATAATAACTGATCTTTTCATTCAACATCTCCACAAACTCGGGACGCTCCGGACGTGGCCCGACAAAGCTCATGTCCCCCTTGAGAACGTTGAACAACTGGGGCAGTTCATCCAGACGGGTCTTGCGCAGAACACTTCCAA
>JAAZDE010000015.1 GCA_012512925.1 Desulfuromonadaceae bacterium
GGCGTCCATCTGGCCGGGCTGATTACCCTCAAGGCAGCCGTCATCCTTCCCGTCCTCGCCGTTCTGGTGGGGACCCTTCCCGTCAGTGTGATCGGACAGGCCCTCTACAGGTTCCATGTGCCGGAAAAACTGGTGTACATTCTTCTTTTCTGCTATCGTTACGTCTTCGTTCTCGAGCAGGAATTCCGTCGGCTGGAAAGGACGGCGCGGTTGCGCTCGTTTCGGCCGCGAACCGATCTTCATACCTACCGAACCTACGCCTACCTGATCGCCATGCTCTTTCTGCGCGCTTCGCTGCGCGCCGACCAGGTGCACCGTGCCATGGTTTGCCGAGGATTTCAGGGACGGTTCCCTGCATTGGAAGAGATGCGTTTTCGCGGGACTGACTGGGGCTGGGCTCTGGCCCTGGCGGTTCCCCCGGTTTTCGTTTCGGCTTGGCCATGGCTGCTGAATCTCGTTTGCTGATAAAACTGGCCGATATCCAGTTTGCTTATCCCGGCGGCGAACCGGTTCTCAGCTGTCTTGACTTCGAACTGAGGGACGGGGAACGGGTTGGCCTGACCGGACCAAACGGGTCCGGAAAAACAACTTTTTTTCACCTGATTGTTGGACTTCTGAAGCCCTCCCGTGGGCAGATCGAGGCTTTTGGTCGCCGTCTAGAAAACGAGGCCGATTTCATCGCCGCCCGCCGCCGTATCGGTTTGCTTTTCCAGGATGCCGACGACCAGCTTTTCTTCCCCACTGTGCTGGAGGATGTCGCTTTCGGTCCCTTGAATCTTGGAAAATCGCCGGCCCAGGCCCGGGAAATCGCTCAGCGGACTCTGGCCAAACTGGGCTTGCAGGGTTTCGAAAAACGGCTTATCCACCGTCTTTCCGGTGGCGAAAAAAAACTGGTCTCTCTGGCGACCCTGCTGGCCATGGAACCGGAGGTGCTGTTACTGGATGAGCCGACCAATGGTCTCGACGAAAAAACCAGGAATAATTTCCTGGAGATTCTGAAAGGGCTGGAAATCTCCTATATCATCATTTCCCATGAGATCGACTTTCTGGAAAAATCGGTACAGGCCCTTTTCGCACTGGCTGACGGAAGAATCCTCGGCGATGACAAAATCACCATTCACCGTCATCTCCATGCCCATCCCCATGGATCCCTTCCCCATCGACATGACGGTTGAATCACAACCTGCAACCCCCTTAACCTGACAAACACTTACGGCATGAACACACGCAGCTTGATTTTCCTTGTGACGCTAATCCTTCTCCCCGGCTCCGGATTGGCCTGGTACCCAACACAGGCGGACCATTCCTTTCTTCCTCCCGGTAACCCGGCGCCTGTCGTCGGCTCCAATCAGGTTTACACCATCCGGCCCAATGACAGCCTTGTGGATTTGGCTTATCGGGTCGGGGTCGGCTATGAATCGATGGTCAATGCCAATCCCGGTGTCGACCCCTGGATGCCTTCGAAAGGGCTGAAGGTTCTGATCCCCTACCAGACCATTCTTCCCCCGAATCCCGTACCGGGGATCGTCATCAATATCGCCGAATTCCGTCTTTATTACACCTGGCGGGAAAGCGGCCGGCTCCGGGTCCGGATTTACCCCCTTGGCATCGGCAGGGAGGGGTGGGATACCCCAGTGGGGCGTTTTGCTATCGCTTCGAAGATACGCAATCCGACTTGGATGGTTCCCGAATCGATCCGGAACGAACGGCCGGGACAGCCCACCATGGTGCCGCCGGGCCCCGAAAACCCCCTGGGAGGTTATTGGCTCGGGCTCTCCATCAAGGGGTATGGGATTCACGGAACCCACCGCCCTTTGGGAGTCGGCCGGCGGGTCAGCCATGGCTGCATGAGGCTTTATCCTCAGGATATCGATGATCTCTTTTCGCGGGTGGAGGTGAAAACACCGGTCAACATTGTTTTTCAACCGGTCAAGGTCGGCCTACGGGAAAATAAGCTGTGGGCGGAAATTCATCCCGACACGAGGGATCAGCCGGTCAACATGGTCAACGAGATCATACGGATGCGGACGATGCTGGAGTGGGAGGGGAAGATCGACTGGCCCAAGGTCTGGCGGGAAATGGATCGGAAAAGCGGTATCCCGTTTGTGATATCCAGTCCCTGAAGCTGTTTCCGGCGAGAAGCTTGCGACACGAAAAAAGCCCCGTTTCCGGGGCTTTTTTCGTCGAAGATGGTTACATTACTTTTTGAGACCGGCTTCGAAGGCTTTTTTGGATGCCTGGGCGTTGGCCTGTGCTGCGGCAGCGGCTGCTTCCGCTTTTTCAGCGGCCGCGGTGGCGGCATTGGCGCTCATTTCAGCGCTTTGTGCGGCCGTGGTTGCGGCCGAGCTGGCGGCGATGGCCTGATCCAACTTGGCGCGGTCTTCGGTGGACAGAGTGGCTGTACAGCCAACGAGAAGAAGACCTACACATGCTCCCCCTAGAACCATTTTCCAATTGCGTACCATTTTTTACTCCTCCTTTTGAGTTTCACTCAAAAAAAAAACTTTTTTAGGACATGAGGCCTAAAATCAAGGTGAATTCTATCACTAATTTTGGGCGAATCAAGAAATTTCATTTCTCAAACGTCATTCGTCGCCGCCGGGAGACGGTTGAGACAGTCGACAACTTGTTGCAAGGCCTTCCCCCGATGGCTGATACGGTTCTTGATGGCGGTGGATAACTCGGCCAGCGTTTTGCCGTATTCCGGGACCATGAAAACCGCGTCGTAACCGAATCCGCCGGACCCCCGCTCCCGTTCGAGGATGAGGCCCTTGAGCCTGCCGGAAAAGAGGCGGCATTCCTTTTTCGGTAGGCACAAAGCCATGACACAGCGGAAAGCGGCCTGACGGCGGGAAGGAGGGATGCCTTCCATGGAAGTCAGCAGTTTTCGAATATTGTCGGCGTCACTGGCCGTCTCGCCGGCGTACCTCGAAGAGCGCACCCCCGGCAGGCCTCCCAGCGCCTCAACTTCCAGACCCGAATCGTCCGCCAAGGTCGGCAGGCCGGTCAGAGCGGCCACGGTTTGCGCCTTTTTCAGGGCGTTGGCCTCGAAGGAGTCGCCGTCTTCCTCGATTTCGGGCAGGTGCGGGAAATCGCCGAGACTTCTGACGAGAATCCCGCTCCCGGCCAAAAGCAACCTGATTTCATGAAGTTTTCCCGCATTGCGGGTGGCTGCCAGCAGGTCCATGGTGGTCAACCCAAGGCTTTTGACTGCAGGAGGATCAATTCCCGGCAGCCCGACGAGGCCAAACCTCTCAGCGCCTCGAACTCGTCGCCGGTGAAAGGGGCCTCTTCACCGGTCCCCTGGATCTCGACGAAACGCGTCGATCCGGTGATAACGAAGTTCATATCCACCGCGGCCCGCGAATCCTCTTCGTAATTGAGGTCGAGAAGAGGGGTCCCAGCCAACATGCCGACACTCACCGCCGCCACCATTTCCCGCAGGGGAGAGGCGGCGATCAGTCCCTTTTCGACCATCTTCTCCAAGGCCAGAACCAGGGCCAGGCAAGAGCCGGTGATGGCGGCGGTGCGGGTGCCTCCGTCGGCCTGGAGAACATCGCAATCGATGACCACGGTCCGTTCCCCCAAGAGGGCCAGGTCGGTGACCGCACGAAGAGAACGGCCGATAAGACGCTGGATTTCATGGGTGCGGCCGCCGATCTTGCCGCGCACCGCTTCGCGGGGGGAGCGGACGTGCCCGGCCCGGGGAATCATCGAATATTCGGCAGTAACCCAACCCCGTCCCTGACCGCGCATGAACGGCGGCACCGATTCCTCCACCGAGGCATTGCACAGCACTACCGTATCGCCAAAGCAGGTCAGTACCGACCCCTCGGCAAAACGGTTAAAGCCCATTTCGAAACGGACCGGCCGCAACTCGTCATTCTTTCGTCCGTCGCTGCGTGACAAGGTCACGGCTGACTCTCCTTTCTCGACGCGGAAAAGCGTTCGATCCCCTGGAAGAGAGCCTTGGCTATCTTCCGCTGCATATCCGGATCGCTGAGCCGGGCATTATCCTCCGGATGACTCAGATAGCCCAGTTCCACCAGGACGGTGGGAAGATCCCCCTCTCCCAGCGGGAGCAGGGGGGCCGAATGGATGCCATTGACCCGCAGACCCGCGCCGTAAAGGTTGTCCGCCAGTTTTTCGGCCAGTTGACGGCTCTCTTCGTTGGCCGCTGGGGAGAGTCCGGAGGCGCTTTTTTGCGGACGGATGAAGAGGGTGGCCCCTTCCGCCGATTCACGAAAGGAGGATTGGGCGTGGAGGATGATCAGGGCATCCACCTCCGGCTTGTCGGCAGCTTGCAGACGTTGCCGGGGAGGCAGGGAATAATCCTTGTCCCTGGTCAGAAAAACCGGCAGGCCGAGCTGCATCTTGATCTCTTTGGCCAGCAGGCGGGCCGTTGCCAATACCACATCCTTCTCCTTGAGGCCGTAGAGACCCACGGCGCCGGGGTCGGCGCCCCCGTGGCCGGGATCGATGGCCACGCCGCGCAGACCGAAACTTCCGCGCAACTCCTTTTTGCGCAGCAGGAAGGAGAAAAGATGATCCAGGTTCTCCTCTCGGGAGCGGCCGGGGGAGGAGAGGGGCTGGAAATTACGGTATTGGACGGCTAGCCCCAGGAAGGCCGGCAACTGGTCGCGGATGAAATCCTCCGCCACCCGCAGCCTGCCGTCGATGAAACGGGGAGGGTGGAGGATCGGCATGAAGCGGTTGCCCATGCGCAGGTAGCGGCACCCGGGGAAGAGGATTGCGGTTCCCCGCGGCGATTGAATCCGGTAGACATGGTCGACCGGATCCCAGCCCCCCTCAAGTTTCAGGGCCGGCAGAAGGTCGTCGAGGGGCAGGTAATGGGTTCCCTCGTGGTTGTAGACCTCCTCCAGCCGCTGCGGCTTCTGGCCGCGCAGGGAGATCTCCACCGCCGCCTCCAGGCAGGAAACGGAGAAGAGCAGCAGCAACGGTAGAAGCATCAGGAATCGTCGCATGATTAATGGTTTATTCGCAAAAAATTTAATGTCTCTTTTCCCTCGAAGTTACGTCAACGAAAAGAAGTAACCTAGTATATCGGAGAGGGGAATTCAAGACGGAATGAGTTTCTTTCCTTTACGTATGTCTCGTCCCATGCAGGTCAGGAGCCGCTCCGTCAGAACGGCCTGCAGACGGCGCTGGGCCGTCGGTTCACTGTCCACGCCGGGGATTTGTCCCCCCGCCATTAATCCGTGGCCGCCTGAGGTGCCGAGTTCGCCGACGATCCTGCCGATCAATTCTCCCGCCAACAGGTTGATCGATGCGGTGCGCAGGGAGATGATCTCTTTTCCGTTGAACAGACCCATGCCGAGAACCAGAGCCACCCCTTCCATGCGCAGCAGAAAATCGGCCATTTCCGCCACCATGTCGGGGTTGTTGACGGAAAAGAGATTGAAGATCAGCAGGTCTTCGTGGATGCGGGCGTTCCGCAGGGCTTTGTTGAAAGAGAAAAAGTAACTCCGGGGAACCTTGGGATGGGTGATATTGAAGAGGATGCGGTTGTTGACCAGAGGAAAGAGAGCGAGATAGGCCTCCCGGTCGGCCGGACACCATTCCCGTCCCAACTCCTGGGTTTCCGATTTGATGGCGTAATAGATGATGGTGGCCAGCTTGGTGCCGAAGGAAACGTCCTGGGCCTTGAGGTATTCGAAAAGGATGGTGGCGGTAGAGCCGTAGTCCTCACGGATATCGACCCAGCGGCATTTTTTAACCTCCGGCCGGGGCGGATGGTGGTCGATGACCAAATGCACCGGGATATGGGCGGGAAGGGAGTTGTTGCCGGCCCCGGGCTGGGTATCGACCAGACAGACCACCTGGAAATCCTCGGGATCGAGTCCTTCGAGAGGGACGGCGTCGATCTCCAGTTCCTTGACCATGGCCCGGTTCTCGCCACGGCCGATGATGCCGCCGTAGGCGACAACGCACTGCTGGCCGGTTTTGATGACAATGAAATGCTTCAGGGCCATGGCGGCGGCGAGGGAATCAGGATCGGGATTGTCGTGGGAAAGAATCAGCACCCGCCCCTTGCCCCGCAATCCCTCCACCAGTTGGGAGGAAAACCTCCTTGATCTCTCCATATCCAGCGCCATGTTTCCTCCCGGTCACTCGCTTCCAGTGATGGCCAAAGCCTTCCGCACCGCGGTTTCGGCATCCTTCACGTAGATCACCCCGGGCAGCCCTTCCCAGGCTCCCAGGGAGATCACCGCCCGTCCCAATTTGACAGCCACCGCCATCTCGGAAAGAGTGCCGTACTCTCCTTCCACGGCGATCAGAGCGCCGGCGGTGTGGGCGATGATGACATTGCGGGCGTGCCCCATGTTGGTGGGGATAGCCAGGCTTACGTAGGGGTTGGCCTCCCGAGCCTCGCCGCCGGGGAGAATGCCGACGGCTTCTCCCCCTTCCTCACGGCAGCCCCGGCAGGCCCCTTCCATGATTCCTCCCAGGCCGCCGCAGACCAGCACCGCTCCGTGACGGGCAATAAGCCTTCCCACTTCGACAGCCAACCGGTAGCCCGCTGGGGAAGGGTGTGAGGCGCCGATCACCCCGATCACCACTTTTCGTATGTTTTTGCCGTCAGCAGACATTGCGGGCGCGGATCAGGCGGAGAAAGCCGGGATCGTGACGGATGGTTTCAAAGGCTGAATCCTCCCATGCCCGGTCGAGAAGATTCCGGTCTTTTTGGGAGGCCGCCGTCAGCGCTGCCACGGCATCGCCGGCCCGCCCCTGCAGGGCCAGTACCGCGGCGCGTCCGTAATGGGCCAGGGGGAGGTCCCCGGCACGGCCGAGGATGGCGTCGAAACAGTCGAGGGCGGCATCATAGCGTTTCAATTGACGGAGCACGGTTCCCTTGAGGTGGAGAGCCTGGATCGATCCCGGGTTGCGCTTCAGACTTTCCTCCAGTCCTGCCAGGGCTTCTTCCGGACAGCCCTCCTCCAGCAGCAGAAGGGCTCGGAAAAAAGGAATTTCCGGTCGGCCCGGACGGATTTTCTCCGCCTTGTCCAGAAGTTCAATGACCACGTCGCAAGGCGCTTTTTCGATCAGCAGGCGGATGTTTTCCATGACCGCCCCCCACAGGGAGGAACTCAGTTCAAGGGCGTGAAGAAAGCTTCTGACCCCTTCCTGGTAATCCTGCAGGCGCAACAGGGACAGGCCCCGGTTGAAGTGAAAACTGGCGTCCTCCGGATTGAGGGCGATGGCGCGGTTGAAACTGACCAGCGCCTCCGGATCCCGATCCAGGGCCGAGAGAACATAACCCATTCCATTGTGGCTGGCCGCTTCCTGGCAGCGGGCCGCGATCGAGCGCTGAAAATTTTCCAGGGCTTGCTGGTATTCCCCCAGGCGGTTGAGAAGATAGCCGCGCTGGAAGTAATTCTCCCCCCCTTCGGGGAGACGATGAAGAGCCTTCCGGTAAAACTCGGCGGACTCCTTTTCCCGATGGAGCGTTTCCAGGATGTTGCCGAGATGGATATAGGATTCGGGAAAATCGGGCTGGATTTGGATGCAACGCTGGAAATGGGAGACGGCCATTTCCGGATTTCCGGCGCGTTCCAGAAGGAGGCCGTAATTGTGGTGGGCACCGGCGTTGTCGGGATCGTAGAGAAGGACTTTCCGGAACAGGGCTGCGGCCGTCGTCAACTCATCCAGGTTGAAATAGGCCGCGGCGGCCAGGTTGAGGGCGTCGACATCCATCGGATTAGATTCGAGGATCTCTTCCGTCAGGTTCAGGGCTTCGCGGCAGTCTCCCTGCACCAGGGACAGATGGGCCCGGCGCAGCTTGCCGACCTTTTCTTCAGAACCTTTTTCTTCCAGAAAAAATCCGAAATCGTTGTCCATTGCTTCCTCGGGGACTGGGGGTTAAGCGGAAAGACTGTCGAATGCCGCCTGAAAAAAGTCCCTTTCACATTCCATGGCGTAGCGGTACACCGCTCTGACCTGGGGCGAGTCCGCGGCGTACTTGTCCACCAATGCTTCCAGTTGGCGGGCCAGGGATTCAATTTCCTCTCCGTTGTAGGTGAGAATCCAGTCGCTGTAGAGATGAGGGGCAGGCTCGGTTGCCGCCAGCTGCTGTCCCAGCCAGGCGTAAAGGCGCATGCAGGGGGTGAGAGCCGTGACCGTCATGCCGGTGTCATGCCCCCAGGCGGTGGCCATGACGAAATCGGTGTAGCGGCGGGTGGCTCCGGCGGCTTGCACATGGACCAGATCGACCCCCCACTGCCGGGCATATTTGGTGTGCAGTTTCAATTCACCGAAGACGCCGGCGGCGAGTTCGTGCAACTGGATGAAATCCTCCCAGTCGGGAGCCTTGGCGCCCGCGATGACGTAGGCGCGGGCGAAGGCTCTCAGGAAGAAGGCATCCTGGCTGACATAATAGGAGAAACGTCGCCGGTCCAGGGAGCCGTCGCCGATCCCCTGGACGAAGGGGTTGTTGAGAGAGGCCAGGGCCAGTTCATGGTTTTCCCGCCACAAATTAGCTGCAAGGGACATCACTTCTCCTTTTTTCTTCAGAAGGGGAACAGAAAGTATTCTAACCCGATTTTTAACCCTCTGTAAATTCACCGAACGATTTTTGTTGCAATGAAAAAGGCCCCCGGTTTTCCGGAGGCCTTTTTTGCGGCTGCGGGTCAGCGGCCGAGGTGCGCCTGATTTCCCGCCATGAGTAAAGCTTCCGGCGCCGGTTGACCGTTGGGATAGACGAAACGTCGCTGTTGATAGTTGCGCAGCACCACCTCGGCTCCTATCTGCTGGAGATAGTCCGGGAGCAAAGGAATCTTGCCGCCGCCGCCGGGGGCGTCGATGACAAAGGCCGGTACCCCCAAGCCTGAGGTGTGGCCGCGGATTCCGTCGATGATGGCGATTCCCTCCTCGACGGTGGTGCGGAAGTGGTCGGTCCCCTCCACCAGGTCGGCCTGGTAGAGATAATAGGGTTTGACGCGGATCGCCAGCAGCTTCTGGACCAGGCGCTTCATTGTCGCCACGTCGTCGTTCACGCCGCGCAGCAGCACCGACTGGTTGCCCATGGGGATGCCGGCATCGGCCAGACGGCCGCAGGCGCCGGCGGCCTCGGGAGTGATCTCCAGCGGATGGTTGAAATGGGTGTTGATATAGAGGGGATGATATTTTTTCAGCATCCGGGTCAGATGCGGGGTGATGCGCTGAGGGAGCACCACGGGGACGCGGCTGCCGATCCGGATGATCTCCACCGAAGGGATGGCCCGCAACTCCTTGAGAATCCATTCAAGGGCCTCATCGGGCAGGAGCAGGGGATCTCCGCCGGAAAGGATCACATCGCGCACCTCGGGATGGCTGCGGATATAGTCCAGCCCCTGGCGCAGGGTGTCCCGGGTGATACGCATCTGGGCGCAGCCGACCTTGCGTTTGCGGGTGCAGAAACGGCAGTACATGGCGCATTCCGAACTGACCAGAAAGAGCACCCGGTCGGGATAGCGATGCACCAGGTTGGGCACCGGGCTCTGATTCTCCTCGTCGAGCGGGTCGGCCACGCAGGCGCCGGCCTGCAACTCCTCTTCCGACGGGACCGCCTGGCGCCAGATCGGATCGTCCACCGACTGGATCAGGCTCAGGTAATAGGGGGTTACCCGCATCGGGTAACGGGCCACGACCTTCTCCAGAGGGCGGGGATCGACGCCGAAGCGTTTCACCAGATCGGCCGGCTGGACGATGCTTTCCTTCAACATCTGTTTCCAGGAGTTCATCGCGTCACCTCCTCCGGGATCGGCAGGCGTTTGACGTAGGTGATACGGTCGTCGCCGGGGCGGTAGAAATCGCGGATGCGGCTTTCCTCCTGATACCCGTTGTTGAGGTAGAACTGCCGCGTTCCGGAATATCCGGACTGGGAACTGGTCTCGATGCAGATCAGGCCGCCGCCGCGGGCGAGGATGTCGGCTTCCGAGCAATGCAGCAGTTGGCGGCCGATATGCCTGCCCTGCAGATCGGGGTCGACGGCGATCCAGTAAATATCATAGCTGCCTTCGGTCAGGGGAATGGGTCCGTACAGGATATAGCCGGCCACGGTTTTGTCCTCAACGGCAACGGTGACCAGATAATCCCGCTGCTCGGGCCGGTTGAGTACGGTGTCGAGAAGCTCCAACGCACATTCCACTTCTGGTTCGGTGAAAGCTCCAGTGCGTCGGAGGATGGACGAGAGAGGGTCGAAGTCTTGTGGTTCCAGGTTACGCAGCATATTAATTCTCCTTGCGTTTAAGGGCCATACGGATGATGCGTTCGATCAGTTGCGGATAATCCAAACCGCTTGCGCGGGCGCTCCGGGCCAGCCCGGCATCGGCTGAAATATCGGGATTGGCGTTGATTTCAAGAATATAGGGGACTCCTTCCCGAAGGCGGATGTCGACCCGGGCGTAATCCCGGCAGCCGAGCAGTTTGTAGGCCCGCAGGGCGACATCCCGCACCAGGAAATCCTCGCGCACGGAAACCTGGGGCGGGCAGACCACCTGGGTGCCGGTGAATTCGGCGGAGTTCTCATGCCATTTACCGGCATAGGTAACCAGCTTCCATGGCAGTGAGGGATCGAAGCGGATTTCCGCCAGAGGGAGCACCCGCGGTTTCCGGTCGCCCAGAACCGAGACATTGAACTCCCGGCCGTCGATATATTCCTCTACCAGCACCGCCTGCTGGTAATGGTTGTGGACATACCGGACCCGCTCCTGCAGGGACTTCTCATCGGTGACCACGCTTTCCGGGGCGATGCCGAGGCTGGCGTCCTCGGTGGCCGGTTTGACGATCAGCGGCCAGGAGAGATTTTGGGCCCTGGCAAACAGATATTCGCCACGCACGGTGATCGATTTCGGGGTCGGCAGCCCGTGCTGGATCAGCAGCGCCTTGGTCAGGGTCTTGTTCTGGGTCACGCCGAGGCAGAGCGGCGGGGAGCCGGTGCAGGGGATGCCGATCATCTCCAGAAGGGCGGCCACATTCATCTCCATGCGGCTCTCCCCCCAGAATCCTTCGCAGAGGTTGAAAACCAGGTCGGCGGAGGTCTCCTGCAGGTCGTTCACAAAGGCGGTCAGGGAGGCTCCCAGGGGAACCAGGCGCGCCTTGTGCCCCAACTCCTCCAGCGCCGCGGCCACGGCATGGGCCTGATGCTCGGCCCCTTCTTCCGAGGTGCGGTCGGCAGCCTCTCCGCGGACCAGTTTGGGGGGAACCTGGTTAAAGCAGACAGCGACGTTCATCGGCACCCCCTTGAGTCAGGCCCAGACGCCGACAGGCGGTATCGGCCACCGTCAGGATCAGGTCGTCGTAGGAGAGGCCCGCGGCGCGGGCCGCCTTGGGGAAACAGCTGTTCTGCTCCGGTCGCGGCAGAATGCCGGGGAGGGGATTCAGCTCGATGACGTTGGGAACCCCCGCGGCGTCGAGACGCACATCGATGCGGCACCAGTCGCGGCAGCCGAGGACCGTAAAGGCTCTGCGGCAGACCTCTTCGATTTGTCTGGCCAGAAGCGGCTCCACCTGCGCCGGGCAGGCGAAGATGGGCAGGGGGGTTTCCTCGGTATCCCAGATCCATTTGGCTTCATAGGAGTAGATCGGGTTGGCGCCCTGGGGAAGAGAACCGAAATCGATCTCGACGATGGGGAGGGCTCGCAGATCGGCGCCGTTGCCGAGGAGGGCTACGGTAAATTCCCTGCCGGGAAGATATTCCTCGACCAGGACCGGCTGACGATAGTTGTCCAGCGCCCAGGAAACCTGGCACTTCAGTTCGTTGTGGCCGTGGACCAGGGCTCGATCGGTGACCCCTTTGCTGGAACCTTCCAGGATCGGCTTGACGATCAGCGGGTAACGGAATCGCTCCGGGAGTTCCTTCAGTGAAGAAACGGTGACGAACCGGGCCGTGGGGATGCAGTGGTAGGCGAGAATCTCCTTGGTGCGGCGTTTGTCCAGACAGATGCCGAGAGTGACCGGATCGCTGCCGGTGTAGGGGATGCCGAGCATGTCCAGCATGGCCGGAATCTGGGCCTCGCGGCTGGCGCCGTTAAACCCCTCGGCCATATTGAAAACAAAATCGGGCCGCAGCTCGCGGAAAGAGCGGAAGGCTTCAAGATCGGCGTTGACGGGGGTGACCTGATAACGCTTGGAGAGGGCCGTTTGCACCGCCTGAACGGTGTGGATGTCATCCCATTCGGCGAAACGGTCATCGACGGCGGAATGCGCATGAAAGCAATCCGCACCTGCGGAATCCCGCAGGTTGAAGGCGAGTACGACGTGCATAATGAACCCCTTTTTAAGCCTGAAAAACCACCATGCGCACTCTCCCCAAGGAGAGTAAGCCTTGTTCCTGGGGCCCTGGATGCTTTGGGCTTTAAGCATTAAAAGGGGTTGCTTTTATGCACTTGAGTCTTGAGCATCCCGGCCTGAACAAAGGCTTGTTATCTCGCATATAACTCCGTTGGCATGGTGTGTCAACAGAAAAAAAACCGCTTCCGTAAAAAGGGTCAAAAAATATTTTCCGGGGTGTCCAAAAAAGTTTCTGAAATGAAAATTTCAACAGTAAAAACAATATGTTGAAAAAATCATAAAAAAGATTGAAAAATAATTTCGGGGCAGTTTTTTTTGGTTCAAAATTTTTTTGGACGGGCTGTGAACAGGCTTTTCGGCAGGGGTGCCGTCAAGGTGACGGCAGTGGTCGAAAAAGGAGTCCCGGCATAGAAAAGAAGATTAAAAAATTGCCGGGGAATCACTTTGCCTGTTGTTCTTTCCCTTCGCGGAAACGGGAGGATTGGAGCGAAGATAAATCAGGTTGTAACTGGTGATTGGTGGTTGGTTTAAAGCCGAACATCCAACTCGATTTTTCAGTCCACCTTCGCTAAAAAACGTGAAATCAATAACCATGCAACTTTATTCCCGTCCCTTTCATGCCAGAGAACAAGTTTTTTGGGCTGTTTGATTTTTTTCGGGCTGAATATGAGGGGATCCGGCTGAAAGGGGGTCGATTGTCACCAGCCGTCAATCAGCGGGTTTTCCACAGGGCCTCACCGACCGAGCAGATCTGATCCCCTTCGGCAATGCGGAAGGACCAGCCGCCGGGGGAAGGAGCCAGAGCGACCCTCACCTCGCCGACAAGGCGGGATATCTCATGGCTGTATTGGATTTGGAACCGTTCAGGGCGAGGTGACTCCCCTTTCCGGGTCAGGGCGGTTTCGACGAAATCGGCGTAGGCGGTGTTGTTGACATGGCCGTTGGTGTCGATATCGGACCAACGGGTGGTGATCAAGGTCTCATGCAGGGGCAGGAACTCTCTGCCGGGTTTCCATTCCCCCTGGGAGGGAACGGGCGGGGGAAATCCAGGCTGGGAGCGGACGCTACTGAAAAGATCCTCGCTCAGGTGGAGAGGGCGCCGGGAGGTGGCGTCGATCAGAAACCAGACGCTGACGGCCGAGGCGAGACACTCCTCCCCCCGGCGCAATTCGAAATGGCGATAGGCCTTCATCCCCTTCCAGCCGCCGAGACGGGTCACTACTTCGATCTTTTCTTCGAAACCGGGATAGCGGAAAATATCCGTCTCCAGTTTATAGAGGACCCAGCCCCATCCCTTGCGGGCCATATCGGGGCCGCCGAAGCCCCGTTTGTCGGCATGGCGGATGGCGGACTCCTGAAACAGGCGAAGCAGCGACGAGAGGCGCATCAAACCGTCGGCGCCAACGAAAAAGTAGTCGACCTGAAATGGTAATTGCAAATCCATAGTTTCGGTCCTGGATCAAAAATAACCGTCGACAGGGACTCGGAATATAGCTTTCCGGAGTCGGCAGAGGAAACTGTTCAGAACCATGACTTCAGCCAATGACGGTACATTTCCCCTTCCGCGACAGAATCTTGCCTGAACTGTCCGCCGGGCATTTCGGGACAGTCGGGTGGGCGGTTTTCAAACTCTTCGGCCAATTGCAGCAGACGTCTCACCCGTTCTTCGGTATGGGGATGGGTGCGCAGCACCGACGGGGTGAGGGTTTTGCGCCGCGGCCTGAAAATGGTTTCCCAGATGCTGCGTCCCTGGTGTTCCATCTTGGCCAGAGCGGCGGCCAAGCCGCGGGGGTCGCCAGTCAGATAGGAAGCGGTCAGGTCGGCCTCGAATTCCCTGGTGCGGGAAAGGGCCAGTTGCAGAAGGGAACTTAACGAGGGCGCCAGCACCAGAACCAGCAGGACGATGGGGGAGATTCGAAGGTCGGAAAAGAGCAGCATCGGCAGGTAGAGAAGGATCAGGATGTTGCCGAAGGTGGCCAGAAGGCCGGTGACCCTGGTCATGGCATCGGCCAGGGAGTGGATAAAGAGATCATTGTTGCGTATGTGGCCGATTTCGTGAGCCAGGACGGCGGCCATTTCCCGCCAGTCGAGTCCGCGGATCAGGCCGTCGGTGACAACAATGGCGGCATCTTCCCGGCGCCCCAGACTGAAGGCATTCATGACCTCACTGCCGATGTAATAGAGACCGGGAACCTTGGGCAGTTCGGCCAGTCTGGACAACTCGCGGGCGATGCCGTAGAGGCCATCGGCCTCCTCGGGGTGAAGGCGATGGGCGCCTTGGCGCTGCAGGAAAAGTTTTGGCGGCAGGCGGGGGGTGGCGAAAGTAAGCACCACGCCGAACATCAGCGACCAGAGGATCCCCTCCTTTCCCAGCAGTATCCAGCCCAGCAAGCCGAAGATTGCCAGCATTCCGGCCAGGATCAGGACGGTCTGGAAGAGATTGCGCATCCTTTTGATAGAATTGGTCTGGCAGGGGTCTTTCATTCGAATCCTTTTTTTGGAATGATCAGGCCGGAGATATTTGCCTCCCAAAATATCACAGACGCTGTCCCGGCGCAAAAACAGGTTGCGTCCATAACGGCGGGAGAAGAAGCCCGCCCGAACGCAACCTGTTTTTCAACCTGAAATCCGAATCGGTTGTGTCAGGGATCAGGGGGACATTTTTTTGTTCCCTTGACCTTTGCCACTATCCTTCATCTGGCCTTTGCCACCGTTGTCCCGGGGACCTTTGTCTTTCCCCTCCATTTTGTCCTTGCCATCCTTCATTTTTTCTTTTTTCGGCTCTCCTTTATTTTTCCCCTTGTTCTCTCCCTTGTCCTGATAATCCTCTTTAAGATTCTTCATTTCTTCTTTCTGACGTTCCCGCAATTCCTTCATTTCCTGCTGATGGCGCTTTTCCATCTCCTGTTTGTACTGGGAGTAACTGGAATCATCTCCCCCTTTTTTCTGGGCCATGACCGGAGAACCGGCGAAGGCGACCATAAATACCGCTGCCAGCAAAACGGCTGTGAACTGCAATCCTTTTTTCATCGTTTTTCTCCTTTGCCTGTGGTTGATTGAAGCGAATGAGCTGTAACGTCGAACTGGGTGATTGGGCCAAAGAAGATCATTGCGCCGGTGCGATTTCGCAGACCATTTCCACGGCGGCCCGTACCGTGATGTCTCCCGATTCGATGGGGGGAGTGACCGCATCGGTGGTCATTGACTTCAGCATCCCTCCACGGAAAGATTCGGCCCGGGGAAATGCCTGGGCCTGATCGAGAGAGATGGAAAGGACACGGACGATTTTCACCCCGAGGGACGCTGCCAGTACCTGGGCATCGGCGCGGGCATTGCCGGCGGCGGTTTCGATGGCCAGGGCGCGATGGCGGCGGGGATCGGCAAGATCGAAATAGATCGACCCTACCTCGTTGGCTCCGGCGGCGACGGCGCCCTCGATCAGTTGGCCGACAAGTTCCAGTTGGCCGGTGCGAATGGTCAGTTGATTGCTAACCGTGTAGCCGACGACACGTGGTCTCCAGTCGGTGGGCGCCTGTTTGGGGCGCGGCGACCACTGGGGCTGAATATCGAAGCGGCTGGTCTGGTATTCATCGTTTTTCAGGCCGATCTTTTTGAGTGCCCCGATAATGCCATCCATCTTTTTGCTGTTCAGCCCGAGGGCTTCTTCCACGTTGGCGGCGTCGGTCACCACTCCGACGCGGAGGTTGAGCTGGTCGGCCGGGACCAGAAGAACCGCCTCGCCCCGCAACCTCAGTTGGGGAACCGGTTTTTCCTCGGCTGCGGCGGCCTGGTGAAGACCCAGTAGCAAAAAAAAGATTGTAATTCCGCTGGCCAAGACGTTTTTCATAAAATGCCCAACCTTTCTTTAAAAAAGTGACCGGGAACTGGGGTTTAGTGAACGGCGAGATTGTTTTAGTTTCATTTCGGCTGGTCAATACCGACAAAACATTGTTTTTCCGGTCCCTTGAGCCCGAATGAAAGTGCTTCCTCCGACGATTCTCCGCCTGAAATCATAACAGTAAAAACCGGGATTGCATCTAGTTAAAGGAAAATCAAGTGGTGGACAGAAGGAAGCGCCAGCTGTCGCGTAAGAGAACAATGGCAAAAACCACCAGGAGGATGGCCAGAAGGCGGTGTGCCGTTCGAAAAAAGGACAAAGGCAGGAGCGCCCTGGAACGGCCGACGATGACGGCCAGAAAAATTTTGCTGCCCACCAGGAACAGGTAAAAGCCGGCCAGGAAGGCTGTTACTCCCCAGCCATGAAGGGCGAATCCCTTGGCCATCAGCGGCCCACCGACAGTGGCCCAGAAGAGATAGGGATGAGGGCTGAGCAGATTGACCAGCACTCCTTTCCAGAGGGAAGAAGGGAGATCGGCGCCGGCCGTTGTTGGAATTTCCCCACCAGGAAGATTCTCCCAGGCCAGCCACAGCAGATAGAAACCCCCGATCAGGGAGATCAGGCCGAGGAGTGTGGAATTTCTCCCGATGCTGCCGAGAAGCCAAAGTGTCGCCGCGATGATGGGTGCGTCGGTGAGAATCGGCGCCAGAGCGATCCTGACGCCGGCGCCGATTCCCTTTCGCAGGGACTCGAGGAAGACCAGGGTCAGCAACGGTCCGGGCGAAACACCAGCGGCCAGGCCCAGCAACAGGCCGGCGAAAAAGAGATCAGGCATTATCCGACTCTCCAGCCGGGGTTTGGTGGAAAATCAAGAAGGCCCTTCCCTGAGAAGAAAGGGCCTTCCGTCCTTTTTTAAACCATGAAAGACAAATTTTTCAAAAGTTTCCGAAGGGGGGCTCCCCGCGGATCTTTCAATGTTATTTATGCTCGGCCGCCCCGGCCTCTTTTTCCGGGGTGTGGGATGCGGCCATGGCTTCCATCGCCCGCTGGGGGTTGGCTTCCACGGCGTTGAGTATATTGGTGACCCTGGCTTCCGGCAGCCAGGCTATCTCACCGGTACCCACGTCATAGATAGCGCCGACCACCTTGGTTTTTCCCTGCTTGACGAGATCCCTGACGGCGGGGCTGCTCATGAAAAGGTCTTCCATCGCCACCCAGACATTCTCCTCGATGGCGTAGGGAATCACCTCTTTTCCCTTGAGATGGGGATATTTTTCCATGGCCCGTTTTACCGCCGGCTCGATATTGTCCACCAGTGGGGGAATGTTGCGCTCCAGGGGGTGACCGTGACCGTGGATGGCTTCGGTCACGGCGGTCACGGCGCCGCACTGGCTGTGACCGAGGACTACCAGAACAGGCGTCTTGACGTGGGCCAGGCCGTATTCGATGGAGCCGATTTCATCGGTGTCGCAGACGTTGCCGGCGACGCGGACGATGAAGAGGTCCATGATCCCGGCGTCAAAAATATGTTCTACCGGCACCCGTGAATCAGAGCAGGAGAGGACGGTGGCGTAGGCATGATCGTTCTGGCTTTCCCGCCCGGCCTTGATGATGCGTTCCGGAGACAGATTCGGCCGCTGCGGCTGGCCGCGAACGAAACGTCGGTTTCCTTCCTTGAGAATTTCCACTGCCTTGTCCGGAGAAGGTTTACCGGATTTCTTTTCCTGATTGCCGCCGCAGGCGGGCAGCATCGCCATCAAACAGACCAGAAATGAAACGAGCAACCATCTCTTCATGTTAACCTCTCCTTCCTGTCAGGCAATTTTTTGGTTTTCTGGGATATACCCATCCAATCAGAAAATCGACTTGCTTGTTTTAGTGTCCGCCCTGGCTTCATCCGCCTTGTCTGCTTCGGCGATCTTGATGGTGATTTCGTCTCCCGCCGCGAGGTTGCCGCGGTACCAGGTGAGATGGTTGTCCTTTTCGACCCCTTCCAGGGTGGCTTCGACGGAAAGAATGAAATGTTCCTTCTCGAAGTCTTCGGCGCCTCCGGTGTTACGGATCTGATCCTTGTACTCGGAGGGAAAATTCTCCAGGGAATGTTTGCCGCGTACAGCGTTGACCGACATGACCCCGGCCTGTTCCAGACCGGCGGTGGTAACCTTTTTTCCGTTGCGATAGACTTCAAAGACTTTCATTTTTTTCCTCCCTGTTGGTTCATCGATATATTCATTCGGACTGAAAATTTCGGGCGATCTTCCTTCGATCTCTCGAGTGGGCTCGGAATTCTTGGAGAAAGATCTATAAGAATGACCATTCGACGATTCAATTTCAAGATTTTTCCGCCGCGGAACGGATCAGTTTGCGAAAAAAAAACGCCTGAACCGATTGGCGGCTTTTCCCTGGACAGGGTCAATCCGAATGAAATCAATGGCCTTGCAGGGGTCGAGGTGATATTGTCTTAAGGAGTTGGGCCACTAAAAAAGAACAACGGAGGATGTATGAAGATTCTCATCATTTTCAACAGGGAACCTTACGACGGCACGGATATCACCTGGAACGGTCTGCGGCTGGCCGGAAAACTGGCGGAGACGGATCAGGAGGTGAGAATATTTTTGATGAACGATTCGGTGGATATGGCCAGAGATGTCTGCAAGCCCCCGGAAGGGTATGATCAGGATCTCTCCAACATGCTGAAGGTAATTATTTCCCGGGGTGTTCCGGTCAAGGTATGCGGAACCTGCATGGCGCGTTGCGGAGTTTACAAAAATCACCCTTATTTCGAAGGTGCCGCGAAAGCGACCATGGCTGAGTTGGCCGAATGGGTAATCGACAGCGACAAGGTGTTGACCTTCTGAAAATATCCTGGAGGCCACTTCCCTCTTTCTGAAAAGACATTTGACAAAAACGTTTATCCACTTAAGATAGTAATCAATTACTTACTTTTTGGGAGGAAAAGTGGCCTTATTGAAAAAATCTCTTCCCGCGGAGGAGCGGCGTGCGAGAACTGTCGAGACGGTGATCGAATTGGCCGGGGAGCAAAATCCCTCCGACATCACCACGGCCGCCATCGCCAAGCGCATGGGGCTCACCCAAGGTGCATTGTTCCGCCATTTTCCCAGCAAGGACTCCCTTCTTGAGGCCGTGATGGAATGGGTGGCGGAACAGTTGCTGACACGGATCGAGCGGTCGTTGTCGAGTGACATGACACCGCTTGCGGCGCTGGAATCCATGTTCATGACCCATGTCCGCTTTGTCGCGGAGCACCCGGGCATTCCCCGTCTGTTGTTTGGTGAACTGCAGAAAGCCGAAACAACGGCTGCCAAAAGGATTGTGCAAACCCTTGTCCGCCGTTATGGAGAACGCCTTCAGGGATTGATCGAGGAAGGAAAGAACAGGGGGGAAATCGATCCGCAGATCGATTCGGACGCTTCGGCCATGCTTTTTATCGGCACCCTCCAGGGGTTGGTGATGCAATCCCTTCTGGTCGGCGATGTAAACCATATTCTCAAGGAGGCGGCGAGGGTTTTCGCCATTTATCGGCGCGGCATCAGGAGGGCGCCATGAAATGGCCGGCAATGCAGAAACGAACCTTGGCTTTGCTGGCGGTGTTGCTTCCCCTGGCGGTGCTGTTCCTCTACGTGGCCCTGACCTCCGGACCTCTGGCGCCGGTTCCGGTGATCGCAGGAACAGTGGAAAACAGAAGCATCGCGCCGGCGTTGTTCGGAATCGGCACCATCGAAGCCCGCTTCCGCTACAGGATCGGGCCGACATTCGCCGGCCGGGTTCAACGACTGGAGGTTGACGTCGGCGATCAGGTTCAAGGCGGCCAGGTGATCGGCGAGATGGATCCGGTGGATCTGGATGACCGTCTCCGGGCCATGGATGCAGCTCAGAAACGGGCCGAAGCGCAACTGCGCGAAGCCGAAGTCCGCAACGACCATGCCCGCAAAGAAGCTCATCGGTATCAACTGGCTTTTAGGGAGCGGTCGGTCAGCGAAGAGATTGCCGCCGCCAAACAACAGGAAAACCTTGTCACCGAAGAGGGGCTCAAGGCCGCCCGGGAAGAGCTTTCGCGCATCGTCGCCGAACGGCAGGCGGTCAAGGCGCTGCGCACCGATTTGAAATTGGTCGCGCCCGTTGGCGGTCTGGTCGTATCCCGGGAGGGCGAGCCGGGGACGACTGTCGTTGCCGGCCAGGTGGTGGTTGAGATGATCGATCCGGCCAGTGTGTGGGTCGATGTCCGCTTCGACCAGATAACGGCCCAGGGGCTGAAAGCAGGATTGCCGGCCCGCATCCTGTTGCGCTCTCAGGAAAACCGGGTGTTGACGGGGCGGATTTTGCGCGTCGAGCCCCTGGCGGACGCTGTCACCGAGGAAACCTTGGCCAAGGTGATATTCGACGAACTTCCCGAACCCTTGCCTCCCATCGGCGAACTGACCGAGGTGACCGTATCCCTGCCGACGCTCCCGGAAGGACCGGTCATTCCCAACGCGGCGCTTCAGCGGAGCGATGGGCAACTGGGTGTGTGGCAGGTGGCAGGGGGCAAGTTGAGATTCACCCAGGTCGTTTTGGGTTCTGCCGACCTGGATGGCCGGGTTCAGGTGCGTCAGGGACTTCAGGCCGGGGATCGGATCGTGGTCTACAGTGAAAAAGCCTTGAGCGCCCGCAGCCGTATCAAGGTTGTCGAACATCTATCTGGTGTCGAGCCGTGATCAGTCTGGCCGCGAGGGATATTCTCCATGCCTGGGGCAAATTCGTTTTTACCGGAATCGGGCTGGGGCTGCTGATCGGCGTGACTCTGACCATGGCCGGGGTTTATCGCGGCATGGTGGATGACGCCAGGGTTCTGCTCGACAACAGCGGCGCCGATCTGTGGGTGGTGCAGAAGGACACTCTCGGCCCCTACGCCGAATCCTCAAGTATCTACGACGACGTGTGGCGTGGGGTTCGCGGCATGCCCGGGGTGGCCCGGGCAGCCAATGTGACCTATCTGACGATGCAGGTGCGGCTGGGGGACCATGATGTGCGCTCCATGGTGTCCGGCATCGCCACCGGCGAACCCGGAACCCCGGGCTGGCCCCCCCAACTTGTCGCCGGGCGCCAGATCACCCGCGGCCACTATGAGGCGGTGGCCGACATCGCCACCGGCTTCAAACTCGGCGATCGCCTGCAGATCCGGCGCAACCACTACACCGTCGTCGGGTTGACCCGGCGGATGGTTTCCTCCAACGGTGATCCCATGGTCTTCATTCCCCTGAAGGATGCTCAGGAGGCGCAGTTTCTCAAGGACAACGATGCCATTCTTCAACAGCGCCGGCGCACCGCCGAAAACCCCGTCTACAACCCTCCCGGCATTCCAGGGATGCTGGATGGGGTGATTGCGGCGCAGAGCACTAATCCCTTTGTCAACGCGGTTCTGGTTCAGGTCGCTCCGGGGAGCCGTCCCGATGAGGTGGCCGAAGGGATCCGCCGCTGGAAACGGCTGACGGTTTATACCCGCGGCCAGATGGAAGATATCCTCGTCGGCAAATTGATCGCCACCTCGGCCAAGCAGATCGGCATGTTTCTGGTGATTCTGGCTGTCGTCAGCGCCGCCATCGTGGCTTTTATCATCTATACCCTGACCCTGGGCAAGATCCGCGAGATTGCGGTGCTGAAACTGATCGGCACAAGGAACACCACCATCGCCGGCATGATTCTGCAACAGGCGGTCGCCCTGGGGCTCATCGGTTTTGTGGTGGGCAAAATCGCCGCGACCTTTGGCGCCCCCTATTTCCCCAAACATGTCCTGCTGCTGCCGCGGGACTCCTTTGCCGGACTTCTGGCGGTGGTGGTGATCTGCGTCCTGTCGAGCATCGTCGCCATTCGCGCCGCCATCAAGGTCGATCCGGCCGAGGCGGTGGGGGGCTGAGATGGACGGCAAGGGGATTGGCATCACGGGGCTGAAAAAACGATATGGCCGCGGAGATACCGCCGTCGATGCCCTGAAAGGGGTGGATATGGAGGTGGCGCCGGGAGAGGTTGTGGGCCTGATCGGGCCTTCAGGCTCGGGAAAAAGCACTTTGCTGAAATGCCTGGGGGCGGTGATCGAGCCGACGTCGGGAAGGATGCGGCTGGGGGCCGAGGTCATTTATGACGACGGCTGGAAGGTCAAGGATATCCGCGCCCTGCGCCGGGACCGCATTGGCTTTGTGTTTCAGGCTCCCTACCTGATTCCTTTTCTCGATGTTACCGACAACGTGGCCCTGCCTTCCATGCTGGCCGGTGTTGCCAATGCCGAGGCCCGCCAACGGGCCGTGGAACTTCTGCAGGCGCTCGATGTGGGGCACCGGGCCAGGGCCATGCCCTCTCAACTCTCGGGAGGCGAACAGCAGCGGGTGGCCATTGCCCGCGGCCTGGTCAATCAGCCGCCGGTGATCCTGGCCGACGAGCCGACGGCGCCTCTGGACAGTGAACGGGCCCTGGCGGTGATCCGCATCCTCAACGAGATGGCCCGCAAGTTTGAAACCGCCATCATCGTGGTTACCCACGACGAAAAGATCATTCCCACCTTCAAGCGCATCTATCATATCCGGGATGGCGTGACTTACGAAGAAGAGGGGGAAGGCCGGGGGTTCGAGTGATTCTCGAAAAGGTTCCACCGGAACCGATGGCTCTCCCGCGCGGGCCGTTTTTTAAGGAATTCTTTGAGAGCGGCCGTATCGTTGTTAATAATGGATTGTCTTTGGTGGTCAGAACCAATATTCGGGATAGCGGCGATCCTTGGCCATATTGTTTACCAGAACGGCGACGACAAGCATGATGAAAGCGCCCGCCGCCACCGGCATCACGGCGTAAAAAAAACCGAGATCATGGATTTTTTCGCCGCCGACGACGGCGATCAGGGCTGTCGCTCCGCCAGGGGGATGAAGAGTGCGGGTAAAGTGCATGAGGGCGATGGCGGTGGCCACCGCGCCACCCCCGGCCAACCAGAGATTAGCGCCCAGCAACTGGAAGCAGGCTACGCCGACCAGCGCGGAAACGATATGGCCGCCGATCAGGTTCCGGGGTTGGGCGAGGGGAACCTTGGGGGCGCCGTAGATGAGAACCGCGGAGGCACCGAAGGAGGCAACGATCAGGATCATATCCACCTTGGTGGCAAAATCGTAATGGAGGAAACAGACCGCGCCGATACCCAGGAAGGCGCCGACCCAGGACCAGAAGATCTCGGAGAGGCTCACGCGCGGGGGACATTTCCCGCCGCCGGCCATTTTTTTGAAGTAATTCATCTTTGTCAGCCTTTTTCAGAGGATGTTTCCTCAACGTTCAGATCGAAAACCGATGTCCGGACGATGTCGTCCCGGGAAACGATTCCGACAATTTTTCCCTCGTCATCCACAACAGGCGCTCTGTTTATCTTTTTCAGTGAAAAAAGGTTTCCGATGTCCTGAACGGGCGTCTCTCCGCGCACGGTCACCGGCGGCGAGGTCATGATGTCGCCGGCTTTTTCCGAGTTAGGCGCCGAGGTTTTCAGACTTCCAAGGCGCAGACTCTGAGCGATGATCTGCATGGCCGTGGACGCTTCCTGGGAACTCAAGAGGCGCAGCAGATCTTTTTCCGAGATCACTCCGATCACCTTTTTCTGCGGGTCCAGGACCGGAACCCCTGAAATGCCCTCTTTCGCCATTAATTCAGCTACTTCCAGAACCGGGGTGGCGGCTGTTACGGTGATCACGTCACGGGTCATGATATCGCTTGCCTTGAGAAAGCGCCGCAGCCGTTTGACGGCATGGCGTAAAGCCAGATTGAAGACCGCCTTGAAGTCCGTCGGCGTGATATCCACGTAACCGGGGATATCCTCCAGGGCTTCCATGACGTCTTCATCGGTCAGTTCCCAAGGGCCGGGAATTTTTTTCCCCTCATGGTTTTCTTTTTCCATTGGTGTCCTTTCCCGGCTGTCAATCCGGAAGTGATGAAAAGCCTCTTGCCAGTTGAATTGAGAACGGTATCCAACTGTTGCCCACCGGAAAACATACCCGGGCCACTTAAAAGAAACGGCCCCTCTTTCCTGCTTTGGGGGAAGGAGAGGCCGTCTTCTTACCTTTAATTACAACATTCGGGTCGATTCCGCCGGCCGCGGTACCTTGACCACCAGAATCCGCAACGGGGCGTCGCTTTCATTGTACCAGCAGTGGGGGATCTTGGCCGGGCTGTCGATCAGGGTGTCGGCGCCGACCACCTGCTTCTCGTCACCGATCTCCACCACCCCTGTCCCTTCGAGGACGTAGAAAAAAACGTCCACCGGCGTGATGTGTTTTTTAAGCGCCTGTCCCGGTTCCAAGGCGAGATGGACAACCTGGGCGTGCTCGGTATCGTAGAGTTTGCTCGCCTTGACGTTGTGGGGATTCTTCATCGTTTCGGTGCTTTTGGCGTTGATGGTTTTCATGGTAAATCCTTTCTTTTTATCCGGCGCCCCCGGAACGACCGGGAGCGCCGAATCATCGTCCCGCAAATTGCTTCTATTTCCCGGCCATCATGGCGGCGACGTCGCCGTCGACGGTGCCGATCGGCTTGATGTCGAATTTTTCCACCAGCACCTTGGCGACGTTGGGGGAGAGGAAGGCCGGCAGGGTCGGCCCGAGGCGAATACCCTTGACGCCCAGATAAAGCAGGGCCAGCAGTACCGCCACCGCCTTCTGCTCGTACCAGGCGATGTCGAAGGAGATCGGCAGCTCGTTGATGTCCTTGAGGCCGAAAACCTCCTTGAGCTTCAGGGCGATCACCGCCAGCGAGTAGGAATCGTTGCACTGCCCGGCGTCGAGAACCCTGGGAATGCCGCCGATATCGCCTAGGTTGAGCTTGTTGTAGCGGTACTTGGCACAGCCGGCTGTGAGGATGACCGTATCCTTGGGCAGGTTTTCCGCCACATCAGTGTAGTACTGGCGGCTTTTGTGGCGGCCGTCGCAGCCGGCCATGACCACGAAGCGCTTGATGGCGCCGGATTTGACCGCGGCCACCACTTTGTCGGCCAGGGCCAGCACCTGATGGTGGGCAAAGCCGCCGACGATCTTGCCGGTTTCGATTTCGGTGGGTGGCGGACAGGTTTTCGCCAGGGCGATGATCTCCGAGAAATCCTTGGTGCCCCCCTGTGGCCGGTCGGGAATATGTTTAACGCCGGAATGGCCGGTAACGCCGGTAGTGAAAATACGGTTGAAATAGGGGCTGTCCTTTTTGACCGGCGTGATGCAGTTGGTGGTCATCAGGATGGGACCGTTGAAGCTGGCGAATTCCTTGTTCTGCTGCCACCAGGAGCCCCCGTAGTTGCCGACGAAATGGTCATATTTTTTGAAAGCCGGATAGTAGTTGGCGGGCAGCATCTCCGAATGGGTGTAGACATCGACGCCGGTCCCTTCGGTCTGCTTGAGCAGTTCTTCCATATCCTTCAGGTCGTGGCCGCTGATAAGGATGCCGGGGTTGGTGCGGACCCCGATATTGACCTCGGTGATTTCGGGATGGCCGTAGGCCGAGGTGTTGGCCTCGTCCAGCAACGCCATGGTGTTGACCGCGGTTTCTCCGGCCTTGAGCACCAGCGCCACCAGTTCATCGGCGGATTTGTTCTCGGTGGTGGCGGCCAGCGCCTCCATGAGGAAGGCGTAGATCTCGGGCTTCTCCTTGCCGAGGATGGCGGCATGATCGGCGTAAGCGCAGACCCCCTTGATGCCGATGATCAGCAGTTCCCTAAGCGAGCGGACATCCTCATTCTCCGTGGCCAGTACGCCGACGCTCTTGGCCTTTTCATGGAAGGAGGCCATATCGTCGGCTAACCAGGTGGCTGCATCGGGCAGGTTACCCAACACC
>JAAZDE010000136.1 GCA_012512925.1 Desulfuromonadaceae bacterium
GGTATGGGGTGAAGCCACTTTTTTACAGCTTTGCCAATGGGGAATTTATTTTTTCGTCCGAACTATCAACCCTGGTGCGCGCACAGGTTGACCTTCCACAAGTTGACCATGATGCTGTGGCCACCTTTCTAGCCATGCATTATGTCCCTGCTCCTCAGACCGGGTTGAGAAATTTGGTTAAACTTCAACCTGGCCATCTTCTGACGGTGTCGCTCGATGGCAACTCGTTTCAGGCCCCTGAATCTGTTGGTTGGTCTTCGCCTTATGTACCCCAAGACACCCCTGAAGGCATATCGCTAGTTTCTTTAGATCAGGCATTGGCCCACAGCGTCCGCCGACAGATGGTGAGTGATGTTCCCGTGGGCGCTTTCCTCAGCGGCGGCGTCGATTCCAGCCTCATCTGCCATTATGCCAGCCAAGTGCATAAAGAGCCTCTGCATACCTTTTCCATCGGTTTCAGTGATGCCGGTTGCGAGTACAATGAATCCCATTATGCCGCCAGAGCTGCGGCGGTCGTGGGGGCGGCACATCACGCGGTGCAGGTGAAATTGGGCAATCTATCGGAAAAGATAGATAAAATCCTGGATAAAATGGGGGAGTTGAACGCTGATACCTCGGTTTTTCTCAACTTTATGGTTTGCGAGGAAGCCCGGAAATACGTCACGGTCTCTCTGAATGGAGCCGGCGGGGATGAAATGTTCGGCGGCTACTACCGCCACCAGGCACTGCTGGGGCTGGAATTGTTGCGGCGGTTGCCCCGGTCTGCGACGCGACTGCTGCGACGCGGATTGGACATCCTCCCACAGAACCGGGATAGCCGCACGGGCAACCTGACGCGGAGGTTAATCCGCTTTCTCGATCAGCGGGAAGGGAACGGTGGCTTTGTCGCATTATTGCGCCAGGACCGTGTTTACCCCCAGGAAAGCCAGTTTTTGAACCAGCACTCGCCGGAGACCCTCCTGCACGCTCTGGAATTCGATTTCCGCCATTTTCTCGGCGACAACATTCTCAGTTTCAGTGACAAGATGAGCATGCTTCACGGTCTTGAGGTGCGAGTGCCGTTTCTTGACCCGGGGGTTGTTCATTTGGCGGAACGGATGCGCAACAACCAGCGGGTTACCCTCTTTCAAAAGAAGGTTCTGCTTAAGAAACTGGCCGCAAAATATTTCCCCAGGGATTTAATCTACCGGAAAAAACAGGGGTTCGCCGCTCCCTTGGAAGTATGGATTAGGGCCTTGCCAAAAGAAGAAATTAAAAAGCGCTGTCTGGACGGTTTAGCCGCCGAGATGGTGCGGGAAGACATCGTTGTCCGGCTTATCAATGATTTCATCAATGAACGTAAGGATTTTTCGCTGCAGCTCTATGCATTGATGGTGATGAACCGTTGGCGGGCAGGACAAAAAAGCGGATTTTAGAAAACTGGCGGAGGAGGTAGGATTCGAACCCACGGTGCTTTCGCACAACGGTTTTCAAGACCGCCGCCTTAAGCCTCTCGGCCACTCCTCCGCAAACATCAATCAATTTTTTATTACCGTCATCCCGTTCATGTAGGGGCGCAGCGCCTCGGGGATGACTACCGAACCGTCTTCCTGCTGATAGTTTTCGAGGATGGCGACCAGGGTCCGGCCCACGGCGAGGCCGGAGCCGTTGAGGGTGTGGACGAATTCCGGCTTGTCCTGGGGGGTTCTTCGGAAGCGGATATTGGCCCGCCGTGCCTGGAAATCCCGACAGTTGGAGCAGGAAGAGATTTCCCGGTAGGCCCCCTGTCCCGGCAGCCAGACTTCGATGTCGAAGGTGCGGGCGGCGGCAAAGCCGATATCGCCGCAGCAGAGATCAATCACCCGGTAGGGAAGTTCCAGCCTTTTCAGCACCTCCTCGGCGTTCGCCAGCAGCTTTTGCAACTCTTCTCCCGATTCTTCCGGGATGCAGTACTTGACCATTTCCACCTTGTTGAACTGGTGCAGGCGGATCAGTCCCCGCACATCCTTGCCGTAGGAGCCGGCCTCCTTGCGGAAACAGGGGGTGTAGGCGGTGAAGTAGCAGGGCAGATCGTCGCCGGCGAGAATCTCCCCACGGTGGATGTTGGTCAGGGGCACCTCGGCGGTGGGGATCAGAAAATAGTCCGGATCGTCGGTATGGAAAAGATCGGATTCGAATTTGGGGAGTTGTCCCGTCCCCGTCATCGTTTCTCTGTTTACCATGAAGGGAGGGATCACTTCAATATAGTTGTGTTCCTGGGTGTGGAGGTCGAGCATGAAGTTGATCAGGGCTCGCTCCAGGCGCGCTCCGGCGCCGCGGTAGAGGGCAAAGCGGGCGCCGGTCAGTTTGCCGGCCCGTTCGAAATCGAGGATGCCGAGGTTCTCGCCGATCTCCCAATGGGGACGGGGGGAGAAGGAGTACTGTTTCGGGGCGCCCCAGTGGCGCACCTCAGCATTTTCCTCTTCCCCGCAGCCCAGGGGACAGCCCTCTTCGGTCGGATTGGGGAGTTGAAGCAGAAAATCCTGCAATTCGCTTTCCACCCTCTTAAGTTCTTCGTCCAGGCGCTTGATCTCGTTGGAGACCTCCTTCATCCGCTCGATTTCCCCGCGGACCTGGCTTTTATCCTTGGTTTTGCCGATCAGGGCGGACACTCGATTCTTCTCCGCCTTGAGCAGTTCGGTTGCGCCCAACAATTCCCGCCGCCGGGATTCGAGAGCGCTGAAGACGGAAAAATCGGCATTGGATTTCTGCCGGGAGAGATTTTCCTTGACGGTATCCAGATTGTCACGCAGGTATTTGATGTCGAGCATGGAAATGGGCCTTTGTTAAAAGTTGATCGAACAACAACCTGCCGGCATTTTTAACATTTCGCCGCGGACTGTTCAATCCTTTACTGGTTTTCCTCCGTTGATCCACCACTCGCCGTTGTTGTCGAACCACCAGCGGCTTGAGTCGGTGGACCAGATGGCGGCGGCCAGGTCGCGGGCGGCTGGGGTTTTCAGCCTCTGCAGGGCGAAGGAATACCATTCCTCCGCGTAGTGGTTTCCGAGATCCCGGTATTCCTTGAGGGAGAGGATCATCTCCAGTTGATCGGCGTCGTGGGCGATGCGCGCTTCGCGGCTGTCGTTGCGGACGAATTCCTCGACGGCGGCGCGGTACTCCTGGCCAAAGGGCAGGGTGGCGGCCAGATCGTCCACCGCTTTCTGTTCATCCACGGTGACGTATTTCTTGTTGACGTAGTTCATGTCGCCGGTGCGGGCCTCGGGGAGATCGTGGAAGAGACAGAGCCTGAGGACCTTTTCGACTTCCGCGTCGGGATCAAGGCGGGCCAGGGTGTAGCCGATCATGACGGCGCGGAAGATATGTTCGGCGACCGATTCGGAGCCGGAGCCGAGAAACTGAAAGCCGCTGCGCGGCGTTCTCTTGAGCATGCCGACCTCGAAGAGGAAGTTGGCGAGGTTTTTCATGGGTTTCCTTTTCCTGAAGAGAGGAACTGTTTGAGGATAGTGGCGAAAAATCATTCTAGTATACTTTGGTCTGACCGCAAAGGAGGTTTCCGCCCCGCAATGGGACAATCTTTAGGAAGGTTTCATCCTTTTTCCCGGTTACCTGAAGAAACCAAAGGGAGCATATTGTCGGTTCGGAAAGAAGCAGTTATCATGGGAACTTGTGAGGCGGCAGGGGTTTTTCTGAAAATCCACAGCACCCTTCCACAAAACGAATTGTAACGGTTCGCCTCTGCCGGAAAACATGAAACTGGGCAACCACAGGGGGGTGCCCCTACTGAAAAGCCGGTCTTTAAACAAAGGAGATTGAGATGACCGATACCCGCATTGAAAAGGATTCCATGGGGACCATGGAGGTGCCGGAGGATGTTCTCTATGGCGCCCAGACGGCTCGTGCCGTGGCCAACTTTCCGGTTTCCGGCATCCGCTTTTCGAGGGCCTTCATCCGCGCTCTGGGGCTGATCAAAAAAAATGCCGCCGTCACCAACGCCGAACTCAACCTGCTGGAACCGGCTGTGGCCGCCGCCATCGAGAAGGCGGCGGAAGAAGTTATCCAAGGGGATCTCGATGGCCATTTTGTTCTCGACATCTTCCAGACCGGCTCCGGAACCAGCACCAACATGAACGCCAACGAGGTGATCGCCAACCGCTCCCGCCAACTGGCAGGTGGCGAGGTCAAGATCCATCCCAACGATCACGTCAATTTCGGCCAGTCGAGTAACGATGTCATTCCTAGTGCCGCCAACATGGCCGCCGCCATGGAAATCCGCTACTCCCTGATCCCGGCCCTGTTCGAAATGCAGGAGGCGCTGGGGGAGAAGGCCCA
>JAAZDE010000137.1 GCA_012512925.1 Desulfuromonadaceae bacterium
CGTCAGCACAATCAGGAACTGGCCGATTTGTTGAACCGTTTTCATGCCCTGGGCGGTTTCTCCCGGGAGCAATTGATCACGGCCTATGACAGCGCCCTGCTCAGATTTGAAGCCGGCCAGGATATTTCCAGCGGATTGGAATCATCGTTCATTTACGCTCTGCTGGGATCCCCCCAGAAAGGTGCCAGGCAGATCAAGGCTTTTATGGATCAGTTTGAAAATGCCGATTTTTCCGGAGGGCGGGAGGGTTATCGGGGAATTGGCGCTCTGGTCAATCTACTATTAAATCTCCAGAGGGAAAATGAGCGACTTTGCGTCGGCATCAGGGAAGAAAAAGAACATGCGGAAAAACTGGCACATCAATTGAAAGAACTCAAGAATATTGAAAAAATCATATATGAACGGGAAAATCACCAGTTTAGAATCAATTAAGATGAAAAAGTCAGGCTATCGGATACTTCTCGTCGATGATGACGTCGACATGCTGAGCCTCCTTTCCATACGGCTCAGCGGTGCCGGATATGAGGTCAATGCCGTGGAAAGCGGTGAAGAAGCCTTGGCCCGGTTCTCTCTCTTTCGTCCGCATCTGGTATTGGCCGATTTGCGGATGGAGGGCATGAACGGTATAGCGCTCTATGATGCCCTTCGGGAGGCCAATTCGTCCGTTCCGGTTATCATTCTGACGGCCCATGGCTCCATCCCCGAAGCGGTCCAGGCTACCCAGAAGGGGGTTTTCTCTTTCCTCACCAAACCGTTGAACAGCAAGGTGCTGTTGAGAGATATCGAAAGGGCTATCGAATTCAGCGGCCATAGCGGCGATGCCCCGTCTCCGGAAGGCGACAGTTGGCGGGAGGAGTTCATCACCCGCAGCCCGCTGATGGAGGACCTCCTCAGCAAGGTTTTTCTTGCCGCTCAGAGTGGCGCCAGCATCCTGATTCGGGGCGAGAGTGGGACCGGCAAGGAACTTCTCGCCAGGGCCGTTCACCGGGCCGGGAATCGGGCCGGCAAACCTTTTGTGGCAGTCAATTGCGGCGCCATTCCCGACAGCCTTCTCGAATCGGAGCTTTTCGGCCATACCAAAGGGTCCTTTACCGGGGCCCTGCAGAATTATCCGGGCCTGTTCAAATCGGCGGACGGCGGGACCCTGTTTCTGGATGAAATAGCCGATATGCCCATTCAACTCCAGGTCAAACTGCTTCGGGTTCTGCAGGAGAAACAGGTGCGTCCGATCGGCGCCACCGAACCCTTCGACGTGGATGTCAGGATCATTTCGGCTACCCATCGTCATATCGAGGAAGAGATCAAGGCAGGGTCCTTTCGCGAGGATCTTTATTATCGTCTCAACGTGGTTCAACTTAACCTTCCGTCTCTTGCCGAGCGCCGTGAGGATGTTCCTCTGCTGGCCAATCATTTCCTTAAAAAATTGTCCCTGAAGGCGGGAAAAACCATCAACAGTTTCTCTCCGGAGGCCATGGAAATAATGATCCATGCGCCGTGGCCGGGCAACATTCGCCAGTTGCTGAATGTGGTGGAGCAGGCCGTTGCCCTCTCCACCTCCGCCATTGTGCCGCCCGATCTGCTGTCCAGCGCCTTGGCGGAAAACAGCGAGAAGATACCTTCCTTTTGTGAAGCCAGGAAGAAGTTTGAACAGGAATATCTGGTTCGTCTGCTGAAAATCACCAATGGCAAGGTCAGCCAGGCGGCTCGCCTGGCGGGTCGCAACCGAACCGAATTTTACAAGCTCTTGAATCGGCATCATATCGTGCCGAGTCTTTTCAAGGAATTTGAGGAATCGGGGATGAACCACTGATCCCATGGCATGATCAATGTATATCAAGAAGAGGGATGAAAACCTTTTGTCGTTAAATCCCGGCTCATGATGCCGATGTTGTCTCTGTCCGGCGACGAGGGAAGGCCTTTAAAAGCAATTGATGATTGACGATCGGAGAAAGATTGTATCCTTTAAGCGACAGCGAAGGGGCTGGCTCTGGGTTCCAACTGTCATTCTGGACAGATATGACAGTTGGATCGGGTCAGGACCTTTCATTGCTATGACTGTTCAGTTGAGGCGCTTGCATTAATTATGATCCGCACGTTGATAGTCTTGGTTTTAGGGATTTTCATGGCACTGGTGGTTTATGCCGGCCAATCCGGCTTTGACGGGGAATCCCATGAACCCGGGCCCCTCCTCAGTCATCAGATACATGAAAGCCAAATCAGAGGATATGATTTTTCCTACCGGATGGTGAAAACCGTTGATGCGGAGATTTTTTACCGGGAGATGCCCTACCAATTGACTTCCGCGCCGAAGTTGGCCATGGGTTCAAACCCTGACAATACCCAGTTGGTGCTCTTTATCACCGACGCGGAAGGCAAGAATGTCATGGATGCCAAGGTCATATACCGAATCTCGAGTCCGGGAAAGGATACCCTTGAATCGGGAAGTTTCCCTTTGAAGGGGGGATATGCTGCGGGCATCTATTGCACCCAACCGGGGGTATATAAGATCGAAGCGGAAATAGAGTTGATGGATAACGAGGAAAAAATCCTCGTCGATCGTTTTGCTTTCGCCCATAAACCGGGAAGTGTTCCCAACTGAATTTTCCCAAAAATACCGGCCATAATGTCAGTGACACCGCCAAAGGGGTAGACAGTAATGGAAAATCTCGGAAGGTATCTTTTCCTGGGAAGTCTGTTGTCGGCGGTATTTCTTGGATATCGAGTGAGCTCCCGTTTCGGGTTTGAATTGGGGATGGGGGTCATCGCCTTTCTCTGCATCGGGGGGGTGGCTCTTATCCTGGTGATGTCAGGGAACAATCTGATAGAGGATGATTATGCCATGGATGAGTTCGGCGATGATTCCGCAGAATACCTTTCGGGCCAACCGGGATCGCCTCGGCAGAGCGGGAATCCTTCCTGAATAGCACTTTTTCTTTAATCTTATAAAATACTTGGAGAACCATTGGATTCTCTCATGTAGGCTGGTAAACGCTGTTTTCATGGCCCCCTTCCTGTGTTAAGCTGCCCTGGCATCCCTTCCCAATTTTTCTGATTTCCTGACGGTGATTGAGCACCGAAGGGTTGCCGATCCCTTTTTTTCGTGTCATAGCCATTTCCAGAGGAAAGGAGGAACGCCCGATGTATTTGCTGCGGCTGACTCTGTCGCTTGGTCTGTTTTTGGTCGCCATAACTCCGGTTTTTGGCGAAACCGTCTATGTCTCCGATCGTCTGATCGTTTCCCTCAGGGCCGGGCAGAGCGAGCGCTCCCAGGCGATTATCACCATTAAAAGTGATACCCCCCTGGAAGTGCTGAACAAGGAAAATGATTATTTCCTGGTGAGGGCGCCCACTGGTGAACGGGGTTGGGTGCTCAGTCAATATGTCACCAAGGACACTCCGAAAGCTTTGGTTATCGATCAACTTAACCGGAAAGTCGCGGAACTGGAGAAAATGATTGACAATCTCAGATCCAAAGAGAATGATTTGGAGCAGCGGACCGAGGCGGCGGAGAGCCAAAATGAGACTCTGAGCCGACAATTGACCGAGACGGAGGAAAAGAGACGGTTCCTTCAGCAGGAAAATACGAAACTCAACCAGGAATATGCCAACCTGCGCCAATCCGCTGCCGATGTGGTCAAAATTGTTGCGGAAAGGGATCGTCTGGCGGGGGAAAAGGAAAATCTTTCCGCTCAACTGGAAAATAGCGAAACGGAGAAGGCTGATTTGCTGCGCACGGCGGCGATAAAATGGTTCGCAGCCGGTGCCGGAGTGCTCGCCGTCGGTTGGATTTTGGGAAGAATTTCGCGGAAAAAGAGAAATTTATACTAAACCAGGCCCCTGCAAGTAAGGATTGCCGGGGGCGACCGGAGTGAGGCCAACAGCCGCTGAAAAATTCCGGATATTAGTTCCGCCTGGAAGGCATCTATTGGGAGCTGGAAAGGTGAGATGAACAAATCGACAAAAACTAAAATCTCCCAACGGATAGTACCTCTGATTCTGGTATTGTTGGTGGGGATTTCCCTTTCAGCGGCGGCTTTTTTTACGGTCAGGGAAAAGGAGATGGAGTCGATCCGCGGGGATTTTTTCCTTGCGGCAAAAAATCTCAGTTCCGATCTTCGTCGCACACTGGAAAACAACCTCGATGTTCTTCCCCTCATCCGGGCGCTTTTTTATGGTTCGGAGCACGTAACGCAGGAGGAGTTCCGGGAGTTCGTCAAGCCCATATTGCTTCGCAACCCCCATATTACCGCCCTCGGCTGGGTTCGATCGGTCAACTCCGGCCAGTGGCTCGATTTTTTGCGCTGCATGGAAAAAAATGTGGAATGCAATGATCCAGAGCCGTTCGGCGGCCCGACATCGTTAGAAACCGCCCATTTTCCGGTTTTTTATCTGGATGGCCGCAATATCCCTCAAATCAAATTAGGAGACGATCTTTCACTGCTGCCGGAAATGATGGCTGCCCTGAAAACCGGCGCGGAGCAGGGCAAGATGACCTCGGTCCCGCTGCTTCGCACCACAGAGAACGGGCATGGCGGAGATAATTTTTCGGAGATATCTTTTTTCTTTTTTCTTCCTGTTTTCGGTAAAAATCTTGCGGCGGGAAAGGGGGAGGTTTCTGAGGAGGCTTTGAACGGCTTCGTTTTTGGCTTTTTCCCTTTAAAAGAGGTGTTGGAGGAGGTTCTTGCTCGTTATCAAGATGCCGGAATAGCGGTATCTCTCTATGATCGGGATGATTTCGGCAGCCGCCTGGCAGGCAGGACTGACCACGACAGGGGATTAAGGGGCCTGGTTGTTTCCGAAACCTTTTCTCTCGCCGACCGTGATTTGGTGGTTATTTCCCGGACTATGCCCGGATTTGTCGGCCAACGCATGTCCTGGCGCCCCCAGTGGACGCTTGCCGGCGGCCTGGTTGTGACCGCTTTGCTGTTTGGGTTCCTGATCAGTACATTTCGTCGCTCCGGCCAGATTGAATTGCTGGCGGAACAATTGTCGACTGAGGTGATTGAGCGTAAACGGGTGGCGGATGCACGGGAAAAGCTGGTGGCCGAACTGGAGGCCAAGAATGCCGAACTGGAGCGTTTCACCTATACCGTTTCCCACGACTTGAAAAGCCCATTGATCACTATACGTGGTTTTTCCGGCCTGTTGGCCAAGGATGCTGAAAAAGGGGATATGCCCCGTGTCTACAGCGATGTGGAGCAGATCAAGCGGGCTACCGACAAGATGCAGCAGCTTCTGGAAGAGCTTCTTGAATTGTCCCGAATCGGCCGCCTGGTCAATCCGTCCAAGACCATTTCCCTCTCCGAACTGGTCGGCGAGGCAGTGGAGATTCTCGCCGGCAGGATAGAAAATGGAGCAGTGGAAGTCTCTGTCCAAGAGGATATGCCGATGGTTTTCGGCGACCGCCCCCGTTTATTGGAAGTCTTTCAGAACCTGATCGAAAATGCAATTAAATTCATGGGAAATCAGTCCTCCCCCCGTGTTGAAATCTGGGCCGAGAAAAAGGGGGAAGATGTGCTCTGCTATGTCCGGGACAATGGCATCGGCATTCCTGGGCGTTATCAAAACAAGATCTTCGGTCTGTTCGAACGTCTGGATCAAACCTTGGAGGGAACGGGAATCGGGCTGGCTCTGGTCAAGCGAATCATTCAATATCATGGCGGCAGGATATGGATCGACTCTGAAGGGGAGGGCAAAGGATCGACTTTTGTCCTTTCCCTGCCACTTGAAATGAAAGAGGTTGGTGCTGATGAAAATAAATGGTGAAATCAAGGGGGAGCCCCTGACTATTTTGCTTGTGGAAGATAATCCCGCCCATGCGGAGCTGGTGATTCGAAGCTTTGAAAGCCAACGGGTAGCCAACAAGATATATCATGTCTGGGACGGGGAAGAGGCCCTTGACTACTTGCTCCGGAGGGGAAACTATGCCGATCCGGAGAAGAGCCCGCGACCCAATGTCGTTTTGCTCGACCTTCGGTTGCCCAAGATCGATGGCCTGGAAGTCCTCCGGGAAATCAAAAACACTGAAGGACTTAAGCGGGTTCCGGTGGTCGTCCTGACTACCTCTCAGGCTGAAATCGATGCTTCGCGGGCTTACGATTGCCATGCCAACAGCTACCTGATCAAACCTCTCGATTTCGAGCTCTTTACCAAACTGATGGAAGAGTTGGGATTTTACTGGTTGGGCTGGAACTACAACCCCTGGTCCTGAGGGACGCCGGTTCTTTAAAAAAAGTTGGTAAAACGTGATCTCTGCGATGGATATTTTACTGGTTGAGGATGAATACGCTCATGTCGAGCTGATTCAAAGGGCGTTTGAAGATCATGGCGCCGCCTTTCGCTTGACGATTGCATCCTGTCTCAGAGATGCTGATCGACAGCTGGAAGAGAAGAAATTCGATCTGGTTTTGGTCGATTTTCTTCTTCCGGATGGGAAAGGTACCGATCTGTTGCGCAACGTCGATCGGGTTTCCACCTGCCCATTCATTCTCATGACCAGCCATGGTGACGAAAAACTGGCTGTGGAGGCTCTGAAAGCCGGAGCCCTCGACTATGTAGTCAAATCGTCGGAGACCTTTTCGAGCCTTCCCAAGGTGGCCGAAAGGGGGTTGCGTGAGTGGCGGCTCATTCAGGATCGCAAACAGGCTGAAGAGGCGCTGCGCCGGAGCGAGGAGAAGTTTCGCGCTATCGCCGATTACAGCTTTGACCTGGGGCTCTGGTTCGGGGTCGATGGGGAGCTGTTGTGGGCCAATCGCGCCATCGAACGTTTTACCGGCCACTCCTTTGAAGAGTGCCGGCAGAAGGGGGATCATTTTTTTTCCTCCATACATGAGGAGGATCGCCAAGAGATCCGGGAGATGATAATGTCGGCTCTGGCCGACAGAACCTCCGGCAACAATATCTCTTTTCGCCTGCAAAACCACGAAGGTTCCTTTCGCTGGGGTTCGATTTCCTGGGTGCCGATTTACAGCCTGAGCGGTGAATATCTTGGAATCAGGGGTAATATTCGGGATATTCAAGATCTCAAAAAGGCGCTGGAAAATCTGGAGGAGGCCAACCACGAACTGGACGCCTTCGTCTATACCGTTTCCCATGACCTGCGGACCCCCTTGACCCCGATTATCGGTTTTGCCCAATTGCTGGAGGAGCGCCTTCATGATCAAATCGACGACAGCTCCCGGGAGATGCTATCCTGCATCGAACAACAGGGCAGAGACATGCTGGCCCTTCTGGAGGATCTGTTGCGGCTGGCGCGCGCCGGATATCTGGAACGTCCCCAGGAAGCCGTCGATACCGTCAAGGTGGTTCGGGAAGTGGTTTTGGAACTGGCAGAAAAAATTCAACAGGATGGCATCGAGATAAGGCAATTTCCCCTCCCTTTTGTCCATATCCCCCGAACTCTCCTTAAACAGATTTTTGAAAATCTGATTCAGAATGCCATCCTCTACGCCGGCAAGGAGGGAAATCCCATAGAGATCGGCAGCAACAGGCTTGAGGATAAAATCGGTTTCTTCGTTCGCGACCATGGACCGGGGATCCCCCAGGAGGACCGCAAGCGGATTTTCGATGTTTTTTATCGGGGTTCGGGGGAGAACCAAACAGGCGGCACCGGCGTCGGGCTGGCCACGGTGCGTAAAATTGTCCGCCAGTACGGTGGTTTTGCCTGGGTAGAGGAAACACCAAAAGGGGGGGCTACCTTCTGGATAACTGTCGATGACGCCGGGCATCTGGATTGATTCAATCGTTTTTTTTTTGCATCCATGGATGCATGAGAGACAGAACGGGCCTGGCGGTCCGTTTCTTTGCTTGGAAAAAGGATTGCGAACACAAGTGGAAAAACACCAGCTCAAAGAAATCGCCCGTCGCCGCACCTTCGGCATAATAAGCCATCCCGATGCGGGGAAAACCACATTGACCGAGAAGCTGCTGCTTTTCGGTGGCGCCATCCAATTGGCCGGGGCCGTCAAATCAAAAAAGGCTGCCCGTCACGCCACCAGCGACTGGATGGCGATGGAGAGAGAGCGGGGCATCTCCGTCAACACCTCGGTCATGAATTTCAACTACCGGGACTACGAGATCAACCTCCTCGACACGCCGGGACATCAGGATTTTTCGGAGGATACCTATCGGGTGCTGACAGCGGTGGACAGCGCTCTTATGGTTATCGACAGCGCCAAGGGGGTGGAGACCCAGACCCGCAAGCTGATGGAGGTCTGCCGGATGCGCAACACCCCGATCATGACCTTCATCAACAAGCTTGACCGGGAAGGTCTGGAGCCGCTGGAACTTTTCTCCGACATCGAGGAAACCCTGCAGATCGAATGCGTGCCGCTGACCTGGCCGGTGGGCATGGGAAAACGTTTCCGGGGCATCTACCACCTGGTGAGGGATGAGATGCATTTTTTCACCTCCCACATCAAGGACCGGGTGCAGCAGGGGACGGTGATCCAAGGGCTGAACAATCCGCAACTGGACGACTACCTTGGCAGTCAGGCCGATGAACTGCGGGAAAGCGTCGAACTTCTGGGGGGGGCGAGCAATCCATTCGATCTCAAGGAATACCTCAAAGGGAACCAGACGCCGGTCTTTTTCGGCAGCGCCATCAACAACTTCGGCGTCAAGGAACTGCTCGACACCTTTGTGGAACTGGCGCCGGGGCCGTTGCCGCGCATGACCGAAGGCCGTCAAGTGGAGCCAACGGAGTCCGCTTTCAGCGGTTTTGTCTTCAAGATTCAGGCGAACATGGATCCCGCCCACCGCGACCGCATCGCTTTCCTGCGGATCTGCTCGGGAAAGTTCACCAGAGGGATGAAGGTCCGCCATCATCGCCTCGGCAAGGAGGTACAGTTCAGCAACGCCATGATCTTCATGGCCCAGGACCGCAAGAACGTCGAGGAGGCCTTCCCCGGTGACATCATCGGCATTCCCAACCACGGCACTATCCGTATAGGCGACACCTTTACCGACAAGGAGCCCCTCAAGTTCATCGGCATTCCGAGTTTCGCGCCGGAACACTTTCGCCGTGTCCGGCTCAAGGATCCCCTTAAAACCAAGCAGATGGACAAAGGGCTGCAGCAGCTTACCGAGGAGGGCGCGGTCCAGCTGTTTCGACCGTTGAAAAGCAACGATTACATTCTCGGGGCGGTGGGGGTTCTCCAGTTCGACGTTATCATCGAGCGGCTTAAAGCTGAATATAATGTGGATGCGGCCTATGAAGCGGTGAGCTACGCCGCCAGTCGCTGGGTCACCTGTGACGATCCCAAGGAGTTGGACAACTTCGTCAGGAAGGAGGCGGTGAACCTGGCCTATGATGCGGAAAAGACCCTGGCTTATCTGGCGCCAAGCGAATGGCGCCTGAACCATGTACGGGAGCAGTGGCCGCAGATCCGCTTCCACAAGACCAGGGAGATTTGACGATAAAAGATCCGGGAGAGAATGACTATCATGAACAACAGACCGCTTACAGGAAAAAGTCGGCGCACATCGATCAAAGCCGCCCTGGCGCAAGAGCGGGAGACCCCAGGGGTCCATCTCGGCGGCTGGGTGCGGACCGTTCGCGGCGGCAAGGAGCTGACCTTTCTGGAACTGAACGACGGCTCCTGCTTTGCTTCCCTGCAAGTGGTGGTCGAAGAGAATTCTCCTGCTGCCAATGACATCGCCCGAATCGGCACTGGCGCCTGCATCGAGGTGACCGGCGATCTGGTAATCTCGCCCGCTTCCGGTCAGCGTTGGGAACTCAAGGCCGCTGAAATATGTCTTCTCGGTGGAACGGATGCCGACTATCCACTGCAGAAGAAACGCCATTCCCTGGAGTTCCTGCGCACCATTGCCCATCTGCGCCCCCGCTCCAATACCTTCGGCGCCGTCTTCCGCGTCCGCAATGCCCTCTCCTTTGCCGTCCACCGTTTTTTTCAGGAGCAGGGCTTCCTCTATGTCCAGACACCGATTATTACCGCCAACGATTGCGAAGGAGCCGGGGAGATGTTCCGCGTCACCACCCTTGACCCGAAAACCCCGCCGACCAAGGATGGGGAAATTGTCTGGGGGGAGGATTTCTTCGGTGAAAAAACCGGTCTGACGGTCAGCGGGCAGCTCCAGGCCGAACTCTTCGCCACCGCTTTTAGCGACGTCTACACCTTCGGCCCCACTTTCCGCGCCGAGAATTCCAACACCAGCCGTCATGTGGCCGAATTCTGGATGATCGAACCGGAGATGGCTTTCGCCGATCTTGGCGACAACTGCCGGCTGGCCGAGAATTTTTTCCGTTACATGGTGGTTCACGCCCTGGAGAACTGCGCGGAGGATCTGAAATTCTTCAACGACCGGATCGAAAAGGGGCTGATCGACAAACTGGAGCAGCTGGCTGGCGCCGAGTTCAAGATCGTGACCTACACGGAGGCTGTCGCCCTCCTCCAGAAGTCGGGGCAAAAGTTTTCCTATGCCGTGGAATGGGGGCTCGACCTGCAGTCGGAGCATGAACGCTGGCTGACCGAGAAGATCATCGGCGGCCCGGTTTTCGTTATCGATTATCCGGCTCAGATCAAGGCCTTCTACATGCGTCGGAACGAGGATGGGCACACCGTCGCCGCCATGGATATGCTGGTTCCCAGGGTCGGCGAGATCATCGGCGGCAGCCAGAGGGAAGAGCGCCGGGAGTTTCTGGAGGCCCGCATGCGGGAAGTGGGAATTTCGCCCGAAAGCCTTTCCTGGTATCTCGACATCCGTCGCTGGGGGAGCTGCCCCCATGCCGGATTCGGACTCGGTTTCGAGCGGTTGCTGATGTACGTCACCGGTATGGAAAATATTCGCGACGTGATCCCTTTTCCGCGCACCCCCGGCAACGCCAGGTTCTGATAGTTCGGGAAATAATCGCCGGGGTCAGGAATTATGGAAAACGCCCTGTTTATTGAGGTGAGGAATGGAAGGAATTCCGCAATACAAGGTGGTGGAAACGACCTTGGTCACCGATGAAAGCCTGGAAAGGATCATCAATGAATGGGTCCGGCAGGGGTGGCGGTTCGACGGCATGCAGTTCGCCATGAGTGAGGCGAGCAAACGCCCGGCCATGGCCTTCATTCTTTTCATCCGCTTTCCATCAATGATTTCGTGAACCTTTTTCTTTTTGACCTTGAATATATCGACCCGACCCGCCTCCGGCGGGTTTTTTTGTTGGTGTTCACGAATTTTTTGATTTCACAGAGGATCATGGTTTTCTTAATGGCAGAAGAGTGCCACCTGGGCTGTTGAAGAATATGTAAAATTCATATGTCTATCCACCCCTTCCCCATAAAAAATACACATTAATTTTAAAAAAAAATCATACCCTGATATATTGATGACATTACTTCAACTCCTCTTGATAAAAGAAAAAAATCAGAATTGATAGTGTTTTGAAAATAACGTATTTGTCTTTTGTCGTGGGCGAATTTTTGAAATTTTTATATTTTTTGTTGACTGACAAAATATATTATATTATAATCCTGCTCTAATTTAATTCTATTACCAATTCGAAACTATTGATTTATTTAAATAAAACTTATTGTTCGAATTAGCATAAAAATACAAATTCCAACCCTTCTTATTCATTCAAAAATCAAATCAATATACCAATATTTCGATCAGACGATACTTTTTTGACTGAGTCGTGTCAAATTTATTTTCTCTTCAAATAGAATTTAGATTGTTTTGAATTATTCTCCTGATAAATAATCATGATGCCATATCATTATTTTTAAAATTAATATTTATGGATATTTTTTCCAATAATTCGACTATCCATAATATTGATTGAATAAATAAATTTTAAAATAAAAGATAATTTTTGGTCGATTTTGCTCACCGATGTCAAAAGGAAAATTTTATGACAATACAGACACGATTTCCAAAACTGAATGACAGCCCGATGATTTATGAGCTTATTCAAAATGCGCCTCCTCTGGACTTGAATTCCCGCTACCTTTACATACTGCAGGCGACCCATTTCCGCAATTCCTGCATCGTGGCGGAGCTGATATCCGACAAAAAAGGAGAAGCCCCTTTGTTGGCGGGCTTTTTGTCCGGATATCGTCTTCCGGAAGACCCCAGGACCTTTTTTGTCTGGCAGGTGGCTGTCGGTTCTTCGGCCAGGGGCATGGGCGTGGCGAAAAGGATGGCGCTGGATCTGCTGAGGCGCCCCGCATTGAGCGATCTCACGGAGATCATAACAACCATCACCCCCTCCAACGGAGCTTCCCTGAAACTGTTCGAGAGCCTTGCCCGCAAACTGGAAACCCAAATTGTCGAGGAAGATGGGTTTGACGCCGGTCTTTTCGGCGGCGATGCCCACGAATCGGAATGCCTTTACCGAATCGGCCCCTTCGATCTCTCCAGGCTCTCCTTGTCTTAAATCCCTGTTGCCAATAAACAATTGAAAAAGGAGCGATATGCGAATTATCGAAAAGATGGAGTCGAATGTCCGGGGATATGTGCGAAGTTTCCCCACCGTTTTCAAAACAGCCAAGGGGGCCCGACTTACCGATGCTTCCGGTGTCGAATACCTCGATTTCTTTGCCGGAGCGGGAACCCTGAATTACGGCCACAATAACGACAAGGTCACAGCCGCCCTGATCGAGCACCTGCAGAACGACGGCATCGTTCATGGACTGGATATGGCCACCTCAGCCAAAACCACCTTCATGCAGAAGTTCAAGGATGTGATTCTCACGCCGCGGAACCTCGAATACAAAATGCAGTTTACCGGCCCCACCGGAACCAATTCTGTTGAGACCGCCCTGAAATTGGCCCGCATGATCAAGGGGCGCTCCAATATCGTCGCTTTCACCAACGGGTTTCACGGTCTGACCATGGGTTCGCTGGCGGTTACCGGGAATTCCTTCTATCGGGACGAGGCCCACATCAGCCGTTCGAACGTTTCCTTCATGCCCTATGAGAACTACTATGGCGACGATATCGATACGCTCAGAATCTTCCGCAGGCATCTGTCGGATCCCAGCTCCGGTTTGGACACCCCTGCCGCGGTGATCCTCGAAACCATTCAGGCGGAAGGTGGCATCCACGTCGCCTCGCCGGAGTGGCTTAAAGGCCTGGAAGAGATCTGTCGTGAATTCGATATCCTGCTCATCATCGACGATATCCAAGTGGGCAACGGCCGCAGCGGCGATTTCTTCAGCTTTGAAGAGTCCGGGATTACCCCCGATATGGTGACTCTCAGCAAGAGCATCGGGGGCGGACTTCCGCTGGCGCTGCTCCTTTTCCGGCCGGAACTTGATCAGTGGAAGCCGGGCGAGCACACCGGAACCTTCCGCGGCAACAACCTGGCATTCGTTGCCTCCACCCAGACCCTTTCCTACTGGGAGAACGACGATCTCAGCAAGGCGGTCAAGTACAAATCCCAGGTTATCCGGGAGAGACTTGAAAAGATCTCTTCCGAGCTGAACGGCTATGAAACGGATGTGCGTGGACGGGGAATGATCTTCGGTTTCGAATTCAAGGAACCGGGCTTCGCCGCCGAGGTGTCGATGAAATGTTTTGAAAAGGGGCTGATTATCGAACTGGCCGGCGCCGAAGACCAGGTGGTGAAATTCTTGCCGCCCCTGACCATCGCCGAAGAAGATCTGCAGGAAGGGATCAATATCTTCGAGGAAGCCGTCAAGGAGTTGGTGCAGGAGAAGGAAAATCACCTGAGAGAGGAGTTTTAAATGATTGTCCGTCACATTGACGAAATTCGCGGTACCCAACGGGAGGTTCAGGCGCCCCGCAACCAGTGGGTCAGCCGCCGCATGCTGCTGAAGAATGATAATATGGGTTTTTCCTTCCACGAGACAATTATCAGGGCCGGAACCAAGACCCACATCCATTACCGCAACCATCTGGAAGCTGTTTACTGTGTCGCCGGAAACGGCCGGATCGAAGAAATCAAAAACGGTACGGTTCATGAGATTCGGGACGGCGTGATGTACGCTCTCAACGAACATGACGAGCATTTTCTCTACGGCGGCAGTGAGGATATGCGCCTGATTTGCGTGTTTAATCCTCCCCTTACCGGGAAAGAGGTCCATGATGAAAACGGCGTCTATCCGCTGGTAACGGATGGGTGAGGAAAGGAAAATGCCAGCAACCATTGTCAGTAAATTCGGAGGCAGTTCGGTAGCCGACGCGGTCCAGATCGACAAAGTCAGGGCGATTGTCGAGAGGAATCCCGGGCGGCGCAACATCGTGGTTTCGGCTCCCGGCAAGGACGATGTCCATCGGGAAAAGATCACCGACCATCTCTTCAACATCGCCACCGGCGGGGATCATTTTCGTGACGCCAGGAAGATGATCACCACCGATCAGAGCCGAGAGGCGGTGATCGGCAAATTTCAGAAGGTCATGGCGGACCTGGGCGTTGAGGACGCTTCTCTTCTGCAGGATCTCAAAAAGGATCTGGACAGGGGGGAGAAGATCAGGGATGTGCGGAAAAAAACCGCCTTTTACGCTTCCCGCGGGGAGCGTTACAATGCCATTTTAATCTCCCGTTATTTCACCGCTAAGGGGATGAGAGCCCGAGCCTGCCTGCCCGAGGAATTCGGCTTCATTCTCGGTGGCGACCCGGCGGATGCCAAAGTCCAGATCGAAAGCCATGAGAATATCCGCAGAATTCAGGATGTGGCGTTTATAAACATCCTTCCCGGCTTTTACGGAGTCACGAGCGAGGGGGAAGTCGCCGTGCTTTCCCGCGGCGGGTCGGATCTGACGGCAGGCGAGGTGGCCTATGCCATTCAGGCGGAGCGCTATGAGAACTGGACCGATCGGGATGGCGTTTTCGAAGCCGACCCAAGGCTGATTCCCGACTGTCAGGTGATTCCCCGGCTGACCTTCAAGGAGATTCGCCTGCTCTCTTCAACAGGATTCAACGTCTTCCATTTCGACGCCATGATCAGCTGCAAGAAGAGCCAGATTCCCATCAACATCCGCAATACCAATCGCCCTGAAGAAAAGGGGACCGTCATTCTCAACGAGCGGGTTCCGGAAGAAGGGATTGTCGGCATCGCCATGCTGGACAACATGGCCTATGTCTACCTCGAAAAGGATCTTTTGGGAGAGACGATCGGTTTTACGGCCCAGCTGCTGCAGATATTTCAGGAATACAACATCAATACCTATTTCTATCCCACCGACAAGGACGATATCGCGGTCTTGGTCAATCAGGAGGATCTGGTCGGCAGAATCAACAATTTACGCCGGGAAATTGAGAAAAGACTAAAGCCCGACTATATGAATGTCATTTACAACCAGGCGGTTATTACCCCGGTGGGGTTGGGTTTGAAGGGGGATTCTTTTACTTTGATGAAGGCGATATCCATTTTGGGGGAGCATAAAATTCCCATCGAGATGATTGATCAGAGTCCTTCGCAGATCTGTTTCCATATCGGCCTGCAGCAAGCTGTTGCCGAGGAGGCGGTCAAGATACTTCATTCCAACCTTCTGAAGCGAAAGTGATTGTACCGGGCAGGTTGGACTTTAGTCCCGCGCCCGAGCCGGTATCGCCCCCATAGGGGGCAGGGTAGTAGCTCGGCAGCCTAGGCTGAGATTGATACTTTATTGATAGATCAACAGGGGTCACCGGACCCATTCCAAGGATTGGCCCGCTTTTCAGCGGGTCTTTTCTTTTTTGCGGCTGGCGGTCTGCTAATCTGTTAGTAAAGCTTTTTTATTTTTTGGAAGGAACGCCATGGACAGCGTCATCCCCGATTACAGTCCCCCCGATTTTTCCCGTTCCAGCCTGCGCGACGCTCCAGTTGTAACAGTGGCTCCGGCTCCCGCAGATAGTGTGGCGCCTGCTGGTTTTCACGCCACATCCAACCATCCAGAGTATCTACATCTCGGGGATGGGCAATGGAAACTGGTCGCCGAGGGACGGATGGATGCGGTGCTGGTGCTGCGCGGCGAGAGGATCGAGGTGGTGGAACCCCGACGGCTCAGGTGCGGGGATCCGGTGGTGGTGGGCAGGAGCGAAAACGGCGAAGAGGGGATTTTCGTCCATGTCTCAGGGTTCAACACCACCGTGGCAAAGGGCGAAAAATTCGCTTTCCGGTCCCGTGGCACGCGGGAAACTCCCTTCTCCCAATCCTACGACAAACTCTACCGCATTCTCCGCCACGACCGTGAGCAGGGCTACATTGTCTGGGTTTTGGGTCCAGCGGTGGCCTTCGACAAGGACAGCCGCGCCGCCATGCAGGGATTGATCGAGGAGGGCTACTGCCATGCTCTGCTGGCCGGCAACGCCTTGGCCACCCACGATCTGGAAGCCGCCCATTTTCGGACCGGGCTAGGCCAGGACATCTACACCCAGGAACTTCAGCCGCTGGGGCATTACCACCATCTCGACATCCTCAACGAAGTGCGCCGAGTCGGCTCCATCCGGGCCGCCTTAAAAGAAATGGGGATCAAAGACGGCATCATCCGGGCCTGCGAGCAACGCCGCATCCCCTATCTTCTGGCCGGGTCGATCCGGGATGACGGTCCGCTGCCGGAAGTCATTCCCGACGTTTTCCAGGCTCAGGATGCCATGCGCGTTCACGCCCGACGGGCGACGACGGTGGTGGCCCTGGCCACTCAACTCCATTCCATCGCCTTCGGCAACATGGTCCCCAGCTATCGGGTCACGGAAAACGGCCGGGTGCGGCCGGTCTTTTTCTACATCGTCGACATGTCCGAATTCAGCGCCTCCAAGCTGGCCAATCGCGGCTCGGCCCAGGCGGTGGCCATTCTCACCAATGTCCAGGATTTCATGGTGAATCTGTGGAACAATCTGCACTCGCCTCCCTGATACAACGAAGAACGGAAGGCAGGAAATTTCTTTGCGAGGGCAGCAGTGACCAGCACCGCTCACTGAAAGCCCCGGGGAATCGGTGTTGTTCACTTCTTTTCCGCCACCGAATATTCTCTTTCCCTGGCGTCCAGCAATTCCTTCCACCAGGATCTCATCAGAAAAGCATCGTCGGGAAAATCGACCATCTTTTCAAACCGCGCCGGAGTCACAGTCAGGCACAGGAGGTCGCGGGGAATATAGCGCCGCATGGCAATGTCGGTGCAACCGATGACGGCCCGGTCCCGGGTGTGGTGGCCGAAAGCCTCCCACAGGAGCCCGCATCCTGAGGAAAAGGGCGCCTGAATCGCTTCCGGATCGGAGGTCCGAAAAGCGGCGAGGGTCATCAAAGCACTGAGGCGGTCAGGGTCGGAGAAAAAAGTGATGGTGCGGATATCCTGCCAGTGGTCGAGACGGAGGGGCCCCATCAGCACCGTATCCGTGGAAGGCTCAGGATAGACGATGCGGTCGAGGTATTCCTGGGCCAGAGTGGGGCTCGCCTTGAGGCCTTCTCCCAGGGGGGCGCCGTTTTTTCCGTCAGTGAGAAAGTTGGCCATCCACGGCGGGTATTTTCTGGTGAAGCCGAAATGGGACTGAAGCCCTGGGCAGCCGTGACGGGGGGTTCTGAAATCTTCACCCTCCCCCCGCCTGACGACAAGGGTCTCTCCCTTCAACCACCGCTGGTAATAGGCGAAGCAGCATGCGCCCCCCTTTGCCTCTACTCTGGGTTCGAAGGATTCATCCGGTTCGGCATCATAGAGGGCGATGATGGGAGTAGTAAGGCGCAGGGCGTTTCTTAACCGTTCCAGGGCCGTTTCTGTGGGTGCCATGTTGTCCTCCAATGTTGATGGTGATTGCCAAAGTGTCAAGGGGGCCTGATGGGGACATTTTCCCCGGCGGGAAGCTGAAAAACCTGTACGGCGAACTTCTTGCCTGAAGGCAAAGCGATTTTCTTGGCCGATAAGGGTACAAACCCGGCTTCCTTGGCGTGGGCGAGAAGATCAGCGGGAGTTACCAGGTGCATGACCGGGGCGAGTGCCTGAAGACTGGTGAACGGCGAAGGAGAAACCGCCGCGGCCGTCCCCGAGGGAAGTTGCAGCACCGAGGCAAGAACCCCTTGCGGCCGGCAGGCAGCCTTCAGGTTGGCAAGGACAGGAGCCGGGGCGACGTATTCGAACAGGAGGGCGGCGTAAATCAAGTCAACGGGAGCAAAGGTCAGGGCGGGACTCTGAATATCACCGGCGTAAAGCTCAAGGCCGGGGATTCTGTCGGCGTAGCGGTTTGACAACGCCTCAAGGTAATGGGGATTGATATCGACGGCGGCGACGCGCCGTGTTGCCTCCATACAGATTTGATCAAAGCCGTTGCCGCCGGCGCATCCGACGACGGCTACCGAAGGAGGAGAAAATTCGGCGAGCAGCTCCGCAAAGAGCGTCGCCAACATCTGAGCCTGGCCGATGGTTGAAAGGGACATATGCCCTTCGTAGTCGGCCAGCGGAATGTCGAGCCAGGGGGTATCCATAGGAAGAGTGCCCCTCCTTCAGTAAGGCAGGTCCCGTCTCTTGAGGGGCTTTTTGTCCAGGCAGGCCGAAAGAGTTGTATTTTGGAAGCAAACCTCCAACGTTGTCAAATTACTTTTATCTGTCATCGTTACTGCAGGATGTCTGTGGTTGATCGGCCGATGAAAAAGGTTTGTCAGATCTGCCTTTGCGTTTCAGCTTAAAAGGAATTTTCTAATTTTGGAACCGCTATTCTGTGAATGTGAAACGAGAGCCATGAAATCAAAACCCGACACCAGAAACCGCATCATTATAATGGGTGCTGCCGGCCGCGATTTTCATAATTTCAATATGGTTTATCGCGACGATCCGCAGACGGAAGTCGTTGCCTTTACCGCCACTCAGATCCCGCAGATTGCCGACCGCCGTTATCCCTCCTCTTTGGCCGGCCGCTATTATCCGCAGGGCATTTCCATCTTGGAGGAGGCGCAACTGGCGGCATTGTGTCGGGAACAGGGGATTGATCAGGTCGTTTTTGCCTACAGTGATGTCAGCCATGCCTTGGTAATGCACAAAGCGTCGGTCGTGTTGGCAGCCGGCGCCGATTTTGTGCTCCTGGGTCCGGATAAAACAATGCTCAAGGCCAAGGTCCCCGTTATCGCCACCTCCGCCGTGCGCACCGGCTGCGGCAAATCGCAAACCACCCGCTGGCTGTCACGATTATTGAAGCAGCAGGGATTGCAGATTGCCGTCATCCGTCACCCCATGCCCTATGGCGACCTTGAGCGTCAAGCCGTGCAACGTTTCGCTACCAGAAAGGATCTCTCGGACGCCCGATGCACCATTGAAGAACGGGAAGAATATGAGCCCCTTCTGGATACCGGCAATGTTGTCTTCGCCGGTGTGGACTATGGGAAAATTGTGGCTCAGGCCGAAAGCGAAGCAGATGTCATCTTGTGGGACGGGGGCAACAACGATTTTCCTTTTATCCGGCCCGACCTGCACATCGTCCTGGTGGACCCTTTGCGGCCGGGCAGTGAAACCGGCCATCACCCCGGTGAAGCGGTGCTGCGCACTGCGGACATCATTTTGATCGCTAAAGTAAATTCCGCCTCCGATGCCGAGATACAATGTGTAACCGAGGCCGCCCGCGATTTGAACCGAAGAGCCGTCATCGTCCGCGGAGCCTCGCCGATACAGGTTGACGATCCCGCCGGGGTGCGCGGCAAACGAGTTTTGATCGTCGAGGACGGTCCGACGATAACTCACGGCGGCATGAGCTATGGTTCCGGGTATGTCGCCGCCACCCAGCTGCAGGTGGCCGAAATTATCGATCCACGGCTGACGGCGACAGGAGAGATAGCCGATGTTTATGTCCAGTATCCCCATATCGGCCGGGTGCTGCCCGCAGTCGGTTATCACCCCTCCCAACTGGACGCGC
>JAAZDE010000016.1 GCA_012512925.1 Desulfuromonadaceae bacterium
CCTTCCGAACCTGTTTCTGGCCTCCCATCCGGTCAAGGTGACCCCCTCGTCGGAACCACTTGTCGCCGCCGAAATCACGGTGGGGAATCGGATTCCCAGGGAAAGGGTCGAGGACCTGCTGATCGGGGCTGCGGAAAGGGTTCCGTTGCAGGAGATATCGGTTCACATTCTCCGCCTGGGCAAATCCTCGGTGACTTTCAGAGTAGGGGGGAGGTTCAGTGAAACGGGGGAGGTCCCCGCCGCCCGGTCCAGGCTGAACGCCCTGATTCTTGATGCTTGCCAAAACGAAGACATTGACTGGGTTTTTCAGGATAAGGGCAGCCACTGAAATACGACAGGCTTGACTGGATGACAAACCTCATGATGGCGACGGTTGCCTTGACCACCAGTTTTGTCCTGGGGATAGTGGCCGCTGCCGTAATGAATTTTTTCTGGAAGCGGATAACTCTTCGTTTCCAGGGGGGAACACTGGCTCTGCAGTACCAAGTATTGCCGCCACCCGCTGCGGATCTTCATTCCCCTTCTGTTCGCTCTCTTTGCCGTCCGCAACGGCCATTTTTCAAAGGGAATCGCCGAGTCGCTGTGTTTTGCCGAGTATCCTGATGATCATGAATATCGGTTGGCTGATGATCGGCGGTATCCCCGGATCGTTGCCCGGGATCCGCGCCGAGTTGACTCCCTGTTCCGCAACGGCCTTTGCGGAAGAGAACCTGTCCTGAGAGAAACCCTCGGTATGTTTTATGGAGACTGATGTTAAGACAACCAAGACCGTCGGTCTTGCTCCCGGCTCTCTTGTCCACCTGGGAACACGTCGGCAGGAAAAACCGGTTCTGGACATCTGCCACTTCAGCCCTGTCGAGTTTGAAAAGAGGCAGGAGGCTTCCCTCGACGATTGCCGGGCCTATAGGGACAGAGACGGGGTCATCTGGATCAATCTGGAAGGGATCCATGATGTGTCCCTGGTCGGTGATTTGGGGGCGATGTTCGAAATCCATTCCCTGGCCCTCGAGGACATACTTGACACCAACCATCCTCCCAAACTGGAACTGTTTGAAAACAACCTCCTCATCATCCTCAAGATGCTGACCTTCAACGAGGAAAAGCTGGCCATCGAAAAGGAGCAGGTCAGCCTTGTTTTGGGGAAAAACTACGTGATCAGCTTTCAGGAAAGGGAACCGCTGGGAGATGTCTTTGACGGGGTGCGAGGCCGCCTGGAAATGAGCGGGGGACAGATGCGGCGACGCGGCGCCGACTATCTGGCCTATGCCCTTTTCGATTCGGTCGTCGACAGCTATTTTCTGATTCTCGACCGACTGGGCGATCGGTTGGCCGAACTCGAGGATGAACTGACCAACGAGCCCACCCGTGAAGCCCTTTCCCGCATCCATCATTTCCGCAATGAATTGGGGACTCTGCGCAAGGCGGTCTGGCCGCTGCGGGAGATCGCCGCCAATCTGCTGCGCAACGATTTCGACCTGATCCAGGAGTCGATCCGCCCCTTTTTGCGGGACCTCCACGATCATACCATTCAGGTGATCGACACCATCGAGATCTATCGGGACTCCCTGGCCAACCTGCTCGACCTCTATCTTTCCAGCGCCAGCCATCGCATGAACGAGGTGATGAAGGTCCTCACCGTCATTGCCACCATCTTCATCCCCCTGACCTTCATCGTCGGAGTTTACGGCATGAACTTTCACTATATGCCGGAACTGGCCTGGCGGTGGGGTTATCCCCTGATATGGCTGGTGATGGTGGGATGTGTCGTCGGCATGATCCTTTTTTTCAGGAAAAAAGGGTGGTTCTGATGCATTGACACGGCGTCGGGCGGTTGACCGGCGGGCCCCTCCGGCACCTTCCAAAACATTCCAAACCCTCATTTTTTCAAGGAAAATCTCTTTCATTGCCTTTACTTCCAAGGCACTCTCTGTTAACATAATTCCGATTTGAGGCATTACTCCCGAAGTTGGAATTCTTTTGGCGATCATGTGTTTTCTTTCCGCCGATAGCGGCCAAAGAAGATTGGAAGAACGATCCTTTATGTCCGTTGCCACCCCGATGATGCGCCAATATCTGGAGGTCAAGGCGCAGCATCCCGACGCCATCCTTTTCTTCCGCATGGGCGATTTCTTCGAGATGTTCCTGGAGGATGCGGTGATCGCCTCAAAGGAACTCGATATTGCCCTGACCTCGCGTAATCGCGGTGACCGGGACGAGATTCCCATGTGTGGCGTTCCCGTTCATGCCAGCCGTGGCTACATCAACAAGATGGTGGAAAAGGGCTACAAGGTCGCCGTCTGCGACCAGGTGGAAGACCCCAGGGAAGCCAAGGGACTGGTGCGCCGGGAGGTGGTGCGCATCGTCACGCCGGGGCTCAACGGCGACGGTGAGGCCCTCGATCCCAAAGAAAACAATTTTCTCCTGGGGATTATGGCGGCCCGGGCCGATACCTTCGGCATGGCCTGGCTCGATCTGACCACCGGGGAATTTCTGGTGGCGGAACACAATGAAGGAGACCGGATGCGGAGCGAGGTGGTCTCGATCTGTCCCGGTGAAATTCTGATCCCGGAAGGGGATGAAGGGGACGCCCTGGTGGTTGAGGCCGCCGCCTGGCTGCCTGGGACCACGGTCAGCCGTCTGCCTCAATGGCATTTTGAAAGCGATGCCGCGGTGCGCACCCTGGAGGAGTTCTTCCACTGCGCCTCCCTGGAACCTTTCGGCTGCAGCGAATTGCCGGCGGCGACCAGGGCCGCCGGGGGGATCATCCGCTATGTGCTGGAGACCCAGAAGGGGGCGGTCCCTCACATTCTGCCGCCGCGGGTGATTCAGAGCAGCGAGTTCATGCTCCTGGACGATGTGACCCGGCGCAATCTGGAATTGACCTCCACTCTCCAGGGGGGAAAACGGCGCGGGTCGCTGCTGGCGGTTCTC
>JAAZDE010000138.1 GCA_012512925.1 Desulfuromonadaceae bacterium
CGGGTAAGCGCCTCGATCCCCCGGCGCCCCTGCTGCTCAAATCCGAGCCCTTCTGGTACAACGGCGTGGTCCGCAAGCCGGGAGCCTCGCTGCGGCGGGATCTGATCCGCAAAGGTTGGTACAAACCATAAGCAGAAAGGCCGGCATTCGCCGGCCTTTCCTTTTTGTTTTCAGCTGACCTCCCGCCTCCCTTGGCCCGGTTTATTCTCCGGGTTGGTTCATTGCGGCTCCTGCAGCGCCAGATAGGCGGCCCCCCGGCCGTCTTCCTTTTCGTTGAGCAGCAGCACCGCTCTGGGCGCCGCCCCTTCCCCCAGCAGATCAAAATCCTGAATGAAGGCTTCAACTCCGCCATAAGGTTCATCGGCCTGCAAACCATCCCCGGCGACGCGGATGCGCACCAGCCGATCCCTGCCGGTGGGATTGCCCACCAGCGGCAAGCCGGGCGAACGGCCCCGGATCAGGCTGTAAAGGGCGCCGCCAGCGGGCACCAGGCGACGCGGCAATGGCAGGCGCTTGGATAGGATCTGATCCTGGCGGGAAAAGCCGCTGCGATATTGGGGGGATTCCAGGGGAACGAAGACGGGCGGCCCCTCATAGCGGCCGAAATCAAGCAGCAGCGGAGCGGCCCCCGCCCCTTGCCGATTCTGAAGAAACAGGCGTCCATCGGCATTCCAGGCCACCCGTTGGGAAGGGGGCGGCCAATCGGCATGATCGTAGAGCCAGCGGTCCACGGGCTGTGCTTTTCCGGCCGCAAAGCGGCCGTTCTTCATTTCCAGGCGGGCCGCCTGATCGAGAAACAGTTTATGGCCGCCACGCTGCTGCAGCCACCAGTGCCCCTGGGAATAAGCGAGGTATCCCTTCAGGTTGTCGCTGGCGGCAACCAGGCTTCCGCCATCGGGCCGCGCCATGAAGGCATGCAGATGGGAATCGGTCCCCTGATAGACGCCGATGACATCCTCCGCCCAGACGACAGCCAATTCGGGCCGCCCGTCGCCGTCGCCATCGGCAGCCTTGAGATAAAGAGCCCGCGATACCTTGGCGGGAGAGGGGAAGCGGGCCGTTTCCTTCATCTGGCGGCCATCGTAGTGAAACTGGCGCAGGGAATCGTCATAGAGCAGAAAAAGATCAAAACCGTCGGCCGCGGCGGCCGGCCAGACCGCCAGCCGCCGCGGCTGATCCGCCAGCGGCAGCAACCCTGCCTCGTTTCCGACCAGCGGCCGGGGCTCCAGCAGATTACGCGCCGGCTCCGCCTTGCCCCGAGTACTTGCCGCCGGAACTGTGGCGGCCAGCGGCGTCATGGCGGCGGCCGGCGCCGAAGGCGTCCTGGCGGCCGGGACTACCGGGGCGGCCGGAACCGTCAAACGCCGCCGGGCCAGCAAAGCGCCGTCCCGGGTTCGCTTGAGCAGCACCATATCCTGCCCCCCGACCGAATGCCGCTCGAGGATCAGGCCGTCCCCCGCGGCGGCATCTCCCGGCAGCAGAGCGTAGCCCTTTTCGAGCAGCAGATCGATCAGCGGGGACAAGCCGGTGTCGGCCAGGGGATCAATGCCGCCGCTCAGCGATACCTCCCTGGCCCCTTGCCAGTCGTCCAGACGCTTCTCGAATTGCGACCAGTCGGCCGCCAGGGCCAGCGAGGCACAGGCCAGCAGGCCAAGAAGCAATAGGGCGAGACGCTTGTACATGGTTCCTCCTTCCGGAAAAAAACCAATCAGTTGACCGGGAGACGCGAAAGCCCCGGCGATGGCGCGCCGGAGCTTTCGCAAAAAAGCCCGCCGGCGGCAATCAGTAGGTCCAGGTCAGGGCCAGACAGTTGGTGATGGCCGGATCGTTGCCGAACTGATCCTTGAGTCCGCTGCCCGGCTGGAAGATTCCAAAGATATAACCGATGCTGAAATGTTCGTCTATAGCATAGCTCAACTGCAGGTCGAAGGTGGTGCCGGCATAGCGATCGACCTTCTTACCCGGATTTTTTTTGTTGTTGAGATTGTCGGTCTGATCGTACCAGATGAAGAAGACCTGGCTCTTGTAGCTGAGCTTGTCGATCCAGTTCGACAGGTCGCCGCGGGCGCCCACTGCCAGCAGTCTCTGACCGGGGTTGTTGCCGCGGCCGCCGTTGCTGATGCCGCCGTAACTGTCCACCGGCAGACCCGCCTGCAGAGGAGCCCGCTCGGGGCTGTAAGAATAAAGCGTGGCGCCGTAACTCTGGCCGAAATCCTCGCTGAGGATACCGCCATCCATTCCCATCAAAGGAGTGAAACGGCCGATATCGGTGATGCCGACCCATCCCTCGACCTTGTCGTCTGCGGCATCGTCATCCCCCTTGGTGTAACGGAAGGCGACATAGGGATTGAAGGCCTTGTTCAGTTCCAGTTCCAGACCGGCAAAAGCGGCCATGGAGGAAATGTCCTTGTCGTAGTCGAAGTCCCCTTCGCCGAAAACCACCTCGAAGGAAGGTTTGAAAATACCGATCTTGCCCAGGGTTTCAAAACCGAAGTAATGCACCTTGGCTTCGCGGTTGTCGTTGTCGCTGTAGGCGTAGAAGGGGCTCAGGTCGAAATTGCCCACCTTCTGGTTCAACTTGAGGC
>JAAZDE010000139.1 GCA_012512925.1 Desulfuromonadaceae bacterium
AATAAGTCGCAAAAACATTAGGATAGTAATCTTTATCTTTCTTATTGATAACGGTGAAGCAATACCACAGATTGAGGAAAAAGATAACCGGGGCAATGAAATAGGCCAGGGCCGAAGCCACCAGAACCAAAAAGACCGGGCGCGGCATACCGATGATAATTGCGCAAGAGCTGATGACCGTCCAGGCCATGGTGATCCGATAGATATTGTACTCGGAATACCACTTGTTTTTCCTTTCCGGAGTCAAATCTGTAGAATCAATGCCGGAAAGTTCGGCGGTGGCCTTGAAGATGTTGCGGCAACAGGCACCAACCAGGCGGGGCCAGCCGTCAAAATAGTTGAAAGCGGTAGAGAAGGTGGCCGCGGCGGCGCCGAGGATGAAGACAACCATCATCCAGGGGCCGATACTATCGGTGAAAATCTTGGCGATTTCACCCATGACGGCCTGGCCTTCCACCTCGCTGGGGTACATCCAGACCGCAGCCAGGACAAGGTAAACAAAGGCGATCAGGGCAGAAAGCCAGTGACCGAAGGCAAAGTCATAGTTTCCGATCCTGAACCAGCGGCGGGCATACTCCTGGACGTTGGGAGAAAGGTCGCTGATACTCATCTGCAGGTCGGATTTTTTTGATCTAAAAGGATCAAAAAGCGGCATTTTGCCATTTTTCTCCAGAGTGCGGCGAACGAGAGCCATCCCCTTTTTCTTGGCCTTTCCCCATTCGGAGGCCTGCACCGAAACGTCGATGCCTGTGGGGAGCAGACCGAAGAATCCGGCAACGAGCAGCCAGGAGCCCTCAGGCATATCAAAGATGAAAAAATGCTTCATTTTGGCCAGAGGCGCAGGCTCTACGAAATATACGATCAGGGAGGAAAGGACCAAAAGGCCGGCGCAAAACTTGGTGACGGTTTCAACGGCGCCATAATTCCCGAAAAGAATGACATAGACGGAAATTAATGCGACAGCCACGGCATATGACCACATTGGCAAGGGAAGCCCCCAACGAATCGTAAAGAGATAGTAGAAGACGGCGGCGGCGGCGATGAGACGACCGGCCTGACCAACGGCGCATTGAATGATGGTGACAACCATTACGTACCAGAGGGGCCATTTGCCGGGGGCACAGCCATAAGCGTCCATCATGCTCATGCCGGTGGCATTGGTAAAACGGAAGGCCATTTGAAAGCCGTAGTACTTGAAGATGAAGCAAATAGGGAGGGTCCACAGAAGGGCGTAAGCATAACGGCCGCCGGCGGTCGGACAGGTGACCAGGTGGCTGGTGCCGATCCCGGTCATCATCAGGATGAGGCCGGGCCCGAAATATTTGATCAAAGCACCGGGAGCCATGCTGGGGGGGGTCAGCTTTTCCAACTCCTCGTCATACAGAGACGGCTGTTTTTTTTCTTCTGCCATAAAAGGAATCCTTTCTTATTTTAAGAGTTGGAAACCTCAAAAAATGCCCATTTAGGGGAATTATACCGCTACAACTTATCGGCGAAATACCTCCCTTCCACAAAATTGAGAAGAGTGCAATGGCGAGTGCAATGGGCAGGGGGACAAAAGCGGAAAGGGGGACAGGTTATTTTGGAAAATTATTCACCCTCTCCGCCCTTCTTCTTCCCGAAAACCCGCGCCACGACAATGCCGACCTCGTAAAGAAGGATGAAGGGAAGGGCGATGGCGACCTGGGAGAAGACATCAGGGGGGGTGAGAATTGAACCGACCACAAAGGCAAGGACGATGGCGTACTTGCGTTTGGCCGCCAGCCAGCGGTGATCGACCAGCCCTGTGCGGGCCAGGAAGAAGATCACCACCGGCAGTTCGAAGACCAGCCCGAAGGAGAGCAGCAGCCGGATTGACAGGCTCAGGTAGGCCCCCATGGACAGCATGGCGCTGATCTCGCCGGTGCCGGTGCCGAAACCGACCAGGAAGGTGAAGATGACGGGAAAGATATAGGAGAAGCCGAAGTAGGCGCCGAGGCCGAAGCAGAGGCAGCCGGAAAGGACGAAGGGCACGGCCAGGCGTTTTTCCCTGGCGTAGAGGCCGGGGGCCGCGAAAAGCCAGGCCTGCCACAAAATCACCGGCAGGGCGGCCAGCAGGCCGGCAAAGACAGCGATTTTGAGATAGGTGAAAAAGGGCTCGGTGGCGCTGATGAAAACCAGCGAACTGCCCCGAGGGAGCGCAGCCCGAACCGGGGCGGCGACGAAACGGAACAGCTCTTCCGAAAAGATGTAGCAGACCAGAAAGCCGGTCCCCCAGGCGATGGCGGCGATGATCAGCCGGCGGCGCAGCTCCTCGAGATGGGCCATCAAAGGAAGGGGTGAATCGTTCACGATTTTCCCCTCTTTTCGTCCGTTTGCTCCCCATTATCCAAAGCCAGGGGCGGATGAGGCTCGTCCGCTTCACTGTCATCCCGATCGGGTTCGGTGGCGCCGATGCGGGGTTGGGAATCGGGAGACTCCGCGATTCCTTTTCCGTGACCTTCTTCCCGGTCCTGCAACTCACTGTGCATCGCGTTGCGGAACTCATCGGAAGCCCGCTTGAATTCGGCCAGCCCTTTGCCCAGAGCTTTGGCCACTTCGGGAAGCCGTTTCGGCCCGATCACGATCAGGACCACGACGAGAATCAACAGCATTTCGGTCATTCCGATTCCGAACATCTTTTTCTCCCTGAAAAACAAAACGGTTGTTTTCAATTATGGCGGCAAATCCTGTTTCTGAAAACCGCTTTTTTGTTCAGGCAAAAACCCCCACCCGCCAAGAACCCTTTGACAGCGCTGGAAAAACTCCCCTACAATCAACTCATTCGCCACTCGGCGGGACACCGCAACCTGGAGCAACCATGAACCAACATCAACAGATCATTCAGCAAATCCGCCGTTTGGCCGATGAGCGCGACGCCGTCATCCTGGCCCACAACTATCAGCCGGACGATATCCAGGAGATCGCCGACATCACCGGCGACTCCCTCGGGCTCTCCATAGAGGCCGCCAAAACCCCCAGGAAGGTCATCGTTTTCTGCGGGGTTTACTTCATGGCGGAGAGCGCTGCAATCCTTTCCCCGGAAAAGACCGTTCTGCTGCCACGTCTCGACGCCGGCTGTCCACTGGCCGACTGCATCACCCCGGAAGGCCTGCGCCGGATGAAAGAACAGCATCCGGGCGCTCCGGTGGTCACCTATGTCAACTCCAGCGCCGCCGTCAAGGCCGAGAGCGATATCTGCTGCACCAGCGCCAACGCGGTGAGGGTGGTCGAATCCCTGGTCGAAAAGGAGGTCATCCTGGCCCCCGACCGCAACCTGGGACGCTACATCGCCTCCCAAACCGACAAGGTCTGCCATCTCTGGGAAGGCTGCTGCCCGGTCCATGACGAATTGCCCCTCTCCAGTCTGCGCCGCGCCATCAAGGAAAATCCCGACGCCGTGGTCCTGGCTCACCCCGAGTGCCGCCCTGAGATTCTGGCCCTGGCCCACCATATTCTCTCCACCAGCGGCATGCTCGCCTATGTCCGCAAAAGTCCCGCGAAGAAATTCATCATCGCCACCGAGAGGGGACTTCTTTACCAGCTGCGCCGCGACAATCCGGGCAAGGAGTTCATCATCCCTTCCTCGACCCTGATCTGCCGCGACATGAAACGAACCACCCTGGAGGATCTCCGCTGCAGTCTTGACACCATGTCCCCCGTCGTCACCGTTCCCGAGGAAATACGTCTTCGGGCCCGCCGCGCCCTCGACCGGATGCTGGCGGTGCCGCGAGGGGATTGAAACCCTTTGTGAATGGCGAAGATGAAATTAAAGTCCACATTGCCAATCCTTTCAGACTGCCGCTGAGTTGGTACGGAACTCCCATGGCCAGTCATAACCAGCAAAAATAATGCATCAGGACACTCCCACCCTTCCCCAGGATGCCGTCCCCAGCACCCTGATCGATTTCGCCAGACGCCTCCCCGAACTGGGGCGGCACTGCGAACTGCTCGGCTTGCACGGCTCAGCGGCAGCCGCTCTCCTGGCGCGGCTTTTGCCGGCGAGCGACACACCGTTCTGCATCCTGGCCCCGGACCACCTCGCGGCGGAGCGCCTCTTCGAGGATCTGGCCTTCCATGCCGGCGGAGCCGATGGAATCTATTTTTTCCCTCATTGGGGGATCAATCCCTACGAGCCGCTTAACCCCCATCTGGAATTGGAGACGACTCGTATCGTTTCCCTGGCGGCGCTGCTTCAGGGGAAGGCCCGCGCCGTGGTCCTGCCGGCGCGCGCTCTGATGCAACGGGTCATCCCCAAAGACACCCTGGCCGAACTGTGCTTCACTCTTCGACCCGGCGATGAGTTTTCCCGTTCCCGCCTCCTCTCCCTGCTGGTCAAACTCGGCTACAACTCGACGCCGCTGGTCGAGGAGCGGGGAACCTTTTCGATGCGCGGCGATATCCTCGATCTCTTTCCCCCGACCACGGCGAATCCGGCCCGAGTCGATTTCTTCGGCGACGAGGTGGAGAGGATCCGCCTTTTCGATCCCGCCACCCAGCGCACCGTGACCCAGGAAACGGCGGCACTGGAGATCCTGCCGGTGCGGGAAATGATCCTTACCGAGGAGAACCTGGAGGTTTTTTCCCGCAAACTGAAAAAGCGCTGCGACGACCTCGGCCTGCCCCGGCCGCTCCGGGAATCGATCCTCGCCGACATCCGCGAGGGGCTTCTCTTCCCCGGCTGCTCCTCCCTGCTGCCCCTCAACTACGAAAAACTCGACTCCTTTTTTGATTACGCCGGGGCCGCCCGCTGGATCATCTCCGATCCTACCGTGGTGGTTCACGAGTTGGAACGCTTCGCCGCCGCCATCGAGGAAGGGAGCCGCAGATGCTCCGAAAAAAAAGAACTCTACACTTCTGGCGAGGAATTCTACCTCCCCGCGCCGCAGATCGAGAAACGGCTGGAAAAAGAGCCCCGCATCGAGATCCAGCCCCTTGAATACCTCACCCTGAAACGGGAGCACCCCGTCTTCCGCTTCACCACCGTGGCCAACACCGATCTGCGCCTCGACAGCGACGAGGAAAAAGGAGGAATGGCCGCCCTGGCGGGGCGCCTCGAGCAGTGGGCCAGGGAACGCTGGACAATCCTTCTGGTCTGCCGCCAGCAGGGGCAGGCGGAGCGCCTTCTCGACCTGCTGGCCGGCCATGACCTCCATCCCGGTTTTCATCCGCAGGGGAAACCACCGGACCTGCACCCCGGGTCTCTCGGCCTGACCCTGGGCAACCTTTCCGCCGGCTTCCGCCTGCCCGAAGAAAAACTGGCCGTCATCACCGAGGATGAGATCTTTGGTCCGCGGGGACGGCACCGGACCGGCCGCAAATCCCGCCCCAAGGATCTGCTGAGTTCCTTCGCCGAACTCCGGGACGGAGATTTCGTGGTCCACGCCGACCACGGCATCGCCCGTTTCCATGGTCTGCTCCACCTCAAGACCAACGCCATGGAAGGGGATTTCCTCCACCTGGAATACGCCGGCGGCGACAAGCTCTATCTGCCGGTCGACCGGATCGAGAAGGTCTCCAAGTACGTCGGCGCCGAGGGACAGGCGCCGCGCCTCGACAAGATGGGCGGCAACGCCTGGGAAAAAGCGGTCCTCAAGGCGCGGGCCGCCGTTGAGGAACTGGCCCGTCAATTGCTCAAGATCTACGCCCAGCGTGAGCTTAACCAGGGCTTTGCCTATTCCCCCCCCGATCCGCTTTACCGGGAGTTCGAGGCGACCTTCCCTTATGAGGAGACCGAGGATCAGCTGACCGCCATCCAGGATGTGCTGAAGGACATGGCATCGTCCCGTCCCATGGACCGCCTCATCTGCGGTGATGTCGGCTACGGGAAGACGGAGGTAGCCATCCGCGCCGCCTTCAGGGCGGTCATGGACGGCAAGCAGGTGGCCGTCCTGGTGCCGACGACGGTTCTGGCCCAGCAGCACCTGGAAACCTTCAGGGAGCGATTCAGCAACTACCCGATCCAGGTCGACATGGTCTCCCGTTTTCGCTCACCCACGGAACAGAAGGGGATTCTGGCCAGAACCGGCGAGGGGAAAGTTGACATACTCATCGGCACCCATCGCCTGCTGCAGCGGGATATCAGGTTCCGCGACCTGGGACTGTTGATCATCGACGAGGAACAGCGCTTCGGCGTCAAGCACAAGGAGAAGCTGAAGCGGTTCCGCGCCGAGATCGACGTGCTCACGCTGACCGCAACGCCGATTCCGCGCACCCTCCACCTGAGCCTCACCGGCCTGCGCGACCTGTCCATTATCAACACTCCGCCGGTGGACCGCCAGGCGATCCGCACCTATGTCACCAAGTTCGACGACGATCTGATCCGCGAGGCGGTGCTGCGGGAACTGCGGCGCGGCGGCCAGGTCTTTTTCGTCCACAACCGGGTGCACACCATCGACGCCATGGCCAATCTCCTCCGCCGGTTGATCCCGGAAGCGAAACTGGCGGTGGCTCATGGCCAGATGGCGGAAGGGGAGTTGGAGAAGGTGATGCTCGATTTCGTCGCCGGACGCAGCAACCTTTTGGTCTGTACCACGATTATCGAAAATGGCCTCGACATCCCCCGTGCCAACACCATCATCGTCAACCGCGCCGACTGTTTCGGCCTCTCCCAGCTCTACCAGCTGCGCGGCCGGGTGGGGCGCTCCCATCAGCGGGCCTACGCCTATCTGCTGATCCCCGCAAGCGGCGCCGTCACCGCCGAGGCGCGGGAGCGGCTGCGGGTGCTCCAGGCGCTGACCGAACTGGGAGCCGGCTTTAACATCGCCTCCCACGATCTCGAGATCCGCGGCGCCGGGGAACTGCTTGGCGCCCAACAGTCGGGCCACGTCGCCGCCGTCGGCTTCGAAATGTATACGGAACTGCTGGAAGAGACCATCCACGAGATGCAGGGCATGGCCCGCACGGAGCAGATTGATCCGGAGATCAAGCTGGGGCTGTCCGCTTTCTTTCCTGAGAAATACATCCCCGATCCCAACCAGCGCCTCAACCTTTACAAAAAACTGGCCGCCGCCGAAAGCGAAGGGGAACTCTACGACCTGGTGGATGAACTCACCGATCGCTACGGCAGGATCCCGGAGCCGGGAATGGCGCTCATCGAGGTCATGAAGCTGCGGGTGCTGATGAAACGGCTCAAAATAACCCTGGCCGAACATGACGGGCGGGAGCTGAGCTTCAGCTTCCATGCCGCTACCCCGGTTCAGCCCGACAAACTCCTGGGACTCATTCAGGAAGTAAAAGGCCGCTATACGGTGACCCCCGATTTCCGCCTTCTGGTCAAAACCGGCAAGCTGGCGGCTGAAGAGCGATTGCAGACAGCCAAAAAAGAATTGCTTCGTTTTCTGGAGCTATGCTAGTTATCGGTATTGTCCTGAAAAACCGGTCTCTGTTGCGGCTGTCCCGTGAAAAAAGGTATCGGATATGAAAACCATCTTCAGCACGGCCCTTGTCGCCCTCTTTCTGTTCTGTGGCACCTGGCTACATGCCGAGGTGATCAACCGCATCGCCGCCGTCGTCAACGGTGAGGTGATCACCACTCACCAGGTCGACAAGAAGATCACCGAACTCAGCCCCAAGGTCCAGGAAGAATCCTGGGAGCAGCGGCAGGTTCTTCGCAAGCAGGCCTTGGGGGTGTTGATCGAGGAGACCCTCATCGAGCAGAAGGTCAAGGAATTGAAGATCGAGGTGAAAGAGGAGGAACTGGACGCCGCCCAGAGGGATGTGGAACGTTCCAACAACCTGACCAGCGAACAGCTGGTCGCCGCCCTCGCCCAGCAGGGGATGAGTTACGAAGGGTTCCGCGACAATCTGCGCAAACAGCTCATCCGCCTCAGGCTGCTGCGTCAGGACATCCTCAAAAACCTCCGGATTACCGACCGTGAAATCAACGAATACTTCCGTGTCCATATCGACGACTACCGCAAGCCGCCGACGCTCCGTCTGGCCACCATCGCCATCAGCAACGCGGCCGGGAGCGATCCGCAAGAGGCGGCGGGACGACTCGAGACGGTGCGCCAGCGCCTGGCTGCCGGGGAGGATTTTTCCGCCGTGGCGGACAGCCTGGCGACGACCCCCGGCATTTCCGGAAGCGATCTGGGAAATGTCAACCTCGATGATTTAAACCCCGCCTATGCCGACGCCATACGTGGTCTCGATGAGGGGACGGCCAGTGAAGTCATTGAAGTTCCCGGCGGAGCGCGGCTGTTTTACGTCCTCGAAAAATCGCCGGGAGAGATCCGCAAACTGAGCGAGGTACGCCCGGAGATAGAAAGAAAACTGTCGGAACAAAAAACCGAAGAGGAATTCAAGAACTGGGCCGCAGAGATCCGCAAGAAAGCGCGGGTCGAGGTCCTGCTCTGAACTCGATCGAGACCCCCCCTTCCCAGCCCATCCCTTTTCGCCCTATGTCGGATAAAATCATCGTCCGCGGCGCCCGCGAGCACAATCTTAAAGGGATTGACGTAGAGATCCCCCGCGACCGCCTCACCGTCATCACCGGCGTTTCCGGTTCCGGGAAAAGCACCCTTGCCTTCGACACCATTTACGCTGAAGGACAGCGCCGCTATGTGGAAAGCCTTTCGTCCTACGCCCGCCAGTTTCTGGAACTGATGGAAAAACCGGATGTTGAAAGCATCGAGGGGCTCTCTCCAGCCATCTCCATCGAGCAGAAAACGACTTCCCGCAACCCCCGCTCCACGGTCGGCACCGTCACTGAAATCTACGACTATCTGCGGCTGCTCTTCGCCCGCGTCGGCCAGGCTTTCTGCTACGGCTGCGGCCGCGAGATCGACTCCCAGACAGTGCAGCAGATGGTGGACCGCATCCTCTCCCTGCCGGAAAAGACCAGACTCCTGTTGCTCGCCCCCCTGGTGCGCGGGCGCAAGGGAGAATACCGCAAGGAGCTTAAAAAACTTCAGGCCGACGGCTTCGTGCGGGTGCGCATCGACAATGAGATGCACGAATTGGGAGAGGAAATCCCCCTCGACAAGAACAAAAAGCACACCATCGAGGTAGTAGTCGACCGGCTGGTGGTCAAGGACGGGATCGCCGGACGGCTGGCCGATTCCCTGGAAATGGCGCTGAAGCTCGGCGACGGCATCGTCCGGGTGGAGATCGTCGGCGGCGAGTCGCTGCTTTTTTCCGAAAAGCACGCCTGCCCGGAGTGCGGCATCTCCTATCCCGAGGTGGCCCCCCGCATGTTCTCCTTCAACAATCCCTTCGGCGCCTGCCCTGCCTGTTCGGGGCTCGGCAACCGGCGCTACTTCGACCCCGACCGGGTGGTGCCCGACCCGCGGCTGTCCCTGCGTCAGGGGGCGATCGCCGCCTGGGAGAGCCGCACCGGCTTCTACTACCGGCAGATGCTGGAAACTCTGGCGGCCCATTACCGTTTCAATCTCAACAGCCCTTTTCGTGATCTGCCGGAGGATATCCGCAACGTCATCCTCTACGGCTCCGGCAAGGAAAACGTCAGTTTTCGCTTCAGCAGCGGCGAGCATCGCCACGACTACGAAAAACCGTTCGAAGGGGTGCTCCCCAATCTGGAACGGCGCTATGCAGAGACCGACTCGGATGCGATCCGCGAGAACCTCGAACGATTCATGAATTTCATGCCCTGCCCCACCTGCGGCGGTGCCCGGCTGCGTCCCGAAGCCCTCCATTTCAGAATCGGCGGCAAGAACATCCAGGAAGTGACGGCGCTGAGCGTCGCCGAAACGGAAAACTTTTTTGCCGAACTCACCCTGCCCCCCCAACAGGAGCAGATCGCCCGCCGCATACTCAAGGAGATCCGCGAGCGCCTCTCCTTCCTGACCAAAGTCGGCCTCGACTATCTGAGCCTCGACCGCTCCGCCGGCACCCTTTCGGGTGGGGAAGGGCAGCGCATCCGCCTCGCAACCCAGATCGGTTCCTTTCTGGTAGGGGTCATCTACATCCTCGACGAGCCCTCCATCGGGCTGCACCAGCGGGACAACCGGCGGCTTCTGGAAACCCTGATGCGGCTCCGCGATCTGGGCAATACCGTGCTGGTGGTGGAGCACGACGAGGAGACCATCACCGCCGCCGATCACGTCATCGACATGGGGCCGGGGGCCGGTGTCCACGGCGGCGAGATCGTCGCCGAGGGAACCGCTGAGGAAATCCGCCGCAACCCCCGCTCTCTGACCGGCAAATACCTGTCCGGCGAGTTCGTCATCCCGATCCCCGAAAAACGCCGCAAAGCCAAGCATTACCTGACCATCCGCGGAGCGCGGGAAAACAATCTGCAGGGGATCGACGCGGCCATCCCCTTACAGACTCTGACCTGCATCACCGGGGTCTCCGGCTCGGGGAAATCGACCCTGATCATCGACACCCTGTACCGGGCACTGGCCCAGAGACTTTACCAGAGCAAGGACAAACCGGGGAAACACGAGGCCCTGGATGGGGCCGAGCGCATCGACAAGGTGATCAACATCGACCAGTCCCCCATCGGCCGCACCCCGCGCTCCAATCCGGCCACCTACACCGGGGTCTTCACCGACATCCGCAACCTCTTCACCCAGTTGACCGAAGCCAAGGTGCGCGGCTACGCGCCGGGGCGCTTCTCCTTCAATGTCAAGGGGGGGCGCTGCGAAGCCTGCCAGGGGGACGGTATCATCCGCATCGAGATGCACTTCCTCCCCGACGTCTACGTCCCCTGCGACGTCTGCAAGGGGAAACGCTACAACCGTGAAACCCTGGAGGTGGCCTACAAGGGGAAAAACATCGCCGAGGTCCTCGACCTGACCATCAGCCAGGCGCTTGATTTTCTCGGCGCCATCCCCAGGATCCGCAACAAGCTGGAAACCCTGCGCGACGTCGGCCTCGACTACATCAAGCTGGGACAGAGCGCCACCACCCTCTCCGGTGGCGAGGCGCAGCGCATCAAACTGGCCAAGGAACTGGGAAAACGGGCCACCGGCAGGACCCTCTACATTCTCGACGAGCCGACTACCGGCCTGCACTTCGCCGACATCCACAAGCTGCTCGGAGTGCTCGACAAACTGGTTGGCCAGGGGAATACCGTGGTGATCATCGAGCACAACCTCGATGTCATCAAGACCGCCGATCATCTCATCGATCTCGGCCCCGAAGGGGGCAACCGGGGGGGAGAAATCATCGCCAGCGGCACTCCCGAGGAAGTCGCGGCCAACCCCCGATCCCATACCGGCAGATACCTGCAACCTTATCTGGCGGCCAAAGCCGATCGCGGCAGGAGGAACCCATGAAGATCGTTGTTCTGGACGGACACGTGCTAAATCCCGGCGACCTGAGCTGGGCAGAAATCGAAACCCTGGCCGACTGCACCGTTTACGACCGGACCCCGAGGGAGAAGGTGGCAGAGCGGGTCGGAAATGCCGAACTGGTGCTGACCAACAAAACAGTGCTGGACCGCGCCTTACTGGAGCAACTGCCGAACCTGCGCTACATCGGCGTTCTGGCCACCGGCGTCAACGTGGTCGATCTGCAGGCCGCCCGCGAGCGCGGAATCGCCGTCACCAACGTTCCCGGATACAGCACCGCCTCGGTGGCCCAGATGGTCTTCGCTCTTCTCCTGGAACTGACACTGCAGGTGGGACATCACGCGGAACTGGTCCGTAACGGCGCCTGGGTGCGCAGCCCCGATTTCGCCTTCTTCGACCGGCCGCTGGTGGAGATCGACGGCCGGATCCTGGGGATCGTCGGCTTCGGCGCCATCGGGCGCCGGGTGGCACGGATTGCGGAGGCCTTCGGCATAAAGGTCCTGGTCCATACCGCGCACCCGGAAAAATACCAGCACCTCCCCGAGAACCGGGAACTCCGCTTCGTCGATTTGGAAACTCTTTTCCGGGAAAGCGACGCCGTCACCCTCCACTGCCCGTTGACCCCGGAAACTCAAGGTTTGGTCAACGCCGAACGCCTGGCGCAGATGAAATCCAGCGCCTATCTCATCAATACCGGCCGTGGGCCACTGGTGGATGAAGCAACTCTCGCCGCGGCCCTGAACCAAGGGCGCATCGCCGGTGCGGGGCTGGATGTGCTATCCAAGGAACCGCCGCCGGCCGACAACCCTCTCCTGACTGCCCGCAACTGCTTCATCACCCCCCACATCGCCTGGGCCACCCGGGCCGCCCGGGAACGCCTGATGGCCGTCGTTGCCGACAACCTTCGCGCTTTTCTGGCAGATCAACCACAAAACCGTGTGGCGTGACACCGGGAGAAATGTTCCCATTGTTTCGCCCTGTCTATTGCGAACCAATCCGGTCGGCCAGGGTGCCGACGGCGACGGCAAAGGCGTTGGAGCGATTCCAGGCCAGCAGCACGCGGAAGTTGTGGTAAACCAGAAAGGCCGGTCCCTCGGGGCCGTCGGGAAGAATCAGCGAAGCCGCCATCCTGCTCCGAGGCAGGAACCGTCCGTCACTTTTTTTAACGCCCAGGAAACGCCACTGTGAAAGCGGAAGGCTGTTTTCCAGCCCGGCCAGAGAAATGTCGAATCCTGCCGGCAGTTTGACCGGCCGACCCCAGGTCTGGCCTTTCTTCCAACCGGCCCGGGCCAGATAATTGGCCGACGACGCCAGAACATCAGGAACCGAGTTCCAGATGTCGATGCGACCGTCGCCGTCGGCATCAACGGCAAAGCGGCGGAAGGAGGAGGGCATGAACTGGCATTGCCCCATGGCCCCGGCCCACGATCCCTTCATCTGCTGAAAAGGGATGTGACCTGCGTCGAGGATGTGCAGGGCGTTGAGCAGTTCGCCACGGAAATAGGCGCCCCGGCGTCCGTCATAGGCCAGGGTCGCAAGCGACGCGATGACGGGAAAATCACCTGTATATTGGCCGAAGTTGCTCTCAGTCCCCCACAGAGCTACCAAAAAGCGCCGCTGAACCCCATGTTTTTTCTCGACCCGCCCCAACCAGGTCGGATACCGTTTCATCATTTTTCGCCCCGTATCGATTCTCTTTTCATTGACCCGCGCCGCGACATAATCGGCAAGAGACTGGGTAAACTCCGGCTGTCGACGGTCCCGTTCAATGACCTCCGCCAGCGGTTCCGGAATATCGGCGAGGGCGGTGTTCAGGGTTTTGGAGGAAATTCCAGCGGCCAGTGCCTCCTTGCGGAAGTTTTCCCGCCAAGCCACGAAATCTCCTGGAGAATCAGCGCCGTTGACGGAACCGCAGAAAAAAATCGTTATCATCATTAATAGAGAGGTAACAGGTTTCATTGTCGTGTCCTTACGGAATATTAGCGGGGAAGCGGGTTGCGGAATGATCTATATTCAATTCTACCCCAACTTGGCGGGGAATCGCCTTTTCGGCGCCCCTTTCCATGGCCAAGGCCTCACCCTGACCTCCTTCGTCAGGCTGCTGAAAAAGGGTGCCGGGGTTTCTGGTGGGTTCGCCGGTTGTGCCTCCCAAGGCACTAAGGTATCATCCATATATAATTTCCGATCAGCAGCATGACCAAGGCTGCTGATTCACAAAACCTCCAGGAATGGGTGGTTTTCACTTGGGGATGTCCCGCCAACATGGGGAACGACCCTAAAAATGGAGAAGTTTTTGCGACCAATGACTCCCGTCAACAATCAACGGGGCGCCACCTTGCTGATAGTGCTGTTCATGGCGGTGGTAGTCGGCCTCGGCGCCGGGGTGGCCGGCACCACCTGGCAGACCGTTGTCCAGCGGGCCAGAGAAGAGGAGCTTTTCTACCGGGGGGATCAATACCGTCGCGCCATCGGCAGCTACTTCCAAGGAAACGATGTCGGCCAGACCAACACCTACCCCACCCGTCTGGAGGAACTGCTGAAGGATCCGCGCGCCATCCACAAGGTCCGCCACCTGCGCAAGCTCTATAGCGATCCCCTGACAGGTCAGGATTGGGAGGTCATCCGCAACTCCACCGGCAAGATCATCGGCGTGCACAGCGCCAGTGACAAAACCCCCTTCAAAAAAGAAGGATTTGCAGAACATTACAAGGAATTCGCGCAAGCCAAAAGCTACGCCGACTGGCACTTCATCTACGCCCCCGAGACAGAGAAAAGGGACCAGAACACACCTGCCACAGCGCCAGGGACGCAACCTTTCCAGACTCAATCCCTTTCCCCCGCCACCGCTCCCCTTTTTACCCCGCCGTCGCCGGAAAAACGTTGACAAGTAAAAAAGGAGCGACCTAGAATCCTCTGTTTCAAACTCTTTGCGAGGAAGGAGAAGCGTGCCATGGACCAGAAACTGCAGATTCTCCTTGACACGGTCAGAAAACTGGTTCGCCGCGGCGCCTATCCCAACCTGACCAAGGTAATCGACAAAACCCACCCTGCCGACATCGCCGCTCTGTTCCGGTACCTGGAGTCCAAGGAACAGCGGGTGCTCTTCAACCTCATCGAAAACTCGGAAACCGCCGCCTACGTGCTCTCGGAGATCGACCACAGCACCGGCGCCCGCCTGCTGCAGGAAATTGACAAGGAAGCGATCACCGAGGTCCTCCAGGAAATGCCCTATGACGACGCCGTCGACATCATCCGCAACATGCCCGAGGAACTGGCCGAAGAGATCCTCAGCATCATGCAGGACGAGCATTCGGAGGAGATCGAGCAACTGCTGCGTTACGACGAAGACACGGCCGGCGGCATCATGTCGACGGAGATCTTCTCCCTCAACGAAAACCTGACCGTCCGCGAAGCAATTGAGGAGTTGCAGAAATCGTCGGAAAACGTCGAGATGGTCTTTTACATCTACGTCACCAACGAGTACAAGCATCTGGTCGGCGTCATGTCGCTGCGCCAGTTGCTGACGGTGCCTCCGCATACCCACCTCAAGGAGATCATGACCTCCGACGTGATTAGCGTCCGCACCGACATGGACCAGGAGGAGGTAGCCCACCTGGTCGCCAAATACAACATCCTTGCCGTTCCCGTCGTCGACGAGTCCAACAAGTTGATGGGTATCATCACCGTCGACGATGTCATCGACGTTATGCGCCAGGAGGCCACCGAGGATATCTACAAGATGGCCGGGGCCAGCGAAGAGGAGGCCTTCCACTCCCACAAGTCCTTCAAGATCGCCCGGCTGCGCCTGCCCTGGCTGATCACCAACCTCTTCGGCGGCGTGATCACCGGCTACCTGATGTGGCTGTTCAAGGTCACTCTGGCGGAAATTCTTGCCCTGGTCACCTTCATTCCCGTCATCACCGGCATGGGCGGCAACGTCGGCGGCCAATCGGCCACCATTGTGGTGCGCGGCTTCGCCACGGGCCGCATCGATTCCTCCACCCTCGCCAAGGTGGTGTTCAAGGAGATCCGGGTCGGCCTCATCATGGGGGTGGTCTGCGGCACGACCCTGGGAGTGGTCGCCTATTTCTGGCATCACAACCTCTACCTCGGCCTGGTGGTCGGATTGGCCATGGCCACCGCCATGACCGTTGCCGCCACCATGGGGGTGCTGGCGCCGGCCTTCTTTAAAAGAATCGGCGTCGATCCGGCCATCGCCTCCATGCCCTTCGTACAGACCGCCAACGACATCACCGGCATTCTGATCTATTTCGCCACCGCCACCCTCTTCATCAACTATCTGCGGCCATGAACCTGCACAGCGGTCCGGCCATCATTCTCCGCTCGCTCGCCTACGGAGAGGCCGACCGGATCGTCACTTTTTTCAGCAGGGATTACGGTAGACTCAGGGGGTTCGCCCGCTCGGCGCGGCGCAGCCGCAAGCGCTTCGGCGCCGCTCTGGAACCCCTCACGGAAGCGGTGCTGTACTGGAACGAACCGTCGCGGGGAGGGCTCCTCAATCTTCAGGAGGCCGATGGGGGCAAACCCCATCTCGAACTGCGCCGCGACCTGGAGGTAATCGCCCTCGCCTCTTACGGCTGCGAACTGACCGAAGGGCTATGCGGCGAAGGGGAACCCTGCCCGGAAATCTTTGAGGTGCTGCGTGCCCTTCTGGATCATCTGGACACTCATCCGGCCACCCCGGAAACACGGTTGTTGATAGAACTCCGCCTCCTTTCCCTGAGCGGCTACACCCCTCACCTTACCGACTGTTGCCGTTGCGGCAACCCCTTGGAGCAGGAAACGGTTCTCCTCGATATCCCCGGCGGCGCCCTCTGTCCCCGCTGTGCTCAAAGCGCCTCCGGCGAATCGGTCAGCCTTCCCACCCTGGGCACCCTGGCCCGCTCCCTGCGCGTTACACCGACCCTCTTCCGCGGCTTCCGTTTCAGCTCCCAGACTCTGCGGGAAGCCCGAAATCTGACTTACCTGCTGCTTCGCCACCACCTTCCCACTCTCCCCAAATCACTCTCGCTACTTTCCCCAAACCGCTTGTGAAACCCCATTACCTCCTGAAATCAATACTCTTTCTCCTTGACATAAAGAAGGAAAAACGATACTTACTTTACATTTAACCCGGAACGGCCATAAGCTACTTTCGCTCAATCCGCCTCGGCGCCTCGTGTCCAAGCTGAAGCGCCTCCACCCCAGAGGAATCGTGACCTTTCAAGACCTGATCCTGGCTCTGCAGAACTATTGGGCAAAACAGGGCTGCGTCATCCAACAGCCCTATGACATGGAAAAAGGGGCGGGAACCTTCAACCCGGCCACCTTCCTTCGCGTCCTCGGCCCCGAGCCGTGGAACGTGGCTTACGTCGAACCCTCCCGCCGTCCCACCGACGGCCGCTACGGAGAAAATCCCAACCGCCTCCAGCACTACTACCAGTTCCAGGTCATCATGAAACCCTCCCCGCTGAACATTCAGGACCTCTATCTCGACTCGCTGAAAAGTTTCGGCCTCAATCCTTGCGACCACGACATCCGTTTCGTCGAGGACGACTGGGAATCGCCCACTTTGGGGGCCTGGGGGTTGGGCTGGGAGGTCTGGCTGGACGGCATGGAGATCACCCAGTTCACCTACTTCCAGCAGGTCGGCGGCATCGACCTGAAACCGGTGCCCTCGGAAATTACCTATGGCTGCGAGCGGATCGCCATGTATCTGCAGGGGGTGGACAACGTCTATGATCTGGAATGGGTCAAGGGAATCCGCTACGGTGATATCCATCATCAGACCGAAGTGGAGTTCTCCACCTACAATTTCGAAGAAGCCGACACCGCCATGCTTTTCCAGCTCTTCGACATGTACGAAAAAGAATGCATGCGTCTGGCCAAACGGCAGCTGGTTTTTCCAGCCTACGATTTCGTGCTCAAATGCTCCCATTCCTTCAACCTGCTGGATGCCCGCGGCGCCATTTCGGTGACCGAGCGGGCCAATTACATCGGCCGGGTCCGCAATCTGGCCCGCCTCTGCGCCGAGGAATATGTCGCCCAAAGGGAAAAGCTCGGCTTTCCCCTGATCCGGGAATGACAGGGTCCCTTGGCGCGATAGCGCCCATCCATTAAACATGAATTGAGTCGCATGTCCTCAGAACTATTACTTGAAATCGGAACCGAAGAAATCCCCGCCGGTTTTCTCCCCCCCGCCCGGAAGAGCCTCGAAGACTTGCTCCGCAAGGAGTTCGAGACAGCCCGCATCCCCTTCCAATCGATTTGCTCCTTCGCCACCCCGCGCCGGCTGACGGTGGCGGCGGAAGGCGTGGCCCGGCAACAACAGCGCCAGGAACTATCCATCTCCGGTCCACCGGCGAAAATCGCCTTCGATGATCAGGGCAACCCAACCAAGGCCGCCCTCGGCTTCGCCAAGACCAACGGCGTCGAAGTTTCCGAGCTGAAGATCGTGGAGACCCCGAAGGGGTCCTATCTCCATATCGCCAAGGTGGTGGAAGGACAAGAGGTGAAAGGGCTTTTGCCCGACATCCTGGCACATGTCATCGCCTCCATCCCGTTCAGAAAATCGATGCGCTGGAAGGATCTGGATGTCCGCTTCGCCCGCCCGGTACATTGGATCGTGGCCCTGTTCGACGGCGAGGTGGTTCCTTTCCGCTTCGGTGAGCTGGCGAGCGGCAACCACTCCCGGGGACACCGCTTCATGGCCCCCGAACCCTTTGCCGTTTCCGGTCTGGAAGAATATCTGCGGGAAGCGGAAAAGCGTTTCGTCATCCCCGATCCGGAAAAACGCAAGGAGATCATACGCACCGAGATCGAGACCATCGCCGGCCGCCTCCAGGCCAAGATCAACATGGACGAGGAACTGGTGGAAGAGGTCGCCCATCTGGTCGAGTTCCCGAGCGCTATCTGCGGTTCCTTCGAGGAAAAATATCTGCAGCTCCCCCGCGAACTGCTCATCACCACCATGAGGGCAAACCAGCGCTACTTCACCCTCACCGGCGCCGACGGCAAACTGCTTCCCCATTTCATCACCATCGCCAACACCCGGGCGGGAGACCCCGAGGTGGTGCGGCGCGGCAATGAACGGGTGCTCAGAGCGCGCCTTTCCGACGCCATGTTCTTCTGGAAGGAAGACCAGAAGATCCCCCTCGAAAGCCGCCTTGAAACCCTCAAAAACGTTGTCTTCCAGGCCCGGCTCGGCACCAGCTACGACAAGGTGATGCGCATCCGCCAATTGTCCGTTTCCCTCGCCGACCAATTCGCTCCAGAGCTGGCCAAAGCGGCGGAACGAGTCGCCCTGCTTGCCAAATGCGATCTGGAAACCCTGATGGTCTACGAGTTCCCCGAACTGCAGGGTGTCATGGGACGGGAATACGCCCTGCTCGAGGGAGAGGCGCCGGAAATCGCCAAGGCCATCTACGAACATTATCTCCCCATCCAGGCCGGCGGCGAACTTCCATCCGGCCTGCTGGGAAGCTTTGTTTCCATCGCCGACAAGATCGACACCCTCTGCGGCTGCTTCGGCGTCGGGCTCCTCCCCACCGGCACCGCCGATCCCTTCGCCCTGCGCCGCGGCGCCATCGGCATTCTCAACATCGTCATCGCCCAGGGATTCCCTCTTTCCCTGCCCGATTTGGTGCGACAGTCCCTTGCCCTGCTCCAGGACAAACTCAAACGTCCCGCCGCCGAGGTGAAAAACGATGTCATCGAATTCCTGCGGCTGCGTTTCCTGCACATCCTCACCTCCCAGGGCTACCCTCAGGATATCGTCAATGCTGTCCTGGCCGCTTCCTTCGACCAGCCTGTCGACGTCCTGCGTCGGGTCGAGGCCTTGGCCCGCATGAAGAAATCCCAGGATTTCGAGCCTCTGGCCGTGGCCTTCAAACGGGTGGTCAACATCATCAAGGGAGGGGTGGCGGAAACGGTGTCCGAATCCCTGCTGAACGCCCCCTCGGAAAAAAATCTCTTCCGGGCGATCACGGAGGTCCGGGAAAAGGTGATGGCCCAGCGGGAAACGGGGGACTATCCGGCGACACTTGATACGATTGCTTCCCTGCGCCCGGCAGTCGATTCCTTCTTTGACGAGGTCCTGGTCATGGACCCGGATGAGCGCCTGCGCACCAACCGCCTGGCCCTGCTCACCTCGGTGGCACGTCTGTTCGAGGGAATCGCCGATTTTTCCAAAATTTCCGAGTGACGGCGCAATCATCACTTAAAAACCTTTAAAGGTTTTTGGCATCTTTCAGGAGGAAAACATCATGGCAAGCAAATTCGTCTATTTCTTCGGCGAGGGCAAGGCGGACGGCAACAGCGGCATGAAGGATCTGCTCGGCGGCAAAGGGGCCAATCTGGCGGAAATGACCGCCATCGGGCTGCCCGTTCCCCCCGGCTTTACCATCACCACCGAGGTCTGCACCGAGTTTTACAAAAACAACCGCACCTATCCGGCCGGCCTGGAGAACGAGGTCAAGGAAAACCTGGCCGAGGTGGAAAAACTGATGGGCAAGGAATTCGGCAATCCGAAAAATCCCCTGCTGGTATCGGTCCGCTCCGGCGCCCGCGCCTCGATGCCGGGGATGATGGATACGGTCCTCAATCTCGGCCTCAACGACGAAACGGTCCAGGGGCTCATCAGCCTCACCAACGACCCGCGCTTTGCCTACGATTCCTACCGCCGCTTCATTCAGATGTACGCCGATGTGGTGATGGGGATGGATCGCGACCAGTTGGAAACGATCCTTGAAGAATGCAAGGACAATAAAGGGGTCCATCTCGACACCGATCTGACCGCCGACGACCTTAAAAAGCTGGTTGAGCTTTTCAAGGCCAGGGTCAAGGAAACCCTCGGTCGCGAATTCCCCACCGATCCTTTCGAACAGCTGTGGGGAGCCGTGGGGGCAGTGTTCGGCTCGTGGATGAACCAGCGCGCCATCACCTACCGCAAACTGAACAACATCCCCGCCAACTGGGGGACCGCCGTCAACATCCAGGCCATGGTCTTCGGAAACCTGGGCGACGACTGCGCCACCGGCGTTGCCTTCACCCGCGACCCGGCCACCGGCAAAAAATATTTCTACGGCGAATTTTTGGTCAACGCCCAGGGCGAAGACGTGGTTGCCGGCATCCGCACTCCCCAGCCGATCAACAAGGACGGCAACGAGAGCCATCTCCCCTCGCTGGAGGAGGTGATGCCGGAAAGCTACGCCCAGCTGGTGCAGATCAAGGACCTCCTGGAGCAACATTACCGGGATATGCAGGATATCGAGTTCACCATTGAAAAGAGAAAACTCTTCATGCTGCAGACCCGCAACGGCAAAAGGACGGCCCGGGCCGCCATCAAGATCGCCGTCGACATGGTCAAAGAAGGACTGATTTCGGAGAAGGAAGCCGTATTGCGGGTTTCCCCCAACCAGCTCGACCAGCTGCTCCATCCTTCCCTCGACCCCAAGGCCCCCAAGGATGTCATCGCCAAGGGGCTGCCGGCCTCTCCCGGAGCGGTCAGCGGCGCTATCGTCTTTTACGCCGATGAAGCCGAGGCCGAGGCGAACAAAGGGCGCAAAGTCATCCTGGTGCGCATGGAAACCAGCCCCGAGGATATCCACGGCATGCACGCCGCCCAGGGCATCCTGACCTCGCGCGGCGGCATGACCTCCCACGCCGCCGTGGTAACCCGCGGCATGGGGAAATGCTGCGTGGTCGGCTGCGGAGACATCAAGGTCGATTACCAGAACAAACAGTTCGCCAACCGCAAAGGGGATATCTTCAAGCAGGGGGATATCATCACCCTCGACGGCGCCACCGGCGAGGTGATGCGCGGCGCCGTGCCGACCGTCCAGCCCGAGGTGTCCGGCGACTTCGCCGCTCTCATGCAATGGGTGGACAAGTACAAGAAGATCGGCGTCCGGGCCAATGCGGACACTCCCAAGGACGCCCGCGTTGCTCGCGATTTCGGCGCCGAGGGAATCGGCCTGGTGCGCACCGAACATATGTTTTTCGAGGAAGAACGCATCCGCGCCATGCGCGAAATGATCATGGCCGACAACCTCGAAGGGCGCCAGAAGGCCCTGGCCAAGATTCTGCCCATGCAGCGCCAGGACTATTACGACATCTTCGTCGAGATGAAGGACCTGCCGGTCATGATCCGCCTCCTTGACCCGCCCCTCAACGAGTTTCTCCCCCAAGGAGAAAAAGAGATGGAGGAACTGGCTGAAATCATGGGGATGCCGCTGCCGCGGGTCAAGGCCATCGCCGAGCATCTCCACGAAAACAACCCGATGCTCGGTCACCGCGGCTGCCGGCTCGGCATCACCTTCCCGGAGATCTACGACACACAGGTCCAGGCCATCATCGAAGCGGCCTGCGAACTGACCAAAAACAACGGCTTCACCGTGGTGCCGGAAATCATGATGCCGCTGGTGGCCACCTACAATGAGATGCACCTGCTGAAGGAAAGGGCCGACAAGGTCGCCGCCGAGGTCATTGAACGCTACGGGCTCAAGTTGACCTATTCGGTCGGTGCCTGCGTGGAACTTCCCCGCACCTGCCTCATTGCCGATCGGATCGCCGAGGACGCCGAATTTTTCTCCTTCGGCACCAACGATCTGACCCAGACCACCTTTGGCCTCTCCCGCGACGACTCCGGGGACTTCCTCCCCTTCTACGTCAATCACGAAATCTACGACCACGACCCGTTTATCAGCATCGACCAGGTCGGCGTCGGGGAAATGGTCAGAATCGGCTGCGAGAGAGCCCGCAGAACCCGCCCCGACATCAAGATCGGCGTTTGCGGGGAGCATGGCGGAGAACCGGGGAGCGTCATCTTCTTCCACCAGATCGGTCTCAATTATGTCTCCTGTTCCCCCTTCCGGGTGCCCATCGCCCGGCTGGCGGCGGCTCATGGCGCCTTGATGGACGAAAAGTAGCATTTGACTTTGTCGATCCATTATGCTACCCACTGGGAGCAAATGAAGGCGTTATTTGTCATGACCAATCAGGACAAAAACAGAACCCTGAAAGCCGCTGCGCCGGCGGCCGCCGAAGCGGCCGCTTCTCAGGCACTGTTCTGTCCTTAAGCCTTGGCATCCAGATCCGCAACAGCGGAAGAGCAGATAAAGGCCATGGACAGAAAGTCCATGGCCTTTTCTTTTACCCGTCACACTCATCGATCTCCATCAGCAAAGGAATGGGAAAACCGTATGCGCAACAATATCGTTCACATTGGAGCCCAGGAACTGACCTATGAAATCCGCGCCATCGTCGCCATCGCCGAAAAGCTCAACCGGCTCGGCATGAAAACCAACATGGAAAACATCGGCGACCCGGTGGCCAAGGGAGAAAAAATCCCTCTGTGGATGAAAAAGATCGTCGCCGATCTGGCTATGAAGGACTGCTCCTACGGCTACAGCGCCACCAAAGGGGTGCTGGAAACCCGGCAGTTCCTGGCCGACATGACCAACAAGCGGGGCAAGACCCAGATCACCGCGGAGGATATCATCTTTTTCAACGGCCTCGGCGACGCCATACAGAAGGTTTACGGACTGCTTCGCCACGAGGCAAGGGTCATCGGCCCCTCCCCCACCTATTCGACGCATTCCTCGGCGGAAGGCTCCCATGCCGGCCAAAAACCGGTCTCATACCGTCTCGACCCGGACAACCAATGGTATCCCGACCTGGACGACCTCTATCTGTCGGTCAAATACAACCCGGCCATCTCCGGCATTCTCATCATCAATCCCGACAACCCCACCGGAGCCGTCTATCCGGAGAGGATCCTGCGCGAAATCATCGACATAGCCAAGGAATTCAATCTCTTCGTCATCGCCGACGAAATCTATCGCAACCTGGTCTATAATGGCCAGTCGACCAAGCCGATCTCCGATCTGATCGACGGCATCCCCGCCATCGCCATGCGCGGCATCAGCAAGGACTTTCCGTGGCCCGGCTCCCGCTGCGGCTGGATCGAAGTTTACAACGCCGACAGCAATCCGCTATTCAAACGCTACATCCAGAGCATAGTCGATTCCAAGATGGTCGAGGTCTGCTCCACCACCCTGCCCCAGAAGGCGATTCCGCTGATCATGAGTCATCCCGAATACCCGGTCTATCTCAACGAGCGGCGCGCCAATTATGAAAAGGCTTCCAATCTTGCCTATGATATCCTTAAGCAGGTTCCCGGCATCAAGGTCAACCGCACCAACGGCGCCTTCTACATGAGCGTCGTCTTCGAAGCGGACAGGCTCACCCATACGCAGACCCTGCCGATCAAGAACCCTGAGGTTCGCAACCTGGTGGAGGAACTGGTGTCCCAGCGAGGAATCGCGCCCGACAAGCGTTTTGTCTACTATCTGCTGGGCTCGACGGGGATCTGCGTAGTCCCCATCTCATCCTTCTGCACCCCGGAACAGGGTTTCCGGATCACCCTGCTGGAGAAGAACGAAAAGGAATTCACGCGGATCTTCCATACCATCGCCGAATCGATCACCGCCTATCTCAACTCGTGACCATAGCGGGAGAAAAGGAACCGGACTCATGACGACCGACGTCGACGCCCCCCAGAATCGCCCTGTTGAATCGACAGAGGATCTGGTCGCTTATCTGCGAAAGGGAAGCAAACCACCGCAAGAGTGGAAAATCGGTGTCGAGATCGAGAAGCTGGTGGTCGACCGGAAAAGCGCCGCCGCCGCTTCCCATGAGCGCATTCAAGAGCTTCTGACACAACTGGAAAGGACGGGACGCTGGCGAGGAATTCGGGAGGAAGGACATCTGATCGCCCTGCAAGGGATCCTCTCCTCCATCAGTCTCGAACCGGGCGGGCAGCTCGAACTCTCCGGCCAGCTCTGCCCCGATCTCCACTGCTCCTACAGCAATTTCCGCCACCATATCGAAAACATCGTCCGCGAAGCCGAGCCTCTCGGCCTGGCCTTTCTCGGCCTCGGCGCCCAGCCCTTCTCCACCCTGGAGGAGATCGCCTGGCTCCCCAAACAACGCTACCGGATCATGGCCCCCTACATGGCCAGAACCGGCTCCATGGGGCAGCGGATGATGAAACAGACCGCCGGTGTCCAGGTCAACCTGGACTACGCCGATGAGGCCGACTGTCTCGACAAAATCCGCCTCTGTCTGGCGTTGGCCCCCCTTTTCTACGCCTGGTCGGCCAACTCACCGCTGCTGGAGGGGCGCCCCTCCGGTTTTCTGACCATCCGGGGGGAGATCTGGGCCAACACCGACCCCCAGCGGAGTGGCCTGATCCATACTCTTTTCGAGGAGGGGGCCGGGTTCGCAACCTATATGGAATACGCTCTTGACATCCCCATGTATTTCATCCTCCGCGACAGCCGCTATGTCGACATGACCAGAGAGCCTTTCACCTTCCGCCGCTTCATGGCGGAAGGATTCGCCGAACACCGCGCCACCCTTCACGACTGGGCGCTGCATCTTTCTACCCTTTTCCCCGAAAGCCGCCTCCGCCCGCAACTTGAAATCCGCTCCTTCGACAGCCTTCCTCCTTTTCTCAGCCTCGGCTTCGCCGCCCTCTGCAAGGGGCTGCTCTATGACCAGGAGGCAACAGCCGGCGCCTGGTCTTTGTTCAAGCACCTGGATCGCCAGGGAAGAGAGAAACTGCTGCAGGACTCCTGGCGGCAGGGGCTGAAAACCCCCTTCCGGAAGGGAACATTGCGGGATGCCGCCGGGGAGATTCTGGAATTGGCTCGGAGCGGATTGAAACGGCAAGGAAAATTAAATATAGAAGATAGAGATGAGACGATATTTCTCGACAGCATCGCCGAAATCGCCGACAGCGGCGTCACCCTTGCCGAGAGGCTGCTGGCCGAATGGCGCGGCAGCCGGGAGGATAAAGCCGCCCTGTTGCTGCGCCACTGCGGATACAACCATTAAAGATTCTCGTGATGCGCCTCTATGGCTCTGACCTTCGTACCTAGAGCTCGGCGGAGGAGCAGAGATGGACACAAAATTCCCGTGAGCCAGCAGAGCCTTTTTAAAAATTCCCTCTTGTTCGCGAAATCACGTCCCCGACAGGACGTCACCGTCACAAAATTCGTCTGAAAGGAATCGGATTTGAGCGGGTTTTTCCTCTTGCCAGGCCCCCCTGCGATCAACCGGTTTCCCGTCCGGACCTGATCCGACTCACTCCACCAATTCCCGCAATTCAGCCAGCAGGCTGGCGACAAGGTCGTATCCTTTCTGCCAGAAATCGGGTCCGGAGAGATCAATGCCGAAAGGCTGAAGCATTTTGGCGGGGGATTCGCTTCCCCCCTTGGCCAGCAACTCCAGATATTTGGGGACGAAGGTCGCCCCTTCCTCCTGGTAGCGCCGATAGAGGGAGAGCACCAACAACTCGCCGAAAATATAAGAATAGCAATAGAAGCGGGAGTGGATGAAATGGCTGATATAGGCCCATCCCCAGCGATAGGGCTCGATCATGGTCACCGCGTCGCCGAACAGCTTGGCGTTCTCCTCCCACCACAGGCGGCACAAATCCTCGGCGTCGAGGAGTCTTTCCCGGCGCAGACGGTGGGCGGCCAGTTCAAACCGGGTCAGCACGTTCTGACGGAAGGTGGTGGCGATGATGTCCTCCAGTTTGGCGCAGAGGATGGTGATCTTGACCTGGGGATCGCTTTCCCCCTCCAGAAGATGGCGGGTAAGCAGCATCTCCCCGAAAACGCTGGCGGTTTCAGCGAAGGGGAGAGGAGCGTTGTAGTGGAACAGATTCTGCTTCTGAGCCAGGGAAAAGTGGACGCCGTGGCCCAGTTCGTGGGCCAGGGTGGCCACATCACGGAGATTTTCGGTGTAGTTGAGCAGCAGATAGGGTTGAAGGCCGGGCGCCATTCCCATGCAGAAAGCTCCGCCGCTCTTGCCCGGCGCCGGCAAGACATCGATTCGGTGCTCCCGGAAAAAGGCCTCGCCACAGGCCGCCATCTCCGTCGAAAAACCGCTGAAAGCGTCGACAACCAGACGTTGCGCCTCGGCGAAGGAGAAACGGCGCGCCGTCTGCTGCAGGGGAGCATAGATGTCGGTATTTTTCATCTCCGTCAGGCCGAGCAGTTTCCTTTTCAGCCGGAAATAGTCCCGGGCCAGGCCGTAGTTGGCCTCGGTCACCTCCATCAGGCGCGCCACCGTTTCCGGATCGGTCTCGTTGGCCAGATGGGTCGGCGTCATGATGTCGGGGTAGTGCCGCAATTCCACTTCCTTGTAGTGATCAAGGAACAGGTTGTTAAAACAGGCGCTCAGAGTCAGGGAATGTTCTGCGTGGCGGTTGAGGAAGAGGGTCAGGGCCTCTTCCCGAACCTGGCGTTGCGGATGGTGGAGCAGGGCAAGCAGTTCCGCCCCGGTTACCTCGGAAGTCTCCTCGTTTCCGGGCACCCGGAAATGAAAACGAAACGAAGCGGTCAGTTCTTCGAAAAGCTGGACAAAGGCTTCCCGGCCGGTGAGATCCTTGCGCTTGAGTACCTTTTCCACCTCTTCGCTGAGTATGTAGGGACGATGGGTGCGCAACCGGTGCAGGTAATGGGCGAACCGGCCAACTTGCTCATCTTTGAGAAGCTCCGCCATCCGCTCCTCGTCCATTTTCAGCAATTCCAGTTCATAGAAAAGAAGTTCCTCGCCGATGGCGCTCCAGACTTCACGAACCCTGGCCAGAAGGGTTTTGTTTTCCGTCGGCCGGCTGTCCCCGGCAAACAGGAGCTGGGCGTAGAAACAGGGCTTCAGGGCAAATTTCTGCAGTTCCTCGTAGGCATGGAGAGAAGCTCCCAGCAGATCGGCGGCAACACTTTCACCAGCCAACCGCCCGCGGAAATCCCGCCGAAAAATTTTGGCCTTTTTCGCGGCTTCTTCCAGATCCGCCGCCAGCCGGGGATCGGCCGGCCCATCGTAGAGTGGAGATAGATCCCACTTTACCGATCCTTTAGTTTCCTTGTCCATCATCCCTCCTGATGAATGTCGCTTGGACACCGCTCTTCCCCATAACTGGTCTTACCTCACGGAGTTTCCTTTATGCAAATTGCACTCCCCGCTTACTCCCCGGAGAGTTCATTTACCTTTGGCACAACGGCCGATAAGAAAAAAAGGGGACAAACAGGGCCAGCACACTCCCTGTTTTCATGGCACTGACGGCAAGGACCGATATCTCCGTCGGCGGCAACGGAGAGCGGCAGCAAATCCCGCGACAAAAGGGCGGCTTTGCGCAAGGCCAACCAGCAGTCCCGCCGACAGCAGCGGGCCGCTTTCAAGGAGGCGATCTCGGCCAGAATTTCCTTGACCAACATCTGCACCTGTTGCCGCTCCGCCGCCTTGAGAGGGTTGGCGTCGAGAATCAGACTGAAGGCAATCCCCACCCCCAGCGCTGCGCCACAGGCCCCCATGAAAGCACAACAACCACCAGCGACAGCGGCGCCACGGCGGATGCCGGTTTCGATAGTCTGGTCGGAAACCGCTCCGCCCTTGTTGCGGTAGACGGTGAGAATGACGCCGGGCACCAGAGCATGGTGTTCCGGACCGTTGATGGGGACCGCCGGATGGCGACGGATCTCCTCGAAGAGGCGGATCATGTCGGTTTCCGGCGAATGGAGGCAGATATTTCTGATCGCCTCCAGGGCATCGGCGGCATGACAGGCATCGCAGACGAAATGGCCTTTTTCGCAGCGGCTGCCGGCCAGGAAGGTTTCCCGGCAGTAGACGCAGCGCTGTTCCTCCTCGGCTGCGAGATATTGCAAGGGAGCGCCGCAGACCATGCACTCAGAAAGGTGACGGGGAAGGGAGGCTTTTCGCTGCGGCAACGGGTTCTTTGCGACGTTTTCGGGAGGAATGAAGCAGGCGCAGCCGTTCTCCCCCTCGACATTGGTGACCCGGCCCCGTTCATCGAGAATAAAAAGGCTCTCCCCGACAAGCTCCGCCTCATGAGCAGGAAGAAACTGGGGAACGGCGGCGGCGAGGCGTACTCCGGCGGAGGTCTCGATGGCCGGGAAGGGACCGCGATAGATAACTCGAACAGGCTCCGAAGGCTTGGCTTTGATGGCGGCATAGGTCAGCGAAAAAAAAGGGTGCCCGCCAACCGTTCGATAGGGAAAGCGCTTGATGAGGCGGAAGCCGACAAAGCCGGTCTCATCCAGCAGCGCGGCCAGATGGTCTTGGGTCATGGCCCCGGCAATGCACTCGCCGCGCAGAGTCTCATCGTTGCGGATGGCCGGATCGGGTTCCGTTTCGCAGACCACATCCGAGATCACCAGACGCCCGCCGGGACGCAAAACCCGGAAAATCTCCCGGTAGGCACGGCGCTTGTTTACCGACAGATTCATCACGCAGTTGGACAGAACGGCATCGGCCGACTCGTCCGTCAAGGGCAGGGATTCCAGATAGCCCTTGCGAAATTCCAGGTTGGGGTAGCCGAGATTGGCCTCCACGCCGTCCCTCCCGCGGTGGGCCAGTTCCAGCATCGGGTCGAGCATGTCGACCCCTGTGACACGCCCCTTTGCTCCGGTCAGCCGGGCGGCGATAAAACATTCCACCCCGCCGCCGCAACCGAGATCGACTATCCGCTCCCCGGGAACGATCTGCGCATCGAGGACGGGACTGCCGCAGCCGTAGCCGCGAAAACGGAATTCCGCCGGAACATGCCGGATCAACTCTTCCGGATAGCAGACCGGATTGAGAATCTCCTCCTTTTTGTCCCCCACAGCGGCCGAGTAAAAGGATTTAACCGATTTGATGCTGCCGTTGTCGGCGGCCCCCAGCAGGCAGTTGGAATGAACCAGGGCCACCCGCCCATGGGCGCCGCAGCTCTCCAGAATCTCTCCCATACGCAACCTGAGCTGGGGAATTTCCCGCTCCGGCTGACGGCGGGCCTCAGCGACAATGAGGCTGAGAGCCATCTTCTCGTAAAGGGGAAGATAGGGATCGTCGCCGAGGAATGTTCCGCCATGGGTGAAGCTGTGGTCCAGATCCCCTCCTCCGAGCAGAAAACGGAAAGGTGAGTCGAGCCCGGCAACGCTGGTGCGGCGGATTTTCTCCAGCACCGGACTCTCTCTCCAGGCCTTCTCCAGGCCGCCGGAAAGCTCCGTGGCCAGGGACTCCATGCCGACCAGGGCCGCCGAGGGATAGAGACGGCCGTCGGGGCCGACGGCGACCGATTCCCAGGCGGCGCCGCAACCGTCGTGAATGGTGCCGGAAGGGGCAAAAACCTGTGTTTTCAGTGACTCGACATTGTCGATGACAATCCCCAAAGCTTCGGCCCGTTCCACCGCCTGGTTCAGGGCGGGGAAAATTGTTTCCGGCCGGACGAAACCATCATCCTTCCCTCGGCCGCGGACGAGATACCACATGAAATGGACGTTGCCCGCCCCCAGGCCGGCAGCCAGATCGACGATGGCGGGCATCTCCACCACGTTGCCGCTGGTGACGCAGAGGGACAGGGTGTAGGAAACACCAACCTCCCTGAGCCGAAGCAGGTTGCCGTGAAGACGGTTAAAACTCCCCCGACCGCGGACCGCATCATGGCGCTCTTGCAAACCGTCCACACTGACCTGCAGATGGAGACGCTCGCGATTCTTCTCGGCGATCGGCGTCATCCCTCGTAGATTCATGCCGTTGGTCAGCACCACCACCTGGCTTTGCGGCAATTCCAGCAGCCCAGAGAGAATCTTGTCGATTTCAGGGTGGATCGTCGGCTCGCCACCGGTCAGGACGAATACCCGGCAGCCGAGGCGGTAGGCTTGGCCGGCCAGTGCCAGAATCCGTGAAGCGAGGAGGGTTCCGCCGGTTTCGGGGGAGGAGGCGAAGAGACAGTGGGAACAGGCGAGGTCGCAACGGTTGGTGATATGGAACCAGAGTTCCTTGAGATTGTCCAGTTTCAGCAGGCTTGCCCGCCCCGGGTAGGGCGGCGGCGAAGCAACGGCAAACCTCTCCAGGAAACGACTTTCGCGGCTGTCGTGGATCGGTGATGAGGAAGGAAGATGCCGCAGCAGCCTGTCCCCGGCCCTGTTGGGAACAAACCAGTCGGGCCGGTCAGGACAGAGATAGACGGGTACCCCGTCAAATTCCAGGCGCCGCCAATTAGCCAATAAGCTACCCATTCCTATTCAGTCCTTGCGCGAAAAAGATCCGAGCGGCGGATACCCCCTCAGAAGGACAGCCAGGCTCCGTTGATCAGAGCGAATTTCCTGTCCAGCGCCTGCAACAGCAGGCTATCCCGTCCATAAATATCTCTTTTGAAAATAATCTCACCATCAGGACCGACCTGGGCCGTCCAGTAGAGGAGCATGATCGGCATCGGACGCGGCAGAAAGATGGTTTTGGTTTTCCCACTGTCCAGAGCCTCGCGAAGTCTTCTCATTCCGGCCGCGGAGGGCGATTCGAGCAGAAAGGCGGCCAGTTCGAAGGGGCGCTCGATGCGGATGCAGCCGGAGCTGAAGGCGCGTTCACTTTTTCCAAACAGGTACCGGCTCGGCGTGTCGTGAAGGAAGACGGCGTGAGGATTGGGGAAGATGAACTTGATGCGGCCGAGAGGATTCTGCGGCCCCGGTTCCTGCCGGAGGAGGTAGGGAAATTTGGCCTGACGATAACGCCGCCAGTCAACCCTGGCAGGATCTATTCTCCGCCCCTGATAGTCGAGAATACTTATGGAGTTCTTTTCAAGATAGGCCGAATCGGCCAGGACGGCGGGAACAACATCCTCGGCGACAATGGTAGGCGGCAGGGTCCAGTCAGGGTTGACGACCAGATAATCGATCTGTGAACGGAATGAGGGGGTTTCGCGAAAAGGTCTTCCCACCTGCACCTTGGCCGACCAGATCATTTTCCCCCCCTGGATCAGGCAGGCCCGAAAACCGGCGATATCGACAATCAGAAAATCCTCCGGCAGATCGTGAAGGAACCAACGCATCCGCTCCATGTTGACCCGGAGTTGATCGATCCGTTCCTCATCGGGAACATTCAACTCCGCCAGGGTCCGGGGTCCCACAACGCCATCTGCCTGCAGACCGTGGCGCCGCTGGAAACCCTTCACCGCGGCCGTCAATTCATGATCGAAAAACGGCTTTTCCGGAAGGGGACCGGCAAAATCACCACTGGCGGCCAGCCGCTGCGCCAGTTGTCCGACCCGCTTGCCGGACATTCCGCCGCGCAAAGTCTCCCCTTCCGCAACCCGGCCCCAGTTCACTTCAGCGGCCCTGGCCCGATACTCGGCCAGGGCTTCCTTCAGGCGGAGATAAAGGGGATGAGTGGGCAGAAGGCGGTGGAGGAAAGGACCGATATCGGCGGTCTCCATTCCTTCCCGGATCAAGGCCAGGGGATCCTCATAGCCGTTTCTTCGGGAAAAGTTCCATTCGGGATGGAGGGTGAGCGGATCGACCTTGCCCACCAGCAAATGGTTGACCAGGACCATCAGGGAATCGGTCAGCAGCAGATCCCAATGGGCCAGTTTCCTGACCTCGGGGTGGGGATTCAGTCGGATTTCCTCCCGTAAAGCGACCAGGGAAGTAAAATGGTAATCTTGGGGATTCAAGCCCTCATTTCCGATCTCACTCAGAAATTTGATGAAATTGTCCCGGCGCCGGGCATCCTGCCACGCCGGCTCAAAACCCCGAGCTTCATAAAAACGGGGCAGGAGACTGGTGGACGCCACCCAGGCATTACCGATGAGATAGCCGCCGGCGCGGATCTGTTCCACCTCGCTGCGGATGATTTCGTGTATCTCGGCGCTGCAAACAGGGGAAACCGCCGTGGCCTGAAACAACAACAGAAAGCCCGCCAGAGTCAAAAAAAAGCGGTACCTTGGCCCCCCGGTGACAGGGATATCCGATCTTGACCACTTTACAGGGGACTCCCCTGTCCGCTTACAAAAACCCTCAGCAATCACCTTCCCACTCCTTCCCGATCGGACAATTGGTGAAATATCAGTTCCGATGTCTTGAAAAACGGTGGCTTGCGCCTATGTTTAAGTATGAACATTATCAATCCCGCCACTTGCTCCATGACCAAAGGGGAAACATCCCCGCTTTCAACAAACTGTTAAGAAAGGAAACCAACATCATGATCAACGAAATCGGCACCTATGCCGGAACGGTCTGGAAATTTCTCGAACAGAACGGCGAATCGACACTGTCTGCCGTCGTCAACGGCACCAAGTTGAGCCAATGCCAGGTCGACCGCGCCGTCGGATGGCTGGCCAGAGAAGGCAAGGTCAGCCTCCGCAAGGACAACCGCAGGCACCTGATCTCCCTGACCTGACCGGAAGTTTCAGAGCCGGCCGAACAGTTCGGTCAGATGACGCAGCCTGGAAATGCATTCCGCGGTAATGCGGTTTTTCTCCAGCCGCCACTGCCAATTCCCGAAAGGGACGGAAGGACGGTTCATCCGCCCTTCGGCCCCCAGCCCGAGCAGGTCCTGAACGGGGAGGATGGCGACATCCGCCACCGACATCAGGGCCAGGCGGAGCATCTCCCAGGAAACTTCCTCGGCGCCGACCCGCCGCCCCAGATAGTCAAAGAGCCGGTCCCTGTCCTCCGCCGAGACCTCCTCCTCGAACCAGCCGCGAACCGTATTGTTATCGTGGGTGCCGGTATAGACCAGACAGTTTTTGACATGGTTGTGAGGGATGTAGGGGTTGCGGGGCAGGCTCTCGTCAAAGGCGAAAAGCAGAACCTTCATCCCCGGAAGCTCGAATCGCTCCATAAGTTCGTGGACATCGGGGGTAATGGTGCCGAGATCCTCGGCGACCAGCGGCAGCTTGCGAAAACGTTTGCGCAGATTGTCGAAAAAATCCCCCCCCGGTCCCGGCACCCAACGCCCGTTGACGGCGGTCTTCTCCCCGGCCGGGATTTCCCAGTAGGCGGCGAACCCCCGGAAATGATCGATGCGCACCGTATCGACGATTTTCAGGTTCTGCTCGATCCGTGCGAACCACCATTGATAGCCGCTCTCCCGGCAGGCCCGCCAATCATAGACCGGATCCCCCCACAACTGACCGGTGGCGCTGAAATAATCCGGCGGCACCCCGGCCACGAATAGGGGGTGTCCCTTTTCGTCCAGCTTGAAGAGTTCGGGATTGGACCAGATGTCGCAGCTGTCCTGAGCGACATAGATCGGCATATCACCGATGATGTGAATCCCCCTGTCACGGCAGTAGTTCCGCAGTTGCCCCCACTGGCGGAAAAAGAGGTACTGAAGAAAGCCCTCTCGGGCGATGCTTTCGGAAAGGTCGCGGCGGGCCTTTTCCAGTTCCTGCGGATGACGATCACGGAAAGGAATGGGCCATTGCCACCACGGATTCCCCTGGAAATAGTGGCGCAGCGCGGCAAAAAGGATAAAATCCTCCAGCCAGAAAGCGTTTTCGGCGCGGAATTGCCGATAGTCTTCGCCGGCCTCCCCCTGCTCGAGGAAACGTGCGAAAGCCTTGTGAAAGAGGTCGTTCTTGTAAACGGCGACGGCGGGATAGTCGACGCGGTGGCGGGGAAGCGAACTTCCCGCGGCCAGATCGGCTTCGTCGATCAACCCTTCCCGGCACAGAATCTCCGGGCTGATAAAAAGGGGATTGCCGGCAAAGGCGGAAGAACTGCGGTAGGGGGAGCTCCCGGCGTGGGGATCGGTGGGATTCAGCGGCAGGATCTGCCAGTAACTCTGCCCCGTTTCCGCCAGAAAATCGGCGAAATGGAAGGCTTCGGGACCAAGGTCGCCGATGCCAAAATCGGACGGCAGGGACGAGATGTGCAAGAGGATGCCGCTCCCCCTTTTCATATTCTTTCCTCCGTAGCAAGGAGCAGGGCTGCCGGAAAAAGCTCCAGCGCCCGCCCGACGACGATTTTTCTCCGGCATTCCAGCCTGGTTCCGGTCAAGGCCTCCTCCCAATGCCGAGGAGCCCCTTCCGGCAGGGTCACCACCGTGTCTTCCCACACCCCTGCCCCCAGCGGAAAAGCCATTTTGCCCTTCATAAGGGCGACACAAAGGCGGGGAGCGATCGTCACCGCCCATGAGTGCCCCCGTTTACGGGCGAAGGCGAGGAGATGGCGACCGCATTTCCCTGCCACCTTGAGAGGAACATAATCCCCGAAAGCGAACAGTTCCTGATGATCCCGTCTGGCGTGAAGGGCTCGCCGTATCAGGTGAAGCTTCAGGCGGCCGTCCTCTTTGTTCTCCATCAGTTCGGCAATCAGGTCGGCGGGAGATGCGGAACTTTGCCGCAAACTCTCCAGCAAGGCAAAGCGCCTGCCAAAATCGACCGGAGTGCGGTTATCCGGATCGACCAGGCGCAGATCCCACAGTTCGCTCCCCTGATAGAAATCGGGCACTCCGGGGGCGGTGATTTTAAGCAGAGTCTGGGAGAGAGAATTGACCATCCCAAAATGAGCCACCTTACGCTGCAGGGGCGAAAAGGACTGGAGAAAAGGATTATCTTCAGAATCCTTGAGGATTTCGTCCACGAAAGATTTGCAGGCCGTCTCGTAATCCTCGTCGGGGTTGAGCCAGTCGGTGTGGACCTTGGCCTCGCGGGCCGCTTTGACGACATGCTCCCTGATCCGTCCGGCAAAATTCCCGATTTCGCCGAGGTCGAAAGGAAAGGCGCCCATCAGGGTCTGATAGAGGAAATATTCGTCATTGGCATCGGGGGCCGGAACGCCGTCCACCTCCCTTTTCCTTTTGAGGTTGAGCCGCTGCCAGACCCGCACCGCCGCCTTCCACTCCCTGGGAATTTCCGAAAGGACATTGAGGCGGGCGCGGACATCCTCCCCCCGTTTGGTGTCGTGGGTCGAAGAGGCTGACAGAGAGTGGGGGAAGGTTGCCAGTTTTCTGCGGTTGAAATCATGAAAACGGTCCGCCGTCACCCCGAACCGGTCGGCCTCCCCCCCCACCTCATTCAGCGAGATGAAGCGGTTGTAGACGTAGAAGAGGGTATCTTCGACTGCCTTGGCCATCAAAGGGCCGGTCAACTGCTGGAAACGCATCACGAAACCGACCGCCGCCTCCCGTTCCGAAGCAGGGAGGGACGAGTCGAAGGCCTTGAGAAGATATCTCTCGATGAAGCGGACTTCGTAGCGCATCCCCCGATTCTCCCTCAGGGTCTCTGTCACCGCCCGGCGGATCAAATCGGGATCTTCAGAACGGCGGCTGTCCCCATTCACATAAGTCCGGTAGACGGAAAAGTGCGCCATCACCTCCACCAGCGCCCGCTTGAGCCCATAGGGGGTGATATCCCGACCATAGCGGTCATGGACCGAAATCTTTATCAGGTATCGCGCCAGATTGTCGATATCCCCGGCCAGATGCCTGCCGCTGATGAGACGTTTCTTCTCCAGCAGGGTCGAGCGGTAGGGTATCCTTCC
>JAAZDE010000017.1 GCA_012512925.1 Desulfuromonadaceae bacterium
CTCCACAACGAGGTCCCCGGCATCACCATACCCGATCCGGTGCGTGAACGCCTGAAAGGGAAGAGCGGCGAGGAGGGTGTGCGGGAAGGTCTGGCGGTCGCCCGGGAGTTGATCGATGCTGCCCGGGGGAGAGCGGGAGGTTTTTATCTCATTCCTCCCTTCGGCAGGGTGGAGCCGGCCCTGGAACTGATCGATCATATCCGCAGTATCGCCGCCGGCTGACGCCGCGCAAAAGGAGTGAATGATGAGAGTTTTCGCACGGCTTGGAAGGGTGCTTTTGGCGGCGGCGATGCTGGTTTCCTGTTCCATGCCGATGATGGAGAAGGGGAATCAGCTGGAGGTTTCGGTGCGCGATTATCTTCAGAGACTGCGCTGGAAGGATTTTTACGGCGCCGCCGTTTTCATGAAGGAGGAGTACCGGGAGGATTTTCTGACCCGGATGAAGGGGATCGAGGGACTCCATTTGGTCAATGTTACCCTCATCCACATGGAACCAGGTAACAAGCAGGACGAGTATCAGACGGTGGCGACGATCGAGTATTACATCCTTCCCTCGCTGGTCCTCAAGGAAAAGGAACTGCGCCAGAAATGGGTCATCTTCAAGGCCGACTCCTGGGGTTCCATGGCGGCCTGGATGATTGACTCCCCCTTTCCGGAATTTCCCTGACGAGAGGGTGGAATGCCCTCACCGTGGTTCAGGGGAGGCTGGAGGGGAGAGACCCATTATCCTTTCGGTCCCGAAACGTTTCCTCTGTTTTACCGCGGACCTTTTTTCCCGTCTTGCCATTCCCGCCTGGCCGGGAAAAACCATTTACAACAATAGAACAATGTTTTATAAAGGTGATAGGTTGTTTATGCCGGAGGTCGCTTTTTTCGCCGGAAGAACAGAGGGGAAATGAGCGGTTTAAATTTCGTGGGCAGGAAAAGGATAATTTTTCGTTTTTGCCGGTACCTTTTTTCCTTATAATGCTCCTCCCCGGTTTTTGGGAACAGCCATGCGGCGAAGTGAGCCGGATGCGAAGCCGTCAGCAAAGGAGTGACGATGTGCCAGTGTGAAGCGAATGACCTTGAAAAGATTGACGCCATTGTCGGCAGGATTGGCGCGGACGCCACCAGGGCGATACCGGTTTTGCAGGAAATCCAGAAGGAATTCCACTACATTCCGCTGAAAGCCATCGAAAGGATCGCGGCCACCACGGAGATGACCGAGTCCCAGCTGTACGGGGTGGCGACATTTTATTCCCAGTTCCGCCTCAGTCCGGTGGGGGAGAAGATCATCAGGGTCTGTCACGGCACCGCCTGCCATGTCGGCGGCGCCGAAGGGTTGACGGAGGCGCTTGAGGCCAGGCTCGGCATTAAAAATGGCGAGACCACGGCGGACATGAAATACACCCTGGAATCGGTGGCCTGTCTCGGCTGCTGTTCCCTGGCGCCGGTGGTAATGGCCGGGGACAAGACCTATGGCAAACTGGACAGGAAAAAAGTGGCCCGAATCATTGACGATCTGGAAGGTGGTGGAGAATCCCGGTGAGTGAGATGAGAAAAACCATCGTGGTGGGGATGAGCTCCTGTAACATCGCGGCCGGCGCCGAGAAGGTCTACGGGATCATCAGGGAGAAAATGGCCGATGGCCTCGACGTCAACCTTTCCATAACCGGCTGTTTGGGACTCTGTTTCTGCGAGCCCCAGGTCCGGGTGATCGACGAGGACGGCAGTGAACATCTCTACGTCGATGTGACTCCGGAGCGCATAACCGGGATCATCGACGAACATCTGAAAGGGGGGCGCCCCATTGCGGCCTGGGCCTCCGACTTGAACCAGGGGGCCATGGTCAAGCTCCTTGGCAAGCAACGGCGCATCGTGCTGGCCAACTGCGGCCGCATCAACCCCGAGAGGATCGACGATTATCTGGCGCAAGGGGGCTACCAGGCCCTGGAGCGGGTGCTTCGCGAGAACCGGCCGGCAGCGGTTATCGACGAGGTGCTGGCCTCCGGTCTGCGGGGACGGGGGGGCGGCGGTTTTTCCACCGGCCTCAAATGGCGCTTCGCCTACAACAACAAGGCCGACAAGAAGTTTGTGATCTGCAACGCCGACGAAGGGGACCCCGGCGCCTTCATGGACCGCACCGTCCTGGAGAGCGATCCGCATGCCGTCCTCGAAGGGATGGCCATCGGCGCCTTCGCCACCGGCGCCGACGAAGCCTATATCTATTGCCGCGCCGAATATCCCCTGGCCGTGAAAAGGCTTGATCTGGCCATCGCCCAGGCGCGGGAGAGGGGTTTGCTGGGGAAGAGCATTCTCGGCACCCCCTTCAGCTTCGATATTCATGTCAAGGAAGGGGCGGGGGCCTTTGTCTGCGGCGAGGAGACGGCCCTGATGGCCTCCATCGAAGGGCGGCGGGGCATGCCGCGGATTCGGCCGCCGTTTCCGGCGGAAGCGGGCCTTTTAGGCAAGCCGACCACCATCAACAACGTGGAGACCTGGGCCAACATCCCCTGGATCATCCGCCACGGGGCGGCCGACTTCGCCGCCCAGGGGACGGAGAAGTCGAAGGGGAGCAAGGTTTTCGCATTGGCCGGCAAGATCAAACGCGGCGGTCTGGTCGAGGTGCCGATGGGGATCACCCTTGACGAGATCATCCATGACATCGGCGGCGGGACGGGGAGCAAGAGGCAGGTCAAGGCGGTGCAGATGGGAGGGCCGTCGGGGGGGTGCGTACCCCGCCAGCTGTTCGACACCCGGATCGATTACGACGAGGTCGTCAAAACCGGCGCCATCATGGGTTCCGGCGGCATGGTGGTGATGGACGAGACCACCTGCATGGTCGATGTGGCCCGTTATTTCCTCAATTTCACCCAGCTCGAATCATGCGGGAAATGCACCTTCTGCCGCATCGGCACAACCCGGATGCTGGAGATCCTGACCCGCATCTGCCACGGCCGGGGTAAGCCGGAGGACATTCCGATGCTGGAGGATCTGGCCGATCAGATCAAGCACACCAGCCTCTGCGGTCTCGGCCAGACGGCACCCAATCCGGTGCTGACCACCTTGCGCTATTTCCGGGACGAGTACGAGGAACACATCCACGAGAAGAGATGCCGCGCCGGCAAGTGCCGCGATCTCTGCAGCTTCGAGATCACCGATCGGTGCGTCGGCTGCACCCTCTGCGCCAGGAACTGCCCGGTCAACTGCATCGCCGGCGCTTCCAAAGAACTCCATGTCATCGACCAGAACCGATGCATCCGTTGCGGCGTCTGCCGCGACGTGTGCCCGTTCGACGCGGTCGCCGTCCGATAAGCGGTAGATATTTAAAGTGGAACGAATCACATTTGCCTTGGATGGAAAAAAACTGACGGTGGCAAAGGGAACGACGATTCTGGAGGCGGCCCGCGCCGAGGGAATCTTCATCCCGACCTTCTGCCACAACGAAAAGCTGAAGCCCTTCGCCTCCTGTTTTGTTTGCGTCGTCGAGATCGCGGGACGGGCCGGCCTGGTTCCCTCCTGCTCGACGATGGCAGCCGAGGGGATGACGGTGGTCACCGATTCGGAGCGCATCCGCAAGGCGCGGCGCACCTGCGTGGAGCTGCTCCTCTCCGACCACGAGGGGGATTGTCTCGGGCCCTGCATGACGACCTGCCCGGCGGGGATCGATATTCCGGGTTTCGTCAAGCATCTGGCCGAGGGGAACGACCGGGCGGCTCTGGAGCTGATCAAGCGCAATATGCCCCTGCCGGCCGTTCTGGGAAGGATCTGCACCCGCCCCTGCGAGGGGGAATGTCGCCGCAAACTGGTCGAAGAACCGATCGCCATCTGCCAGCTTCACCGGTTCGCCGCCGATCGGGTTTCCGCTTCCGGAGTGGAATACATCCCCCGCAAGGCCCCCTCTTCCGGCAAGAGGGTGGCGGTGGTCGGGGCCGGCCCGGCAGGCCTGTCGGCTGCTTATTACCTGCATCTCCTGGGACACCGATGCACCGTTTTCGACATGCACGAGAAGGCCGGTGGCATGACCCGTTACGGCATCCCCAGCTACCGGCTGCCGCGGGAGGTCATCGAACGGGAGGTCGCGGTCATCAAAGAACTGGGGGCCGAATTCCGTTTCAACACCCGTCTCGGGGTTGACATTACCCTCGACCGGCTCTGCGCCGATTTCGACGCTGTCTTTCTGGGTCTGGGCGCCCAATTGGCCAAGCCGATGAGCATCAGGGGGGAAGAGACGGAAGGGGTCCTTTCCGGAATCGGATTTCTGGGGGCCTCTTCTCGAGATGAAAGTTTGAAGATCGGCCGCCGGGTGATGGTGGTGGGCGGCGGCAATACCGCCGTTGATGCGGCGCGCACCGCCCTGCGTCTGGGCGCCGGGGAGGTTTCAATCCTATACCGGCGCACCCGCGCCGAGATGCCGGCCTGGGAGGAGGAGATCCACGCCGCCGAGAAGGAGGGGGTGCGGCTCGATATTCTCGCGGCCCCCGTGGCCATCGACCAGGGGCCGGACGGTTTTCTGCATGTCACCTGCATTGAGATGGAACTGGGCGAGCCCGATGCCTCCGGGCGGCGGCGGCCGATCCCCAAGCCGGGGAGTGAGCATCTGCGGGTGGTGGACAATGTCATCGCCGCCATCGGCCAGGATGTGGATGCGTCGGACTGTTCCGGTCTCAGGCTGACCAAATGGCAAACCATCGACGCCGATCTTCACCGGGGGACGACCAATATCGACAAGATCTTCGCCGGCGGCGATTGCGTCTCCGGCGCCGACATCGCCGTCACCGCTGTCGCAGCCGGCCGCCGCGCCGCAGTGTCCATCGACCAGTATCTGCGCGGGGAAAAGGTGACGGGCGAGCCCGTGCTTTACAACCACACCATGGGCAGGATAACCGAGGTGGATTCCAGGGTGGCCGAAGGTTTTGACAAAGTGCCCCGGGCCGCCATGCCGGAGCGGGAGGTCGAGGAGCGTATCCGCGGTTTCGCCGAGGTGGAGACCGGTTTCAGCGAAGCCGCCGTCCGCCAGGAGGCGGCGCGCTGCATGGAATGCGGCTGCCGCGATGTCAACGAGTGCCGGCTGCGCTCCTATGCCACCGAATTCCACGCCGATCAGTTCCATTACCGGGGCCTGAAAAGGGTTTACGAGCGGGACGACAGTCATGCCGAAGTGGTCTACGACGCTCACAAATGCATCCAGTGCGGCAACTGCGTCCGTTTGAGCGAGGAGATTCTCGGCACTTCGGCCGTCGGTTTTACCGGCCGCGGTATCAGCGCCAGGGTCAGGCCGGCCATGGGGCGTCCCCTGGCCGAGGTCGACGGCAAGGGGATCGATCAGCTGGTGGAGAACTGCCCGGTGGGGGCGCTGATCCGCAAGGACGACCGGGTCGCTGCTCTGGAGCCTGAATTCAAGCGCCCCGAACCCCCTCACCCCGAGTGATGTCGCGAGGTAGAGGGGCTGGTGCGGGAATCATCATGGGGAGGAGAATATGAGCAAGTGGAACTCGGTTGACGAGGTACTCGATTTCGCTATCGCCCGGGAGCAGGAAGCCGTCGATTTCTACTGTGGACTGGCGAAAAAGGTCGATTCACCGGCGCTGGGCGAATTGCTGCAGGGCTTCGCCGACGAGGAGATGGGTCACAAGGAAAAGCTGCTCGGTGTCAAGGCCGGAGGGGCCCTCATCGGTGCGGACACCCCGGTGACCGACCTGAAAATGGCCGATTATCTGGTCGATGTCGAGGTCGGACCCGACATGAGCCTTGCCGAGATATTGATCGTGGCCATGAAACGGGAAAAGGCCGCCTTCAAACTCTATACCCGCCTCGCCTCAATGGTCAGCGATCCCAGGGTGCGCAAGCTGTTTCTGGCTCTGGCCCAGGAGGAAGCCAAACACAAGCTGCGTTTCGAGATCGAATACGACGAATACCTGACGGAAGGCTGAACGGCTGCAGAAAAACCGGCACCTGGTTTTTTGGCCAGGATGCAGTGATTTTGGGGTCCGGGGGCGCGATATTGTTGCGCCCCCGAATCATTTCAGATGACCAGGGTTTTGGCCAGTTTCAGGATGACCTCGTCGATGGGGCGAGAGCCCGATTGGAAGACCTGCTCGAGGGGGGTGCAGCAGACCCCGCCACAGGCCAGTCCGACCATGCTGCCACTTTGCCCCTGCAGCAGCCCTTCCACCGCCTTGACCCCGAAACGGGCTCCCAGCAGGCGGTCGAAGACCGAAGGAGAGCCGCCCCGCTGGTAATGGCCGAGGACCATCAGGCGGGTTTCAAAACCGATCTTGTCCTTGATCTGGTCGGCGATGTTCTGGGCCCTGGCGGCCCCTTCGGCGACCAGTATCAATGCGTTGTCCCGCCCCTCCCGGTAGCGGGATTTGAGACATTCGCAGATTTCATCCACCGAAAAAGGCGCTTCCGGGATGATGGCGAATTCCGCCCCGCAGGCCACCGCCGCCGCGGTGGTCAGATAGCCGCAGTTGCGCCCCATGCACTCGACGACGAAGGCCCGGCTGTGGGAGGAGGCCGTATCCTTGAGACAGTCCACCGCGTAGATGATGTTGTTGAGGGCCGTATCGACTCCCAGCGACATGTCGGTAAAGGGGATGTCGTTGTCGATGGAGGCCGGAATGCCGATGGCCGGAATTCCCTTGCGGTGGAGGCTCTGAGCTCCCTTGAGAGAGCCTTCACCGCCGATCACGATCAGTCCTTCCACCCCAAGCCCCTGAAGATTCTCCGCCGCCAGTTTCTGCCCCGCTTCATCCATCATGGCCTTGCAGCGGGCGCTGTGCAGAACCGTCCCCCCCCTCTGCAGTATCCCGCTTACCGAGCGGCTGCTCATGATCTGATATTGACGGTCGATAAGCCCCTGGTATCCCTTTTGTATTCCGACCACTTCGAGGTTTTCGGAAAGGGCCTTGCGGACCACCGCCCGCACGCAGGCGTTCATCCCCGAGGAGTCGCCGCCGCTGGTCAACACCGCAATTCTTCTCATTGTTTTCCTTCCCGTCCGGTAAACGGACCAAAGCCTTCGGAACGATAAAATGCGCTTACTGGTCAAGCGCCATGGATCAATTGTCATTGGCCCGGGTGGCTTGACAGCGGCTCGACTGTTGATAGTGTAAACTATGTGGGAGGCAGTGCAATTGCGGCCATTCCCTTTTCCGGATAATGGTCGAATTTTTTTGGCGCCAAAGGACTGAGCCTCGTTTGGCGACCTCCCGCCGATCATTCAGAGAGTGCCCATGCCCGACCGGAAGCTTAACCTGCCTCAGATTCTGCCCGTGTATCCCCTCCACGAGCAGATCTTTTTCCCTCATGAAGTGGCCTCCATCACCATTGGCGGCATGGCCATGCCGTTGATCGGTGAGGCGATCCGCAGCGAATCGATCATCGCTGTGACTTCCTTTTTCCGCCCCGGCAAGGGGGTTCCGGATTTTGAAGAGATGTCCAAGGTCGCCACCGCCGGGCGGATCAAACAGATCTTCCGGCTCAACGAGGGCAGCTGCAAGATCGTCTTCGAGGGACTGCAGCGTATCCGCATCGATAGTCCGGTGCAGACCTCCCCTTATGTTCTGGCCAGGGTCTACCCGATCCTGGAAACGCCTCTCCGGGGCCCGGTGGCCGAGGCGCTGGTCAAGAGCGTCAACGCCATGATGAAGATTCTCATGTTTTACGGCCATTCCCCGCTCAGCGACAGCCATCTCCCGGCCTCGAGTTCGGAGGCGGGGCAACTGGCCGACATGATCGTCTCATCCCTGGAGATGCCTGCCCTTGACAAGCAGCGGTTTCTGGAGACCCTGGAGCCGATGGAGAGGCTCCAGGGGGTACATGCACTTTTGGCCTCGCGCATCCAGAGAATGAAGCTGCAGGGCACGGCCGCATCCTCCATCTGTTCCGACCCGCAGAGGAACGAGCGGGAAAGTCAGGTCAAGGAACAGATAAAAGATCTGCAGGACGATCTGGCCGGGCGGGGAGACAAACACCCGGAGCTCGAACAGCTGCGGGAACGGATCGCCAGAAGCCGGATGCCCGAGGAATCGAGGACCATCGCCGACAAGGAGTTCACCCGTCTCGAGCGGCTCCATCCGGCGTCCCCTGAATATCATGTCTCCTTCAGCTATCTGGACTATCTCTGCAACATGCCCTGGGCGGAGGAGTCGGAGGATAATCTCGACATCGGCCATGCCGAGCGGGTTCTCAACGAAGACCATTATGACCTGGCGGATATCAAGGAGCGGATTCTGGAATTTCTCGCCGTCCGCTCGCTGCGTTCCTCCACCCAGGGATCCGTTCTATGTTTTGTAGGCCCTCCCGGGGTGGGCAAGACCTCCCTGGGCCAGTCGATCGCCCGTTCCCTGGGCAGGAAATTCATCCGCCTTTCTTTGGGCGGCATGAAGGATGAAGCGGAGATCCGGGGCCACCGGCGCACCTATATCGGGGCCATGCCGGGCCGGGTCATTCAGGACATCTGCCGGGCGCGGGTACGGAACCCGGTGTTCATGTTCGACGAGGTCGACAAGATCGGCAAGGATTTCCGCGGCGATCCGTCGGCGGCCCTGTTGGAGGTTCTTGATCCGGAACAGAACCACGCCTTCACCGATTACTATCTGAACGTTCCCTTCGACCTGTCGCGGGTGATGTTCATCACCACCGCCAACACCGTTTATCCCATTCCCGCTCCGCTGCGGGACCGCATGGAGATCATTCAGCTTCCCGGCTACAGCAGCGAGGAGAAGACCGAGATCGCCTTCCGCCACCTGATCCCCAAACAGCGGAAGGAAAACGGCCTTTATGGGCTAAGAGTGGAGTTCGATCGGGAGGCCGTCGCGAGGATTCTCGATTTCTATACGCGGGAGGCGGGGGTACGGAATCTGGAACGGAGCATTGCCGCCATCTTCCGCAAAGTGGCCAGGGAAGTCGCCCAGGGGGGAAGGGGAACGGAGCGGATCCGTGCCGATATGGTGGAGGAATTGCTCGGCTCGCGAAAGTATTTCGCCGAAATCATCGGCCGCGACAACCAGGTCGGCGTGGCCACGGGCCTGGCCTGGACCGAGGCGGGAGGGGAACTGCTCTTTATCGAAACCTCCATCATGCCGGGACGACAGGATCTGATCATGACCGGCAATCTCGGCGTGGTGCTCCAGGAGTCGGCGCGGGCCGCCCTCTCCTTCATCCGCACCCATGCCGGGGAACTGGGAATCGAAGCCACGCGTTTCCAGGAAAACGACATCCATATTCATGTCCCTTCCGGCGCCGTTCCCAAGGATGGCCCTTCCGCCGGGGTGCCGATCGTGACCGCCCTGGTCTCCCTGCTCACCGGGCGTCCGGTTCGCCGCAACGTCGCCATGACCGGCGAGTTTTCCCTTTCCGGGCGCATACTGCCGGTCGGCGGGGTCAAGGAAAAGGTACTCGCCGCCCACCGTGCCGGCATTGCCACGGTCATCCTTCCCGATGAAAACCGCAGCAACCTGCGCGACATCGGCCTGCCCCTCCAGGAGGACATCCGCATTGTGTTCGCCGACAATCTGGTTTCGGTACTGGAACACGCCCTCTGCTGAAAATCGATGTTTTGGCCAAAATCCGGCGGTGGTTTTTCTGTCGCGCCCTTTTCTGCGGTTTGACCCTGATGTGGGAGCGGAGTAGAATAGGCCCAGTCGTTTGGATTGCGAAATTGTCGTCCAAGAATCCATCAAACATACAGGAAAGGGCGCTGTGGTGAAATCAACAAGAATACTGGCTCTTTTTCTGGCGGGGCTGGCGCTGCTGGCTATCAATGTCCATGCCGACGGAGCGACCCTGGAGGAAAAGGTCAAGGAGTACCGGCTCAAAAACGGTTTGCGGCTGTTGATCGTCGAGAGGCCTGATTCGCCCACCTTTGCCGCCCATATCGCCATCGGTGTGGGTGCCGTGCATGAGACCAGCCGCAACCGCGGGGTAGCCCATCTCCTCGAGCACATGCTGTTCAAGGGGACCAAGACCGTGGGGACCACCGATTACCGGCGGGAGCGCCGGCTTCTGAAGGAAATCGAAAAGGTCGGCGAGGCTCTGGATGACCTGAAATTCCGTTCCCCGGGGGCCGGCCCCGAGACCGAAGAGTTGCGCCGCAGGCTGACGGTCCTGCAGGAGCAGCACAAGGAATTCGTGGTCAAGGATGAAGCGGCCCGCATCTACGCCGAAAACGGCGGCGTCGGCTTCAATGCCTATACCAGCCGCGATCTGACCGCCTATATCGTTTCCCTGCCCTCCAACAAGCTGGAATTGTGGGCCTTCCTGGAGTCGGACCGGATGAAAAACGCCGTCTTCCGGGAGTTTTACACCGAGCGGGAGGTGGTCATGGAGGAACGGCGCCGTTCCTATGACAGCGACCCCCAGGGCCTGCTGGTGGAAAACCTTCTGGCCGCGGCCTATACCGTCCATCCCTACCGCAACCCGATCATCGGCTGGGAGTCGGACATTCCTTTTCTCACCCTGAGCAAAACCCGCCAATTCCATGACAAATATTATGCCCCCGTCAATACGGTGATCACCCTGGCCGGAGATGTCGACGCCGACCGGGCGTACCGGATGGTGGAACGTTATTTCGGCGACATTCCTTCCGGAACGCCGGTGCCGCCGGTGGTCGACGTGGAGCCTCGCCAGCGTGGCGAAAAGCGGATCGGGATCCGCTTCGAGGCGGAGCCCCGAATCATGATCGCTTTTCACAAACCGACTTTGCCGAGCCGTGAGGATTACGCCTTCGATCTCATCGACATGATCCTCGGCGATGGCCCCACCTCACGGCTTTACCGTTCGCTGGTGGTGGAGAAGAAGTTGGCCACTTCCGTTGCCACCTCGACCCTCCCCGCTTCCCGCTATCCCAACCTGTTCGTGGTTTCCGCCGCCCCCCGCCACCCCCATACCGTGGACGAGGTGGAACAGGCGGTTTACGAGGAGCTTTCGCGGCTGGCCGCCGAGCCTGTCGGCGCCGCGGAACTGGACAAGGTGCGCAACCGGCTGCGGGTGGACCGCCTGCGGCGCCTCAAGAGCAACAAGTCGCTGGCCGGCATGCTCAGCTATTTTCAGACCGTGGCCGGCGATTGGCGCTACGCCACCCGCTACGATCGGGAGATTGCCGGGATCGGCGCCGAGGATGTGCGACGCGCTGCCGCCGCCTATCTGCATCGTGACAACCGCACCGTTGCGGTGGTGACCCGAGGCGTCCCATGAAAATACGTCTCCTCTTGTCCCTGTTGGCGGCTGTCTTCCTGCTGGCGGGCTGCCATTCGGGCTCGACCCGCATCAGTCGTCCCGAGCAGTTTCAATCACAGCCGCTGATTTTCCAGTTCCCTGCCGTGGACAGGTTCCGGACCGCCAACGGCATCCGCGTTTTTTTTCTCGAAGACCGTGAACTCCCACTGGTCAGCATCAGCGCCATGGTGGATGGCGGGTCCCTGGTTGATCCCGATGGGAAGGTCGGGCTCGGCGCGCTTTTTGCCGCCACTCTGCGCAGCGGCGGGGCCGGGCGCTACGCTCCCGATGCTTTTGACGATCTGCTGGAGGGCATGGCAGCGAATCTGGCCGTGGCCACCGACACCTATGCCACCCATTTCGAATTGTCCCTGCGCCGGGAGGATCTGGATAAGGGCCTGGCGCTGTTGGACGATCTGCTGCGGCGCCCCCTGCTGGACAGGGAACGGCTTGATCTGGCCAAAAAACGGATGGCGGAGGCGATCCGCCGCCGCGACGATTTTCCCAGGGAACTGGCGCGGGACCGTTTCCGGCGGCAGGTCTACCAGGGGCATCCCCTGGGAAGGGAGCCGACCGTGGCCAGCGTGGAGCGGGTTTCCCGTTCCGATCTGGTTGCTTTCCACCAACGCCACTTCCATCCCGGCAATCTGTGGCTGGCGGTTTCCGGCGATATCGGTCTGGAGGAATTAAAGATCCTTCTGGACAAGACCTTTGGCGACTGGCCGGCGGCCGCTTTCACCGCCGCTGCCCCGGTTCCCCCGCCCCAGCCTCCCGAAAGAGAGCTGCTGCTGGCCCGGCGGAATCTGCCCCAGACCACCATCATCATGGGGGATCTCGGCATCGACAAGAACGCCCCCGATCTATTCGATGCTTTGGTACTCGATTTCATCCTCGGCGGCGGCGGGTTCAATTCGCGGCTGATGCGCCAGATTCGCTCCGACCGCGGCCTGGCTTACTCCGTTTATTCCCATTTTCAGGTCGGGAGGCGTCTTCCGGGGCTGTTCTGGGTGGGGTGTGAAACCCGCGCCGACGCTACCGTCGAGGTAATCCGCCTGATCCACGCCATTATCGAGGATCTGAGGGAAAATCGGGTGAGCGAATCGGAGCTGCGCCTGGCCCAGGAAAGCCTCATCAACTCCTTTGTCTTTGCCTTTGACGACCGGCATGCCGTCGTCGCCCGCGAGGCGCGCCTCGATTTCTACGACTATCCCGCCGATTATCTGCGCACCTATCGCGACCGGATCGCCGCGGTTACACCGGAAGGGGTGCTGGCGGCGGCGCGGCGGCGGCTTGATCCGCAGCGCTTTACCATCGTCCTGGTCGGGGATCCCGCGCTTTTCGATGCCGGGATGGAAACCCTGGGGATGCCGGTGCGGGAGATTCCCGCCGCCGGTGGAGCTGGAGCGAAATGATTCTTTTCCAGGATCTGTTCGTCAATTTTTTCTTCCAGCTGTTCATTATCGTCGATCCGCTGTTGGCCCTGCCGGTCTTTCTGGCCATTACCCCCAACCGCACCCCCCAGGAGAGAAAGGTCATGGCACTGCGTGGTTCCGCCGTGGCTTACCTGGTAATCGCCTTTTTTCTGCTCTGCGGCGACTTCCTTCTTGGCTACCTGGGAATCGGGACCAACGCCGTGCGCATCTGCGGCGGGGTGCTTCTCTTTCTGATCGGCCTGGAGATGCTCTACGGCAGACAGTCGCGCACCGAAACCAGCCTTCGCGAGGAGCGTCTCGCCGAGGAGAAGGAGGATGTATCGGTGACCCCTCTGGCCATCCCGTTGCTGACCGGGCCGGGGGCCATCGCCACGGCGCTGCTTTTCGCCGGGCGGACCGACACCATGACCGGGCTGCTGCTGCTCCTGGCCAGTTCCTTTCTGGTTTTCGCCGTTACCTTCGTCATCCTCTGGAAGGGAAAGCGCCTGGCCGATCTGATCGGTCAATTGGGCATGACGGTGGTGACCCGGGTCATGGGTTTGCTGATGGCCTTCATCGCCGTGCAGTACGTCATCGACGGAGTCAAGGGGGCTCTCGGCATCTGAGGCCCCAGGAATCGAAAATGATCGGAGACTGTCTCGACAATTACCGCGCCCTGGTGGCCAGGGTGGATGAATTCAGCACCCGCATTTACCGGAAGTTCCCCGGAGAATTCCACTGCCGCCGCGGATGCGATGCCTGTTGCCGCCACCTGACCCTGTTTCCGGTGGAGGGGATGGCCCTGCGCGCCGCCTGGCGGCGGCTTCCCCCCCGGCAGCGGGATGACGTCTCCCGGCGGGTCGCTGCCGCCCCGGAGGACGGCCCCTGCCCGCTGCTGGAGGATCATGCCTGCCTCCTTTATGAAGCACGGCCGATTATCTGCCGCACCCATGGACTGCCGCTTCTGTACCGGGGCGAAGAAGAAGCCCAGGTTACCTGCTGTCCGCTTAATTTCCCGAATGTTACGGAGCTCCCCGGCACGGCGGTGGTCGATATGGAGGTGGTCAACGCCTCGCTGGACGCGGTCAACGGCTTGTTTGTCCGGGAGGTTTTCCGGCCCGGTTGCGATGCCGGAAAACGGCGGCCGATGGGGAGCTTTCTCCTGCCGGAAAGCGTAAACGAAGTCGCCTCATTTTTAGACTTGGAAAGGCCAGGGGAATGAGTGCCGTAGAGAGGATTAAAAATCTTTTAAACAGCGGACGCCGTTATCTGGAGACGGGTCTGTGGGAAAGTGACGGGGGCAAATCCCCCGGGATCATCCGCTTTATCAAACAACTGGTGCGCATCGGAGTGGTTGTTTACCGGAAATTCATCGACGACAGCTGTCTGCTTCGAGCCTCGGCCCTGACCTATGCCACCCTGCTGGCCATCGTTCCCCTTTTGGCCCTGATGTTTTCCGTGCTCAAGGGCTTCGGGGTGCAGGGGGTTCTGGAGGGGGTCATCCTCAAACAGATCACCGTCGGCTCCGAAGAGATCGTCCGCGAGATCGTCACCTACATCAACAACACCAATGTCGGGCGCCTGGGAGCCGTGGGGCTGGTCGCCCTGCTGTTGACGGTAGTGGCGATGCTCACCAACATAGAACAGAGCTTCAATCACATCTGGGTGGTCCGGGAAACCCGCACCTGGGTGCGCCGCTTCTCCGATTACCTGTCGGTATTGGTGGTCGGCCCGATATTCCTCTTCGCCGCCATCTCCATGACCACCACCCTGCAGAGCCACGCCTTTCTCCAGCGCCTTATCGACATGGCCTATGTCGGCGAGGTTATCCTGACCCTGTTCCAGGTGCTTCCCTATGTGGTAATGTGGGCGGCCTTCACCTTCCTTTACATCTTCATGCCCAACGTCAAGGTTCATATCTCCGCCGCGCTGATCGGGGGAATCGTCGGTGGCTCAATGTGGCAGCTGGCGCAGTGGGGCTATGTTTACGCTCAGGTGGGGGTGGCCCGCTACAACGCCATCTACGGAACTATGGCGGCGCTGCCGATTCTCATGGTGTGGATCTATACCTCTTGGTTGATCGTGCTGATGGGAGTGGTGCTTACCTACGTAGTGCAGAATATCGACAGCATCCGCCGCGAGATCGCCGAGCGGGAGGTCGGTTTTATCTGCCGCGAGAAGGCGGCGCTGGCCATCATGGCCGTGATCATCCGTGGCTTCTACCGGCAGCAGGCCTGGACCTCCAGCCGCCTGGCAGGGCATCTGGGACTGCCGCCGCGGCTGCGACAGGAGGTGCTGGAAGAGCTGATCCGGCTCGGCTTCGTGGTCGAGGCGGTCGAAGAGAGCGGCGATGAGGGGCCGCTCGCTCCAGGGCGTCCCCCTGAAACGACGACCGTGGCCGAGCTGCTGCACACCTTCCGAAACCGCGGAGGTGAATTGCCCCGGCGCGTCGAGGCCACCGAATGGAAGGGCGCCGACCGGTTGGAAACCTGGCTGGAGAAGGCGGAAAAAGAAGCGCTGCAGGGGATGACGCTGAAGGATATGGCGTTGGAAGAGGAAGAAGGTCAATAGCTATTGCTCAGCGGGCGATTCTCTTCTTCTGTCGGATAGCTGGTCAGGGTGATTTTCCCCTCATCGAGAATGGCGTAGGAGAACTGACTGATCCAATCCCCCAGGGCGAGGATGGTTTCCTCTTCGCTTTCTTCCAGCCAGGGGAAATGGAAATGGCCGGTGATGACCAGGTCGGCGCCCTGTGCAAAGCGGCGCCGGGCATGCCGCCGGAGCAGGTTTTCCGGGTCCCAGCGTTTTTCCCTGGCGGCCCGTTTTTTGCGGCTGCGGCGTCCGGCCCAGCGGGCGATCTCCCAGGCCCAGTCGGGGGGAAAGACGCTGAAGGCGGCGTAAAAAGGGGCGCAACGCAGGAAAGCGCGGAGCAGGCGGTAGGGGAAATCCTCCTCGTCCACCAGATCCCCGTGGGAAATGTGGATGCGGCGCCCGTCCCGTTCCAGGAGCCCCTCGCGGGGGAAGACGGTGCAGCCCAGGGTTTTGGTAAAATAGGGTCCCATGCGGAAATCGTGGTTTCCCTCCACGAAAACGATTTCCGTGCCCTGTTCCCGCAGGCGGCGCAGCTGTTCCAGAAGGGGAACGTAAACGGCGAAGAGGGTGTGGCGGTAGCCCATCCAGAATTCGAAGATGTCCCCCAGAAGGAAGAGTTCGCAGGGTTCTTCCTCGAGGGAGCGGAGAAAACCGAGGAGATGACGGTAGTTGAGGTCCCGTGGGTCTTTCAGATGGGCATCGGCGAGAAAATATCGTTTCATGAAGGGGAATTGTGGGGGAGTAGCGGTTCAAAGTCAAGTTTTGCCGGAAGTTGAAAAAGGAAAAGAGAGGAGAACGGAAATTGATCGATCTGCGAAGCGATACGGTGACCCTGCCGACCAGGGAAATGCGTCAGGCGATGGCCGCGGCGGCCGTCGGGGATGATGTTTACGGCGAAGATCCCACGGTCAACCGCCTGGAGGACTTGTCCGCCGACATGCTCGGTTTCGAGGCGGCCCTGTTCCTCTGCACCGGCACGCAAAGCAACCTGGCGGCCCTCATGTCCCATTGCGAGCGGGGGGATGAGTACCTGGTGGGCCAGCAGGCCCACACCTACAAATACGAGGGGGGTGGGGCGGCGGTGCTGGGCAGCATCCAGCCCCAGCCGCTGGAGTTCGCGGCCGACGGCACCATCGATCTCGACAAGGCGGCGCAGGCGGTCAAGGCCGACGACGTCCATTTCGCCAAAACCCGCCTCTTCTGCCTGGAAAACACCCAGGGAGGGAAGGCGCTCCCCCTGGATTATCTGGCCCGCGCCGAGGAATTCGCCCGCAGCCGGAATCTCGCTCTTCATCTGGACGGGGCCCGGATCTTCAACGCCGCGGTGGCGAAAGGGGTCGGTGCCCGCGACATCGCCCGCCATTTCGATTCCGTTTCGGTCTGTCTTTCCAAGGGGCTGGGAGCGCCGGTGGGATCGGTGCTGTGCGGCTCGCGTTCCTTCATCGACAAGGCGCGGCGCTGGCGCAAGGTGCTTGGGGGGGGGATGCGTCAGGCGGGAGTTCTGGCCGCCGCCGGCATCGTGGCGCTCACTTCCATGGTGGAGCGCCTGAAAGAGGACCATGACAACGCCGCCCGGCTGGCGGCGGGTTTGACCCGTATCGGCGAGGGTCTGTTGCGGGTCGAGGAGGTGAACACCAACATGGTCTTCGTCTCCCTGACGACGGGGGCCGCCGGTGAGCTGGCCGCTTATCTGAAGGGGCGGGGGATGCTGGTGACCCCGGCTCCCCGCATGCGCCTGGTCACCCACAAGGATGTCGACGCGGGGAAAATCGATGCCTTTGTCGAAGCGGTGACCGAGTTCAGGAAGGATTTTCTGGAACGGCGGTTGTGAAGATTCTGCGGACGCTTTTTTTGTCGACCCGATAGATCGGCTTGGAGCCGGTGTTGTAGGGGCATCCTTCGTAGTCGAAGCGGTCTTGGCGCCGCTCGCCGCAGACCACGTTGACGCTCAGGCGGGTGCCGATCCTCTTTTCGTAAATCTCGCACCAGGTGGTGCCGTCTTCATTGAAACGAAGATGACGGCACGGTGTCGTCGTCATGTGGCCGGCTTCGTCCGGCATGAAGCAGCATTGCCCGCAGCGCAGGCATTTGTCATCGCTCATGTTCTGGTCCATTGGCAAGGTTTCGGGGAGGCACCGGCCGGACCGGTCCGGCTCGGCCGCTTTCTTCACTGGTATAACGCAGGGATTGCCGGCCGGTCAACAGTGAGTTGAACCCCTGGGGATTCAGTCACCTTTTCCCTTTCTTCCCCGGAGCCGATTTGGTAGATTTCCACCAGGCTGCAGCGGTTGCGCCGAGGAGGGAAAATGAGCGACGCCACGACCACGCTTCGGGAGTTGAAGGAGCGCACTGCGGAATTTGTCAGGGAGCGGGACTGGGAACAGTTCCATACGCCCAAGAACCTGAGCATGTCGATCGCCATCGAGGCGGCGGAACTGATGGAGCATTTCCAGTGGCTGACGGCGACGGAGTCCCGCAATCTCTCACCGCAGGCCCTGGCCGATATCGGCGAGGAACTGGCCGACATCGTCATATATGCCCTCTCCCTGTCCAACGCCCTCGGGCTCGATCTCTCCGAGACCGTTCTCGACAAGATGGCCAAAAATATCCGCAAGTACCCTCGCGACCAGGTGCGCGGCAAGTCCCACAAATACACCTTTTATCAAACCGAGAACAAGTGACCGCCATGCCGGATGCAACGGGTTGTGGAAAGGATGATTCCCCGCCGATGAGAAAACTGGTCCTCGCCTCCACCAGCCCCTATCGCCGGGAACTGCTGGCCCGTCTCGGCATCTCTTTCGAGGCGGCTGCCCCCCGCTTCGAGGAGGTGGTCGAGCAACGAGTCGCCCCGGAACTCCTGGTCAAGCATCTCGCCCTGGGAAAAGCCAAAAGCCTGTCCGAATGTTATCCCGACGCGCTGATCATCGGCTCTGACCAGATCTTCGTCAACCCTCGCGGCGCCAGGGTGGGGAAACCCGGCGGTTTCGAGGCGGCCCGCTGTCAGTTGGCGGAAATGTCGGGCAAGCGAAGCCTCTTCTACACCGGCATCGCTTTATACGATAGCGCCGAAGACCAATTCCTGGTCGATTTCACCGTCACCACCGTTACCTTCCGCCAAATCAGCGACGCCGAGATCCGTTGTTACCTGTTGCGGGAGCGCCCCTTTGACTGCGCCGGCTCCTTCAAGATCGAGGGACTGGGAATCACCCTCATGGAAAAGGTGGAAGGGGATGATTATACCGCCCTGATCGGACTGCCGCTGATTCAGCTGAACCACATGCTGATTTCCATGGGGATGAACGTTTTGAGCTAGATTGGCGTACCTGTCCAGTCGCGAGCAGTTCTTGGCTTCCGGCTGGCAGTTTGAAGAGACCGCCCAATGACTGGTGATCCGTGACTTTTGCTTGGTAACCAGTAAAAAAAACCAATTACCAGTCACCAGTTACCAGCCACCAGCCTTTGCGAAGGCAAACTGTTGCAAAAGGTTTTATAATGTCTCAATCCTCTTTTGTCCACCTCCACTTGCATACCGAATACAGCCTGCTGGACGGCGCCATCAAGATCGATCGGCTGGTGGAACGGGCCAAGGAATATCAGGTCCCGGCTCTGGCCATCACCGATCATGGCAATATGTTCGGAGTGATCGACTTCTATCTCAAGGTCAAAAAGGCGGGACTCAAGCCGATCATCGGCTGCGAGGTCTACGTCGCTCCCGAATCCCGTTTCGATCGGACCAAGACCCGCAGATCGGCGGAGGCTTCCTTCCATCTGCTGCTGCTGTGTCAGAATTACACCGGCTACCAGAATCTCTGCTCGCTGGTTTCGGCGGCCTACCGGGAGGGCTTTTATTACCGCCCCCGCATCGACTGGAATCTGCTCAAGGAAAAGAACCAGGGCTTGATCGCCCTCAGCGCCTGCCTGGGGGGGGAGATTCCCGACCTGATTCTGGCCAGGCGTCCCGAGGTCGCCCGCACCCGCGCCGCCGAGATGGCCGCCGTTTTCGACGACGGCCGCTTTTTCCTGGAACTGCAGCGCAACCAGATCCCCGAGCAGGAGATCGTCAACGAGGAACTGATCCGCATTTCGGGCGATCTAGGCCTTCCCCTGGTGGCCACCAACGACTGCCACTACCTCGATCGCCGCGACGCCTACGCCCACGAAGTACTGCTCTGCATTCAGACCGGCAAGACCATGGAGGACGAGGAGCGGATGCGCTTCCAGAACGACGGCTTCTACTACCGGTCTCCGGCGGAGATGAGGGAGCTGTTCGCCGACATTCCCGAGTCCCTCGACAACACCCTGCGGATCGCCGAGCGCTGCGATCTGGAGATCCCACTCGGTTCCTACCATTTTCCCCAGTTCGAAAAGCCGGCCGACCAGACTCTGGAGCAGATCCTCGAGGAGAAGGCTCAATCAGGCCTTGATGAGCGACTGGGCGAAATCCGCAAGGTGCGTCCCGCTTTCTCCGCCGAGGAGGAGGATACCTACCGGAAGCGGCTCGAGGAAGAGCTTTCCTGCATCATCCAGATGGGTTTCCCGGGCTATTTCCTGATCGTGGCCGATTTCATCAACTGGGCCAAGGATCACGGCATCCCCGTCGGTCCGGGGCGCGGCAGCGCCGCCGGCAGTCTGGTCGCCTTTGCCCTGCGCATCACCGACATCGATCCGATCCGCTACCAGCTCCTCTTCGAACGCTTTCTCAATCCGGAGCGGGTCTCCATGCCCGATATCGATGTCGATTTTTGCATCCACGGCCGTGAGGAGGTGATCCGCTACGTCCAGGAAAAGTACGGACGCGACAAAGTGGCCCAGATCATCACCTTCGGAACCATGCAGGCCAAGGGCGCCATCCGTGACGTGGGGCGAGCCCTCAACATGCCCTATGCCGATGTCGACCGGATTGCCAAACTGGTTCCGCAGCAGCTCAACATCACTCTGGAGAAGGCCCTCAAGGAGGAGCCCCGCCTGCGGGAGGCGATCGACAAGGAGCCGCGCTACCGGAAACTTTTTGATGTTGCCCTGGCCCTGGAGGGGTTGCATCGCCACGCCTCGACCCATGCCGCCGGAGTGGTCATCACTCCCAACCCACTGGAGGAGCATCTCCCCCTTTACACCGACCCCAAATCGGGTGGGCAGGTCACCCAGTACGCCATGGGCTTCGTGGAAAAGATCGGCCTGGTCAAGTTCGACTTTCTCGGCCTCAAAACCCTGACCGTGATCAGCAGCGCCATCCGCCTGATTCGTCAGGGCCGCAAACCCGATTTCGACCTGGGGTTGATTCCCGACGACGATCCGGCCACCTTCCGGCTGCTGTCCGCCGGGGAGACCACGGGCGTGTTCCAGCTCGAATCGTCGGGGATGAAGGAGCTGCTGGTCAAGCTCAAGCCGAACTGCTTCGAGGACATCATCGCCCTGGTCGCCCTCTACCGCCCCGGCCCCCTGGGCTCGGGAATGGTCGAGGATTTCATCCAGCGCAAGCACGGCAAGAAGGCGATCACCTACGAGTTCCCTCAGTTGGAGGCGGTACTCAAGGAAACCTACGGGGTCATCCTGTACCAGGAACAGGTCATGCTGGTTTCCCGCATCCTGGCCAACTACACCCTGGGTGGGGCCGATATTCTGCGCCGCGCCATGGGCAAGAAAAAGACCGAGGAAATGGCCAAGGAGCGGGACAAGTTCCTCAAGGGGGCGGCCGAGAACCGGCTCAACACCAAAAAGGCCGAAGCCGTTTTCTCCCTGATGGAAAAGTTCGCCGAGTACGGCTTCAACAAATCCCACTCCGCCGCCTACGCCCTGATCGCCTATCAGACTGCCTACCTGAAGGCTCACTATCCGGTGGAATTCATGGCCGCCCTGCTCACCGAGGACATGGAATCGACCGACAAGGTGATCAAGAACATCGGCGAACTGCGTTCCATGGGAATTGCCGTCCTTCCCCCCGACATCAACCAGTCGGACAGCTCCTTCACCGTTCATGACAATGCCATCCGCTTCGGCCTGGGCGCCGTCAAGGGGGTCGGCTGCGCCGCTCTGGAATCGGTTCTGGAGCCGCGGCGGGAAAAGCCTTTTGCTTCTCTTTACGATTTCTGCGAGCGGGTCGATCTACGCAAGGTCAACAAGAAGGTGGCGGAGGCCCTGATCAAGTGCGGCGCCTTCGACGCCCTTCCCGGGCACCGCGCCCAGCAGCTGGCCGCTCTGGAGCATGCCATGGAGTTGGGGCAGAAGGCGCAGCGGGAGAGGGAGCAGGGGCAGGTCTCCCTGTTCGAGTCCTCGGTGATTGTGTCCAGCAATGGTCAGGGGTACAATCGCCTGCCCGAGTTGGACGAATGGCCGGAAAAAAACAAGCTGGCCTTCGAGAAGGAGGCTCTCGGCTTTTATATCACCGGCCATCCCATGGCCCGTCATGAAGCGGCGGTCAAGCGCTACGCGACCTGTGAAGCTGCCGCCCTGAAGGAGCGGGGGGACCGCTCCGAGGTCTCCCTCTGCGGCATTGTGACGGCTCTGCAGGAAAAGGTGACCAAGAAGGGGGACCGGATGGCCTTCGTCTCCCTGGAGGATCTCAGCGGATTCGCCGAGGTTCTCGTCTTCCCCGAGCTTTACCGGAAATGTTTCGAGGAACTTCACGGCGAGGAGGCGCTGCTGGTTCGCGGGGTGCTCGATGTCGGCGAAGAAAACTGCAAACTGATCGCCAACGAGGTGACATTGCTGGAGGAGTACCGGAAACGGGAGACCCGGCGGGTTCACTTCCGGCTGAACGCCTCAACGGTGGAAGAGGAAATGCTGCGCAACTTCCGTGAGATCGTCCTCCGTCATCGAGGGAACTGCGAGGCGCTGGTGCATGTCGTGGTTCCCGAACACAGCGAGACCGTCATCCGCCTGCCCGATGGGATGCGGGTTTCGGCCGGGGGGGAGATACTGAAAGACAGTGAGAATCTTTTTGGCTATAATGTGATCACTTTTGAATGAATTGGTTTCGGCGCCGGGAGGAAATCAATGCAGCATTATCTCGATTTTGAAAAACCGCTGGTCGAGCTGGAGAGGAAGATTCACGAGTTGAAGCAGTTTTCCGTCGGGGATGTCTCCATGGCTCCGGAGATCGAAAAGCTGGAGAAAAAGGCCGAACGGCTTCGCGGCGAGATATTCTCCAGACTGACCCGCTGGCAGCGCACCCAGCTGGCGCGACAGCCCAACCGGCCTTTTACCCTCGATTACCTGCGTCTCATCTTCACCGAATGGTTCGAACTTCATGGCGATCGCCTTTATGGCGACGATCCGGCAATCGTCTGCGGCTTCGCCCGACTGGAGGGGGAGCCGTGCGCCGTCATCGGCCACCAGAAGGGGCGGGACACCAAGGAGAAGGTCTACCGCAACTTCGGCATGCCCCACCCGGAAGGCTACCGCAAGGCGATGCGGATCATGAAGCTGGCCGAGGATTTCGGGCTGCCCATCTTCACCTTCGTCGACACCCCCGGGGCGTTCCCCGGCATTGGTGCCGAGGAGCGGGGTCAGGCCGAGGCCATCGCCCACAATCTGCGGGAGATGGCCTCCCTGACGGTGCCGGTCATCACCACCATCACCGGCGAGGGGGGATCCGGCGGCGCTCTGGCCATCGCCGTCGCCAACCGGGTGCTGATGATGGAATATTCCATCTATTCCGTCATCTCTCCCGAAGGGTGCGCCGCCATCCTCTGGGGGGACGGGACCCTCGGACCGCAGGCCGCCGAAGCTTTGCGCCTGACCGCCCAGGACATCGACAGCCTGGGGGGTGTCATCGACGGGGTGATCCCGGAACCGGCAGGAGGGGCGCACAACGATCCCAAAACCGCCGCGGACCATGTTAAAGCCGCCCTCATACGTCATCGGGACGAGCTCAAGACCCTTTCCGCCGTCGAACTGGTGGAACAGCGCTATCAGAAGTTCCGGGCCATGACCCGCATGCAGAAATGATCTGCCGAAAATGCCGACAGACCACAGACCGGTGCACAAAAACCCTTTGAACCAAGCGGCGGCAAGAAGCTTTTATGCGCTGACCGGATCGTTGCCTCTGATCCGCTGGCTGGCGCCTGGGGCGGCTCTTCTTTTCATCACTTCCTGCGGCGGCGGGCCGACTTCGAGCGTTATCGAGACTCCGCAGACCCGGGGCCTTAAAGGGTGGGAGAAACCCTACATCGTCGCCGGACAGCGTTACGATCCCCTGCGCCAACATGAGGGCTATGTGGAGGAAGGGATCGCCAGCTGGTACGGCCGGGATTTCCACGGACGCAAGACCAGCAACGGGGAAATCTACGATATGCACGCTATGACGGCGGCCCACAAGACCCTGCCCCTGGGCATTTTCGTCAAGGTGCGCCATCTGGGCAACGGGCGCGAGATCGTGGTGCGTCTCAATGATCGCGGCCCTTTTGTCAAGGGCAGGGTGATCGACCTCTCCTATTCCGCGGCCCGGCGCCTCGGCATCGACGATGCGGGTACCGGTCCGGTGCGGATCGAAGCCTTGGGCTACCGGGAGAAAGGGAATGGCGGCGCTCCGGTTTATCGTCCCCCCGCTTCCTATGTCGTCGGCAGTTACGCCGTGCAGGTGGGGGCCTTTGAAGCCCCGGTCAACGCTCACCGGTTGGCCGCCGAAATGAGGGACCGCTTCGGGGCCGCCACGGTCAGTGAAGGGTGGGCCGGCGGGCGCCGCTTCCACCGCGTCTGGGTTGGACGTTTCGACACCCTCGAGGCCGCCGAAATCGCCCGCCTTCGGTTGGAGCGAAACGGCTACCCCAGCAGTTTCGTCGTGGCGCTGGAATGACGGCTTGGTCCGAAGCCCATTCACGGAGCCGCGCTTTACGCTTTCTTCCTCAAAATTGACCCTCCCTCCTGGAACGTATGGACCCTTTTGGAATCGCGCGGTTTTGAGCAAGCCACCTGATATGAAAACCCGCAAGATAAGCTCTGCGGCCCATCCCCTCATCCAGCAGGCCGCCGCCCTCGCCCGGCGGCGCCGGGAGGAGGAAAGCGGTCTTTTCTCCGCCGAGGGAAGCCATCTGGTGGAAGCCGCCCTCGAGGCCTCGGCACCGATTCGTCAGGTGTTTTTCAGCCTGGGGTATCGGCGAAGTGAAGAAGGAGAAAGACTGCTATTGCGGGCGGAACGGGCGGGCGCCGAACTGATCGAGGTCCCGGATCACCTGCTGAAAAAAATCTGCGACGCCGCCACCCCTCAGGGGATCATGGCAATGGTGGCCTCCTCCGCAACTCCTCTGAGCGCCCTTCCTCGGTCGGAAAACCCGCTGCTTGCCGTCTGCGACGCCATCAGCGATCCGGGCAACCTCGGCACCATCATCCGCATCGCCGACGCCGCGGGGGCCGACGGCGTCATTCTGCTTCCCGGCTGCTGCGCCCCCTACGCCCCCAAAGTGGTCCGGGCCACTTCCGGGAGTCTGTTCCACCTTCCGATGATTCGAGCGAATCCGGAGGAATTGACAGAATTCCTGGCCGGGCGCGGCATTCCCCTGTTGGCCACCGATTTGAATGGGGACATTTCCCTTTACGACGCCGATCTGAGGGGGCCCTGCGCCCTGGTGGTGGGTAATGAGTCGCGGGGGACCTCCCCCTTCCTGCTGGAAAGGGCGCAGCGGCGCCTCCGTATCCCCATGCCGGGAAAAGCCGAGAGTCTCAACGCCGCGGTAGCCACGGCGCTTTGTCTCTTCGAGGCGGTGCGCCAGAGGAGCCGGCCGCCGCAACCCTGACCGAAAACCGATAAAAACAAAGGAAATTTAACGGAATAGAGTTTGGCGAGAGGCGCCTGTGTCTTTTGCCAAGCTCCATGGTCTGTTTGATTCCGGAGGTTACTCCGAACGATTGTAGCCGGCCAGGAACTCCTCCTTGAAGCTGCGGAAGCGTTTCTGTTCGATGGCCTCGCGGCATTCCTTCATCAGCGTTTGGTAGAAATGGACATTGTGGATGGCGGCGAGGATGGCGGAGAGAATCTCGTTGGCGTTGTAGAGGTGATGCAGGTAGGCGCGGGTGAAGTTGCGGCAGCAGTAGCAGTCGCAGGAGTGGTCGACGGGGTAGAAGTCGCGGCGGTAGTTTCTCTTGGTGAGGCGGATGCGGCCGCGGCGGGTGAAGAGGGTGGCGCTGCGGGCGTAGCGGGTGGGGATGACGCAGTCGAACATATCGATGCCGCGCTCCACCGATTCGAGGATGTCCTCCGGCAATCCCACCCCCATCAGGTAGCGGGGCTTGTCTTCCGGAAGGAAGGGGGCGGTGTACTCCACGACCTGCTTCAGCAGCTCCAGTCCCTCGCCGACGCTGACGCCGCCGATGGCGTAGCCGGGAAAATCCATGGCCGTCAATTCCTCGGCGCAGTTTCGCCTCAGATCGGGATAGATCCCCCCCTGGACGATGCCGAACAGAGCCTGGTCTTTCCGTTCATGGCTTTTGAGGCAGACCCTGGCCCAGCGCAGGGTTTTGGCGATCGATTTGGCAACGTAGCCATGAGTGGCGGGGAAGGGGATGCATTCGTCGAAGGCCATGATAATGTCGGCGCCGAGGGCGTTCTGGATGGAGATGGCCTCCCTGGGGCCAAGAAAGATCTCTTCGCCGGTCACCTCATGGCGGAAAAAGGCGCCATCCTCGGTGATCCTTTTGTTGGGCAGCGAGAAGACCTGGAAGCCGCCGCTGTCGGTGAGGATCGGACCCTTCCAGGCCATGAAGGCATGGAGTCCTCCCGCCTTGCGAACCAGGTCCTCTCCCGGTTTGAGGTGGAGATGGTAGGTATTGGCGAGAATGATCTGGGAACCGGTTTCCTCCACCTGGGCCGGAGTCATCGCTTTCATGGCGGCGTGGGTTCCCACCGGCATGAAGGCCGGGGTTTCGATGCTTCCGTGGGGAGTTTCCAGACGGCCGCGCCGTGCCTGGCAGGAAGCGTCCCGATGGATCAGAGTGAATTGGAACATGGCCGTGAAATGGGTTGGGGGTGAGGGGCAGTCAAACCGGCGACACAAACGGTTGATGTCCTCTTGTAGCAGAAAAGCCGAGACGGGGCAACAGATGCCTTCCGCTAACCTTCGGCCCGGGCGGTTTTCTTTTTTGATCCTTTTCTGACAATGCACCGTTTTGGCCGGCAGATCGAATTGACCTTGGCGAAAGTTGATTTTTTTATTTATTTTTACGGATATTGACATAAATAAAATAGTGTTTTATTTTTATGATAATGGAATGGCGTCACTCATGGTTGGCGTCGAATCAATTTGAAAGTATTCTTGACGGGATCTTTTTTTACCGTCATAAGTTAGAGAGTGGTCCAAAGAATATTTCAGTCGGGGGACGACATCATGTTCGCTAAGCTGTTCAAAAACTCGGTTGGCAGAAAACTGATTATGGCGGCCACCGGTCTCGGCATGATTGGTTTTGTGGTCATGCATCTGCTGGGGAACTTTTCCATTTTTCTCGGTCCCGAGGGCATCAACGTCTATGCCGCTCGGTTGCAGAGCCTGGGGCCTCTTCTTTGGGTGGCTCGGCTGGGGATACTTGCCATGGCGGCCTTCCATATCACCTTCGGGATCTGGTTGACGCTGGAGAACCGCCGCGCCAAGCCGGAAGCTTACGCCGTCAGGAAACGTCAGGCATCGACCTTTGGCTCGGAGACGATGATCTACAGCGGACTGCTGCTGCTGACTTTCGTTGTCTTTCATCTGCTTCATTTCACCCTGCGGGTTATATTTCCCGAAACTTCGAACCTGATCGATAGTGCCGGCCGTGCCGATGTCTTTACCATGGTGACCGAGAGCTTCCGCAAATTTCCTGTTGTGGTAATTTATCTCGCCGCCATGGCGGTGCTGTTTTTTCATGTTGGTCACGGTTTCAAGAGTCTGGTCCAGACCATCGGCCTGAACAACGACAAGACCCTGCCCCTGTTCGGCAAGGCCAGTCCGCTTCTCGCCCTTGTCCTGGTCCTCGGTTATATCTCCATCCCCATGCTGATTCTTTTCGGACTTGTCAAAGGATGAAAAGAAAGGAGCCTGATTCGTGATACTCGATGGCAAAGTACCTTCCGGACCACTGGAGCAGAAGTGGGAGAACCATGTCCATGATTCCCGTCTGATCAATCCCGCCAACAAGAGGAAGTTCCGCATCATCGTGGTCGGCACCGGATTGGCCGGGGCTTCGGCGGCCGCTTCCCTGGGTGAACTGGGGTTCAACGTCGATGTCTTCTGTTATCAGGACAGTTCCCGTCGCGCCCACAGCATCGCCGCTCAGGGGGGGATCAACGCGGCCAAGAACTACCGCAATGACGGCGACAGCGTCTTCCGCCTGTTCCATGATACGATCAAGGGGGGGGATTTCCGCGCCCGCGAGGCCAATGTCTACCGCCTGGCCCAGTTGAGCGGCAACATCATCGACCAGTGCGTCGCCCAGGGGGTTCCCTTCGCAAGGGATTACGCCGGTTATCTCGATACCCGTTCCTTCGGCGGCGCCTTGGTGCAGCGCACCTTCTACGCCCGCGGTCAGACCGGGCAACAGCTCCTGCTCGGGGCCTACCAGGCGCTGTCGCGGCAGATCCGCGACGGCAAGGTCCAGGTTCACACCCGCACCGAGATGGTCGATCTGGTGCTGGTCCAGGGGGAGGCCAAGGGGATCATCGTCCGTGACATGGTCAGCGGCGGGCTTAGCGCCCATGCCGGGGACTGCGTGGTGCTGGCCACCGGGGGCTATTCCAACGTTTATTACCTTTCCACCAACGCCAAGGGGTGCAACGTCACCGCCGCCTTCCGCGCCTACAAAAAAGGGGCGCTGTTCGCCAACCCCTGCTACACCCAGATCCACCCCACCTGCATCCCGGCCAGCGGCCATTACCAATCGAAGCTGACCCTGATGTCCGAATCGCTGCGCAACGACGGCCGCATCTGGGCCCCCGGGGGCAAGGGGGACAAGCGTCCCCCCAGTGAGATACCCGACGCCGAGCGGGATTACTATCTGGAGCGCAAGTATCCGACCTACGGCAACCTGGCGCCGCGTGACATCGCCTCCCGGGCCGCCAAGGAGGCCTGCGACGAAGGGCGCGGCGTCGGCGCCACCGGGCGCGGCGTCTATCTTGATTTCGCCGAGTCCATCCAGCGCCTGGGCAAGGCGGCTATCGAGGAGCGCTACGGCAACCTGTTCGAGATGTACGAGAGGATTACCGGCGAGGACGGCTATTCCACCCCGATGCGCATCTATCCCGCCCCCCATTACACCATGGGGGGCCTCTGGGTCGACTACAATCTGCAGAGCAATCTGCCGGGGCTGTTCGTCATCGGCGAGGCCAACTTCTCCGACCACGGCGCCAACCGGCTCGGCGCCAGCGCTCTGATGCAGGGCCTGGCCGACGGCTATTTCGTCCTTCCCAACACCATCGGCACCTACCTAGCCGGAACCAGTCCCGGAGCGGTCCAAAAGGACAGGGATGAGTTCCAGGCCGGGATGGCCGAAGCCGGGGATCGCGTCGCCAGGCTGCTCTCCATCAACGGCCGCAAAACCGTCGATGATTTTCACCGTGAGCTCGGCCACATCATGTGGGAGGATGTCGGCATGGCGCGCAGCGAGGAGAGCCTGAAGCGGGCTTTGGCCGAGATTCCCAAATTGCGCAGCGAATTTTGGGAGAGCGTCAAGGTGCCGGGAGAGGCGGCCGATTTCAACCAGGAGTTGGAAAAGGCGCTGCGGCTGGCCGATTTCCTCGAATTCGGCGAACTGCTGGCCTTGGACGCCTTGCACCGGGACGAATCGTGCGGCGGCCACTTTCGCGTCGAGCACCAGACCGAGGAGGGCGAAGCGCTGCGTCACGACGATAAATTCAGCTTTGTTGCGGCCTGGGAATACAAAGGGAACGGCAAAGCACCGGAGATGCACCGGGAGCCGCTGACCTTCGAGAACGTTAAACTCGCGGTGAGGAGTTATAAATAATGAATCTGACACTCTTCGTCTGGCGTCAGAAAAACGCCAAGGAAAAAGGGCGGATGGAGCGCTACGAGGCCCATGACGTCGATCCCGACATGTCCTTTCTGGAGATGCTTGACGTGGTCAACCAGGACCTGATCCACAACGGGAAGGAACCGATCGCCTTCGATCACGACTGCCGCGAAGGGATCTGCGGCACCTGTTCGCTGACCGTCAACGGCATTCCCCACGGGGAGCAGAAGCGGACCACCGTCTGCCAACTCCACATGCGCCATTTCAAGGACGGCGACAGCATCTACATCGAGCCCTTTCGGGCGCGGGCCTTCCCCGTGGTCAAAGATCTCGTCGTCGACCGCCAGGCCCTCGATACGGTCATCCAATCCGGTGGTTATGTCTCGGTCTCCACCGGTGAGGCCCAGGACGGCAACACCCTCCTCATCCCCCGCCACGACGCCGAGTACAGCATGGACGCCGCCGAGTGCATCGGCTGCGGCGCCTGCGTGGCGGCCTGCCCCAACGGCTCGGCGATGCTTTTTGTCGGCGCCAAGGTGGCCAGCCTCGCCCAGCTTCCCCAGGGCAAGGTGGAGGCGGCCCAGCGCGTCTGCGTCATGACCGAAACCATGCTCGACCAGGGTTTCGGCAACTGCAGTAACCATTATGAATGCGAGGCGGCCTGCCCCAAGGGGATCAGCGTCAAGTTCATCGCCAAGCTCAACCGGGAGTATCTCAAGTCCTTGAAAGAGTGACGCCGATGGAGTAATAAAGGAGAAGGCTGCGGGAGCGGTGCGAATGGGCCGCTCCCGTTTTTTTATGGAGGACACCATGGCTGTGACTCATCCCCCGCTGGGACAAGCGGAGTTTTCCCTGGTCCATTTCACTCTTCGCCTGAGAGATAAGACCTTGCTCACCCCCCAGTTGCTGCTGGGGATGAGAAATGGCCTGAAAAAAGCGGCCCGCCGCCTCGACGCCGCCGCCGACGAAGACCGCGTCAAACTGATCGATCCCTCTGTTCCCTTCGATCCCTGGTCCTCCGGTACCTCGAAAAAGCCCGCTCCTCCCTTCGCCTTCCTTCCCCCCGGCCTGCACAGCCAGCAATATGCGGAGGGTGAGTCTGTCGCTCTGGCCTTCTGTTTCTGGGGGCGAGGCATCCAGAGTCTGCCACTCTTTGCCGAAATCGTTCGGGAAATGGGCGATCTGGGGCTGGAAAAAGGACTGGCGCGATTTGACCTGGTAGGGATCGACGCCGAGGACGCCACCGGCAGTTCCACCATGATCTGGCGGGAGGATGAGGATTTCGAGGCGATGGCGCCGCCGATTATCCCCGTGGACTGGTGGCTGGAGAATCTGTCCATCCCCGAACAGCGCATGACCCTGCTCTTCCATACCCCGGCTCGCCTGATCTCCCAGAACAAACCCCTGTTCCAACCCGAATTCGGCGATATTTTCCCCTTCATGCTGCGGCGCGTGACCTCGACACTTCAACACTATTGTGACTTCACCATAAAAGTCGACGGCGGCCGGCTCGTCGAAATGGCCGGCGAATTGACCGCCACCCGTCAATCCCTTTCCTGGCAGGATTGGAAGAACATTGCCGGCCGGCAAGGGCCGAGCGCCGTCGGCGGCGTCGTCGGCGAACTGGTCGTCGAAGGGGAGGGGCTCAAGGAACTGTTGTGGATCGTCGCCCTCGGCTCCCTGCTCAATATCGGCAAAGGTGCCGCTTTCGGGGCGGGGAATTATACGGTGGAGTGAAAGGGGAGGAGGGAAGAGAGGCGCTCTGGAAGTCCTTGCCGTCATTCACGCATGAAACCGGGCGGTTCGGTCCTTCTTGATGTGTATTCGCTAGCGGCATTTGACCAACGGGAAGAGGCAGCGACATACGAAATGAGCCTCCTCAACGGATTCTGGTCACCAAACAGGTACTATGGATTTCTAAACACCTTCAAATACGACGAAGAAAAGGTTGTCCTTGACAAGTACACGATTGTCGAATCGGGTCGCACCAGAACGGTATACAATTGGCTGCAATATTTCACTCCTGAAGAACTGGAGAGGGAGTTTGTGGAGGACGGCTTTTCCATTGAGGCGCTCTATTCAGACGTCGCCGGAACCCAGTACGATCCCAATTCGAACGAATTTGCGGTCATCGCCAGGAGGTCATAGGCCGGCACAGAACAATGGCACGCACTCGGGCGGGAATTCCGCTGCGCTGCATTCCCGCCGGTGATGGCCACGTTAAGCATGTGAGTCCGAGTACGTGTAAAAATGAAAAATAGTAGAATAAATGGTCTTGATGATAATGGGATCACTTTCTTTCTATTATTTACACTTCGTCCTTGTCATCGAACGCAAAAAATTTGGCAGAAAAAGTAGTCTGGCCTTACTAAGGTTACAAATCCTAATTTCCTTCTTTTTCAGAATTTATTCAATCTCAAATGATATCTTTGCGGTGATGCGATATTCGACAATTTTATTGTCAACTACTTTGCCGCTTTTATCCTTAATATAAATCGATTTTATATTGCGAACTGTTTTAGACGCTTCTGTGATGGCATTTTGTGCCGCATCTTCCCAACTTACTTTTGAATGGGCTAAAACTTCAATAACTTTTACAATATTTGACATGGCTTACTCCTTTTAAAATATAATTCTGTTGTATCGTGATAAAGAGTGAATCAGGAAAATATTTTGAATTTCTTGTTGTCTACGTTGCATGTAAAAATCTACTATATGGTAAGTTAAAATTTTGCCGATAGGTGGATGATAAGGTTCATGGTATCATAATATTTGGGATGTGCAATTTTGGTGGGGTCGGACCAAGTCAACCCACTGAAAACAGAAGGAATTTTTTTAAAAAACTCCCTTAAAAATTGGTTATAGGCCGATTTTCGGATAGAAAATCGTGACTGTAGGATTTCTCCTGGTTTTTTGTCATTTTACTTTTACTGGTCATGGGAGGAAAACCATGGCGCGAGCCACCCGTCATTTCATCCTCGGCTGTATCTGGCACATAACCCACCGCTGCCATAAAAAGGAATTTCTGCTGAAGTTCGCCCATGACCGCTTCCGGTTTGTGTCATGGCTGTTGGAGGCCCGCCGGCGTTTTTCTCTCCAGATACTGAATTATGCGGTAACCTCCAACCATGTTCATCTTCTGGTGAAAGACAGCGGTAACGCGAAATCCATACCTTCTGCCATTCAACTGGTTGCCGGTCGGACCGCCCAGGAATACAACCACCGGAAAGCTCGCAAGGGGGCGTTTTGGGAAGACCGTTACCATGCTACGGCCGTAGAATCCGGGGCGCATCTGCGGCGCTGCCTCGTTTATATCGATTTGAACATGGTTCGGGCAGGCGTGGTGAGGCACCCGGTAGAGTGGATTCACGGCGGCTATCACGAAATTCAAGGGAACCGCCGTCGGAACAGGCTTCTTTCCCTCGATATACTGGCGGAACTCACAGAAACAGGCAGTTCGGAAGAGTTGGCAAAATCTTATAGAGGATGGGTCGATGATGCGCTGACTTCCGGGGCCTTCCAGCGGGAGGAACATTGGACGAAAAGTCTGGCTGTCGGGAGCGATTTCTATGTGAAAAAGATTCAGACACTTCTGGGGGGCAGGGGGAAGGGTCGGGTTGTCGATACCGCGGCTGATTTCTTTTCCCTGCGGGAATCGCCACCCCTTTATGAAAGTAATTTTGACCCTGAAAATCGGCCCATAGAGCAAAATAAAGGCTATTTTTGGGATAAAATGGATTGAAAAACAGCGAGTTGTCTTGGTCCGACCCCAGAACCCCCGGGCATCGCTGAAACATTATGGTTTGCCCGCTCTTGGTTGAAGGCAAAAGCTGCAGGGGGAAGGCTGCCAGTTTTTTCAGGGAGCCCACTCTAGGATAGAATTGGACGTAAGTGAAATTTTTAAATTCTTCAAAAAGTAAGAACACCGTGTCAAACTCATCGAAATCATCCACGAAATGTCCCGCTACCGGAAACACGTGCGCAATCCGATTTTACTGGACAGGGTTTCCGGTTTTGACTGGACAGTGATTCCGATTTTATCTGGACAGACAATTTTTTCTTCTCTTCCTGCCTGGTTTAAAATTTTAGGTGTCCAGTCACTTGGTCTTTGACAACAATGCCGCACAACCGAATCCTGGCAACTTTTGGCCAATTGATCCCTGCCAACTAAAATCGGCCCTGGAGGGCTTTTCCTTCAGTCTCTTTTTTCCCTTGCCCAAGAGAAAAATCGAGCGTAATTTCTACCGTCCGGCGAACTTAGGTCGGCACAAGCAATTGCAGTTTTCTTTTTTCCCCTTGGAACCATGTAAATTTTACCCTCTTGAGCCTGTCATGCGCAGCGTCCTGGTTTTCTCTCCGGCGGCCAGCCCAACCTACGTCCCTTTGGGTCTGGCCACTCTGGCAGCATCCATTCAGAAAAACTGCAGCCTGCATACCATAAAACTTGTCGATGCCAATTTGCTGGTGTGGCAGCGATTGGCTGGCGAACATCCCGATGGAAACCGGCTGATCGATTTTCTGAATACCGATTCCCACCTTTTTTATGATCGGAGTGCTTACCTTTCCCATAACCGCATCTGGGATCAGCTCCGTTCCCGGATGAATGTTCTGTTGGAAAAGGCGAAACGGTACGTCGAAAAGAACGAACTCGATGCCGGTCTGGAGATCTGTCTGCAGTCGGCGGTCGAGGAGGTGATGAACGTCGATCCCGAGCTGATTGGTTTTTCCGTGATGTATCTGGATCAGCTGAGCATGACCCTGGCCTTGGTGAAATACATCCGACGCAAGGATCCGTCCCGGCGGAGGAGAATCATTCTGGGCGGCGCCTCCATGCATGCCCTCAACGCAGAGGAGCTGCTGATAGCCTGTTCCGAGATTGATGGGATTGTTCTGGGGGAGGGAGAATCCTCCTTTGATGCCCTGTTGCGGAAGGAGCCGGCCGCAAGGACGCCGGGCCTGCTTTATCGTTCGGCTTCGGGAATTCAACATAATCCTCATTTTCCCGCAACATCCGTTCCGGAACCCGGGCAGGCTGACTTCCGCGCCCTTCCGATCAAAGACTACTTTAATCCCAGCCCTGTGTTCCCGGTCGTTTTCTCGCGGGACTGCCCCTGGAAAAAATGCCGTTTCTGCGCCCATAATTTTTCCTTCGCCGGCTATCGCAAAAAGCGGGTTCAGTCCTTTGTCGATGAGCTGGAATTACTCAACCGGCGCTTTAATGTCAGCCA
>JAAZDE010000140.1 GCA_012512925.1 Desulfuromonadaceae bacterium
TGAATGTCCCCTATCCCTCTCTGTCGCTCCGATTATGACAAAAAGCTTAACATGAAAAAAAAAATTATCACAAATAGAGGGTCCAAAAAAACCCGACCCATGAAAATATTTTATGAAATATTTTTATCTTGTTTTTATTATCCAATTTAAATACTTTTACACAATTTAAACCTTCCGGGAAGGGGAGTAAGCAACAAAAAATTTGAGCCGAACAAATGGCATGTTCGCCGGAATAAGTTGTGCTCCATTGATTTTCCAAAAAGAATGGGAGGATTCCGGAAAATGGAATTGTTCGACGCGGAAAAAATCTGCAGAAGAAATTTTTTAAAAATTTGCCTTTTCGGCGGCGCCGCCATGGCGCTTCCGGTCGATGCCCTGGCCAAGGCGGTCAAGAAAAAGACCTCCAGGGAAAAGATCTTAACCCTCTACAACCCCAATACCGGTGAATATTTAAAGGATATAGCCTTCTGGAAAAACGGTTCATATCTCACCCCCGAGATAAAAGAAATCAACCGGTTTTGCAGGGATTTTCGGAACGATGAGGTCACCTCCATCGATAAAAAACTTCTGGATATGCTTTACGATATCCACCAGAAGTTCCCTTCGAAAAATTCGAAAATCATCCTCGTCTCGGCCTACCGTTCACCTGAAACCAACACCTTTCTGCGAAAAACCGGCCATAGGGTAGCCAAAAGAAGTTACCATATGGAAGGGAAGGCTTTCGACGTTCGTATCGAAGGGGTGAGCCTGGCCAATTTACGTAAAGTCGCCCTGCGATATGGCCGAGGAGGTGTGGGCTATTATCCCCGTTCAGGATTTGTTCACATCGACACCGGACCGGTAAGAAGCTGGTAATTTCTCAGACAGATTAATTTCCAGCCGGCCATCAAGGCATTTTCCTCAAATCAACTCGCAACCTTTCTTTTGTTCCCACTTCCCTTACCTGGTAAACCGGGGCAGGGGGTTCCTGGCGGCCCCGCCGCGATTCCGGCCTGACCTTCACCGGCCGGGCATACCTGCCAAGACAGGCAAAGCAAGTAATTCCAGCTATCCATAATGTCGCATAATATATATTATGTAAACTTATGGCCCCAAATATAGGATGGCCATCAGCCGATGGCAGCCAGCTCGAGTCTGGTTCCCCAGCGCCGCTGGAGCGTTCTTCGGGTCTTTTCCAATTCCGGTGAGGTGAAAAAATCTGAACGACCGGCGACCTGGAAAGCTTCCTCTCGGGCGATCGCCAGAATTTCCTGATGCTTTAGGATGCTGGCGACCCGAAAATCCACCAAACCATGCTGTCTGGTTCCCAGCAGTTCACCTGGACCCCGGATCTCCAGATCCGCTTCGGCGATGCGAAAGCCGTCCGCCGTCTCTTTCATGACCTGAAGACGCTTCCTGCCATCGTCACTGATGGATCGGGACGCAATCAGGATACAAACGCTTTCCTGCCGGCCTCTGCCGACCCGTCCCCGCAATTGATGAAGCTGGGACAAGCCGAAACGGTCGGCATTTTCAACCATCATCACCGTGGCATTGGGGATATCGATGCCAACCTCGATCACCGTGGTAGCCACCAGAATATCCAGATCGTGGTCCCTGAACCGCTTCATGATGTCTTCTTTTTCCGCCGGCTTTAACCGGCCATGAAGCAGTCCAACCCTGAAAGTTGGAAAAATTTCATTTTTCAGAAGGATGAAATCCTTTTCCGCCGCTTGCAGCTCGGAATTCTGCGATTCTTCGATTAAGGGGTAGACGACAAAGGCCTGGCGACCCCCGGCCAGTTCTTCCCTCACCATGCGATAAGCCGTCTCCCGATGTCCCACCGGGAATATCATGGTTTTGACCGGTTTTCTCCCCGGCGGCAATTCATCGATAATCGAAAGCGAGAGATCCCCATAGGCCGTCATGAACAGAGATCGAGGAATCGGCGTGGCGGTCATGACCAGCGTGTCCGGATGGGTTCCCTTGTTGCGCAAACCACCCCTCTGCAGCACTCCAAAGCGATGCTGTTCATCGATAACAACCAATCCCAATCGGGGAAAGTCAACCTCATCCTCCAGAATGGCATGGGTACCGACAAGCAGGTGGATTCGGCCGGCGGACAAGTCGCCCAGGATATTTTCTTTTTCCCTTTTAGCGATGGATCCGGTAAGGAGGGCCGCCTTCAGGCCCAGGTCGTCCAGATATCGGTGAAACTGCAGGAAATGCTGCTCGGCGAGGATTTCCGTCGGCGCCAGTACGGCCACCTGGAAATTGTTTTCGATGGCGATCAGGGCGGCCATCAGGGCGACTATGGTCTTGCCGCTGCCGACATCGCCCTGAAGGAGACGGTTCATCGGACTTGAAGCCATCATGTCCTGCTTGATTTCACCCAATACCCGCCGCTGGGCGGTCGTTAAACGATAGGGTAATTTTTCCGCCAGAGGCTTTGTGTAAAGATGGGTAACCTGGAAGGCATTTCCCGGGATCTGGCTGATATCCCTTTTCTTCAAGGCCAAACCCAGTTCCAGATAAAAAAATTCATCAAAAATGATACTTTTTCTGCCAGAAGAAATGTCCCCAGCCATTTCCGAAGATGAAATACTTTTTTGGAAGGTTTTGGGAAAATGGACCTCCAGAAAAGCCTCGGCCAAAGGAGGCAACTGAAGTCGCCGGAGGATTTCAACCGGAATGGTGCTGGAAACGGAAGAGGCATGCTTTTCAACCACTTTTTTCCAGATGCGGCGGGCCATTTTCTGGCTCAACCCTTCCGTCAGAGGATAGACCGGCAAAATCCCTCCCCAAAAATCGGAATCATTGCAACCGGATGAGGCATTATCACCCAGGGAATTGGTTTTACTGATTATTTCATATTCCGGATGTTCGATCTGGCGAACACCTCCAAAGAGTTTGATTTCTCCGAATATATGAAGGTGACAACCGACAGGAAATTCCTTTTCCATCCAGGGACGGCGGTAATGGAACCATTTCAGATCGACCTTGCCGCTGCCGTCACCCGCCAAAACGTGAAAGATCCTTTTCCGGGTGCGAGGATGGACATTCTCCCCCTTGGCCAGCACTTCCACCCGGAAAACGCCCCTTTCACCGGGAAGGGCGGAGGCAAGCGGACGGATGTTACGGCGATCCTCATATCTCAGGGGGAGAAAATAAAGGGCATCCTCCACAGTGCGGATGCCCAGCTTGGATAGTTTGAGAAGAATTTGCGGCCCGACTCCAGGGATGGAGTCCATAGGAATGGAGGAAAGGTCAGGATTGAGGCCGGAAAGGGCTGCTGACATCTCCCCTCCCCTTCTTGAGGGAACAACCGCTGCCGCCGGAACCGGTTGCGCAGTTCAGGCCTTGACGGACAATTCCGTTATTCATAGCAGATATTGATGATTTCGTAGATGCGGGTTCCCGACGGAACCTCGATATGGACTTCGTCGTCAAGGAGATGGCCGATCAGGGCTCGTCCCACCGGAGAGGTCACGGAGATCTTTCCTTCTTTCAGGTCGGCTTCGTCCTCCCCGACCAGCTGATAGGTCACTTCATTGTCCATCTGGACATCAAACAGGGTGACCTTGGCGCCGAAAACCACCTTGTCCGAATTTTTGTATTCGGCAGGGTTGATGACCTGGGCACGGGATATTTTGGAGCTCAGTTCCTTGATTCGTCCTTCAACGAAACTCTGGTGGTCCTTGGCGGCCTCATATTCGGCATTTTCAGACAGGTCTCCATGGCCGCGCGCTTCGGCGATGGCCTGGACGGCGTTGGGGCGCTCCACCCGGAGAAATCTTTTCAGTTCTTCCTGGAGGCGTTGATAGCCCTCCTGGGTCATGGGGATGAAATCATCCATTTTTTTCCTCTCCTGAAAATGGATGGGGCGGGTTTCCCCGCCCGGCGTTTATAAATGTGGATAAAAAAATATCCTGTCGCAACCTTGAGAGATTCAAACAGGACGGTGGCAATAATACTCTTGCAGGGGTTTGACGTCAAGGTTTTCTTTCCGCATGGCGGCGATGCCTTCCACTGCCGCAATCATTCCCGCCACCGTGGTGTAATAGGCGACATTGTAGATCAACGCGGTTCGGCGGATGGAAAAGGAGTCCTCAACCGACCTGGCGCCCAAGGTGGTATTGAAGACCATGGCTATCTCACCGTTTTTGATGGCGTCTACGCAATGAGGCCGGCCTTCCGAGACACGCTGAATCGGACTTGCTGGTAACCCGTTTTCATACAGGAAGACAGCGGTTCCGCGGGTGGCGACGATTCCGAAACCCATCTCCGCAAGACGGCGCGCGGGTTCCAGGACCATAGGCTTGTCTTCGTCCCTGACGCTGATGAAAACAGTACCCTCCAAGGGGAGCCGCACCCCGACCCCCAATTGTGCCTTGGCGAAGGCCTGGCCGAAATCCTTGTCGATCCCCATCACCTCGCCGGTTGATTTCATCTCCGGACCGAGGAGGGTATCGACGCCGGGGAATTTGATGAAAGGGAAGATGGCCTCCTTGACGGCCATATGGTCGGGAATCAATTCCCTGTCAATGCCCAGTTCCCGAAGGGTGCGACCGATCATCAAGCGTGCGGCGATCTTGGCCAGAGGACGGCCGCTGGCCTTGGCCACGAAGGGAACGGTGCGGCTCGCCCGGGGATTCACTTCGAGGACAAACACGGTATCCCCCTGAACGGCAAACTGAACATTCATCAGTCCGACGACATTCAGCTCCAGGGCGAGCATGGCTGTCTGACGACGGATTTCGTCGCCGATGGCCGGATCCAGTGTGTAAGGGGGCAAAGAGCAGGCCGAATCGCCGGAGTGGATGCCGGCTTCCTCGATGTGCTGCATGATTCCACCGATGATGACCTCTTGGCCGTCGCAGAGGGCGTCCACATCCATCTCGATGGCCGACTGCAGGTATTTGTCGATGAGAACCGGATGCCCGGCCGATACTTTGACTGCGTTTCGCATGTAGACGCGGAGCTGTTCCAGGGAATAGACAATCTCCATGGCCCGGCCGCCGAGAACGTAGGAGGGCCTGACCACTACCGGAAAGCCGATCTTCAAGGCGATACTCTCCGCCTCTTCAAAGGTACGGGCCACGCCGTTTTCCGGCTGGCGGAGCCTGAGTTTGTGAAGAAGGGCCTGAAAACGCTCCCGGTCCTCAGCCCGGTCAATGGCATCGGGCGAAGTGCCGATGATCGGCACGCCGGCCTTTTCCAGTTCGCCGGCCAATTTCAACGGGGTCTGGCCGCCGAACTGGACGATGACACCCTGCGGTTTTTCCAGATGGACGATTTCCAGCACATCCTCGAGCGTCAAGGGCTCGAAATAGAGGCGGTCGGCGGTGTCGTAATCGGTGGAGACCGTCTCCGGATTGCAGTTGACCATGATCGTTTCAAACCCTTCTTCGGCCAGGGCAAAGGTGGCGTGGACGCAGCAGTAGTCGAATTCTATCCCCTGTCCGATGCGGTTGGGGCCGCCGCCCAGGATCATGATCTTTTGGCGCTCCGTAGTGTGGGCCTCGCACTCGCTTTCATAGGTGGAATAAAGGTAAGGGGTGTGCGCCTCGAATTCCCCGCCACAGGTGTCGACCCTCTTGTAGACCGGGCGAATGGCCAGATCCTCCCGCCAGGTCCGGATCTTCTCCTCCTCCCTGCCCAGCAGTTCGGCCAGCCGCCCATCGGAAAAGCCGTATTTCTTGGCCTCCATGAGGATTTCTTCCCATCCCGGCCCATGAGCGTCGAACAGGGGACGGGACTCGATCAATCCATCCTCCATCTCGATGATCTGGCGGAGTTGGAAAAGAAACCAGGGATCGACTGCGGTCAGCTCATGTATTCCCTCGACGTTCATTCCGGCGCGGAAAGCGTCCCCCATATACCACAGCCTTTCCCAGTTAGGTATCCGCAGCTTTTCGCGGAGTATCTTCCACTCCATGTCATCCAGACTTTTCCGAGGCCCCTCCAGGGAAGTGAAAAGACGGCTTTCGAAACCGCAGGAACCAATCTCGAGAGAGCGGATGGCTTTCTGCAGACTCTCCTTGAAAGTTCTGCCGATGGCCATGACCTCCCCCACCGATTTCATCTGGGTGGTGAGGGTGGCATCGGCCTGGGGAAATTTTTCGAAGGTGAAGCGGGGTATCTTGGTGACCACATAATCGATGGTCGGCTCGAAGGAGGCGAAGGTTTCCCGAGTGATGTCGTTGGGAATTTCATCCAGGGTGTAGCCGACCGCCAGTTTGGCGGCAATCTTGGCGATGGGAAAACCGGTGGCCTTGGAGGCCAGGGCCGAGGAGCGGGAAACCCGCGGGTTCATCTCGATGACCGTCATCCGGCCGTTCTTTGGGTTGACGGCGAACTGGATATTGGAACCGCCGGTGTCGACGCCGATTTCGCGGATGACCTTGATCGCCGCGTCGCGCATGAGCTGGTATTCCTTGTCGGTCAGGGTCTGGATGGGAGCGACGGTGATGGAGTCTCCGGTATGCACCCCCATCGGGTCGAAATTTTCGATGGAACAGATGATGACCACATTGTCGGCCCTGTCGCGCATCAACTCCAGTTCGAATTCCTTCCAGCCGATCACCGATTCCTCCACCAGAATCTCGCGGGTGGGGGAGGCGTCGAGGCCGGCCTGGGCCATCGTCTGGTACTCTTCCCGGTTGTAGGCGATGCCGCCTCCCGTCCCTCCCAAAGTGAAGGAAGGACGGATGATGGCGGGGAAGCCGACATGATCGATAATATCCAGAGCCTCTTTCAAGCTGTGGGCCAGATCGGAACGGGGTACCGCCAGGCCGATCTTCTCCATGGCTTTTTTGAAAAGGGTGCGATCCTCGGCCTTTTCAATGGAGGGCAGTTTGGCGCCGATCATCTCCACCCCGTATTTGTCGAGGATCCCCATTTTGGCTACCGCCACGGCGGTGTTGAGGGCTGTCTGCCCCCCCAGGGTGGGCAGAAGGGCATCGGGCCGCTCCTTTTCGATGATGAGCGCCAGAATTTCGGGAGTGACCGGTTCCACGTAGGTGCGGTCGGCGAAATCGGGATCGGTCATGATGGTGGCCGGATTGGAATTGAGCAGGATAACCTTGTACCCTTCCTGTCGCAATGCCTTGCAGGCCTGGGTTCCGGAATAGTCGAATTCGCAGGCCTGGCCGATGATAATCGGGCCGGCGCCGATGATCAGAATCTTTTCAATGTCTGTTCTTTTGGGCATGGCTGATTTCCAGATGACCTTTCCGCGAAAGCAAAATAAAAGCGCCGGTATCAGCGCTGTTTCTCTTTTTCCATCATGTCGACGAAACGCCCGAAAAGGTAGCGGGCGTCATGAGGGCCGGGCGAAGCCTCGGGGTGGTACTGCACCGAAAAAACGGGAAGGGTCTTATGGACCAAGCCTTCCAGAGTATTGTCATTGAGGTTGATATGGGTCAGTATCGCTTCATCCGTGACGGAATCGCCCCGGACGGCGAAGCCGTGATTTTGGGAGGTGATCTCCACGCAGGGCCCCTCCCCTCTGCGAACCGGCTGATTGCCCCCGCGATGACCGAACTTGAGCTTGAAAGTTTGACCGCCAAGGGCCAGACCGATCAGCTGGTGCCCCAGGCAAATACCGAAGATCGGTTTTTTGCCGAGAAGTCGCCGGATGTTGTCCTGGGCATAAACAAGCGGCTCGGGGTCGCCAGGGCCGTTGCTGAGAAAAATGCCATCCGGTTTCATGGCCAGCACCTCTTCGGGGGGAGTGGTGGCTGGGACCACAATCACCTCGCACCCCAGGGAAACCAGGTTGCGCAAAATGTTGCGTTTGATGCCGAAATCGTAGGCAACGACCCGGTAACGGAACCCCCCGGTGGGGTTTTCATAGCCTCCGTCCAGATTCCACAAACCTTCCGTCCAGCGATAGGGTTCCTTGCAGGTGACTTCCCTGACCAGGTCGCGGCCGACCAAATGGGGAGACCGGCGGGCTTTCTCGACAACGCGCGCGGGGTCGGGGTCGACGGTGGAAATGAATCCCGTTTGGGCTCCCCGGTTGCGGATATGGCGGACCAGGGCCCGCGTGTCCACATCCCAGATGCCGACGATGCCGCATCTTTTCAGATAATCGTCAAGGGTTTCACGGCTCCGCCAATTGGAGGGGAATCGGCAGTATTCCTTGACGACAAAGCCGGCCAGGTGGGGATGCCGCGATTCCACGTCCTCGGGATTGGTGCCGCAGTTGCCGATCAGAGGATAGGTCATGGTGACGATCTCCCCCCGATAGGAAGGATCGGTGAGAATTTCCTGATAACCGGCCATACTGGTGTTGAAAACCACTTCGCCGCAGGATTCCCCTTCGGCCCCAAAGGACTTGCCGATAAAGTAACGGCCGTCTTCCAGCGCAAGAATTGCTTTCATCTTCTCCTTTTGACTCTCATTGGTGAAATCAGGTTCGGCAAAATACGGTTTTTCCCCCGACCAGGGTGCGGTGAACCACTCCCGGCAGTTCCCAGCCGGCAAAGGGGGTGTTGCGGCCTTTGGATAAAAAGCCCCGGGGATCGACCGTCCATTTCTCCTCCGGATCGAAAATGACGATGTCGGCCGCGGCCCCGTCTCGAAGGCTGCCTCCCGGAAGGGACAGAACCCGGGCCGGGCCGCAGGACAATTTGTCCACCGCTTCGGACAAGGTGAGGACCTTCTTCTCGACCAGTCTCAGGGTGAGAGACAGGGCGGTTTCCAGACCCACGATGCCATTGAGGGCCAGATTGAATTCGACGTTCTTTTCGTCCCGGTGGTGGGGAGCGTGGTCGGTGGCGATGACATCGATGGTGCCGTCCGCCAGGCCCCGCCACAGGGCCTCGATGTCCTCCTGGAGGCGCAGGGGAGGAGACATCTTGGCGTTGGTGTCGTAGCCCCGCACCGCCTCCTCGCTCAGGGTGAGGTGATGGGGGGTCGCCTCGCAGGTAACCAGAACGCCTGCCATTTTGGCGCCGCGGATGATATCCACCGATCCCCTGGTGGAGATATGGCAGATGTGAAGCCGGGTTCCGGTCAGGGCGGCCAGCATGACGTCACGAAACACCGCCGCATCCTCCGCAACCCAGGGAATCCCCTTGAGCCCCAGGTCGGTAGCGACAAACCCCTCGTTCATCACCCCTCCGGCGGTCAGGGTGGTATCCTCGGCATGACTCACCAGGGGAACCCCGAAGGGCTTCACGTATTCCAGCGCCCGCCGCATCAGATCACCGTCCGCAACCCATCGGCCATCGTCGGAGAAGGCGACGCAACCTGCGGCAGTCAGTTCCCCCATTTCGACGAGAGTCTCACCTTTCAGTCCTTTGGTAATCGCGCCGATGGGGTAGACCCGCACCAACCCGTCGCGCAGAGAGCGATTTTTGATGTATTCGGTGACCGCCAGGGTATCGTTGACCGGAGCCGTGTTGGGCATGCAGGCCACCGCGGTAAAACCGCCGGCTGCCGCCGCCCGGGTCCCGGAGGCGATGTCCTCCTTGTATTCCTGCCCGGGATCACGCAGATGGACATGGATGTCGATAAGTCCTGGGGCGACCACCAGCCCTTCCGCATCGATCACCTCGGCATCGTCATCGGCGATCGACCCACCCTGCCTGGCGATAAAACCATCGACGATTAAAATGTCGAGAATTTCATCCCTTCCCCGCGACGGGTCGACCACCCTCCCCTTCCTGATTACTGTTTTCATGTCGTCCGTTCCTGTCTGACTTTTTATGGATTGTCGGCAACCGGGCCACTGACCAGGTAAAGCAGGGCCATGCGCACGGCGACGCCGTTTTCGACCTGTTCCAGAATCACATTCTGGCCTCCGTCGGCCACATCGGAACAAATTTCCACACCCCGGTTCATCGGCCCCGGGTGCATGACCAGGGCATCTTCCCTGGCCAGTTGCAGCTTGTCCCGGTTGAGGCCGTAAAATCGGGCGTATTCCCGCAGGGAGGGAAGCAGAGAACGCCCCTGCCGCTCCAGCTGGATTCGCAGCATCATCACCACATCCGCCCCCGCCAGGGCCTCTTCCATACTGGTGAAAACCTCGCATCCAAGCTTTTCGATGCCGGGAGGGATCATGGTCCCGGGACCGGCCAGACGAACCCTGGCCCCCATGGTGGTGAGGGCGAAAAGATTGGAGCGGGCGACACGGCTGTGGGTGATGTCGCCAATGATGGTCACGGTCAGACCCCTGATCCTTCCCCTGTGCTGACGCATGGTAAAGAGATCGAGGAGGGCCTGGCTGGGATGTTCATGGGCGCCGTCGCCGGCGTTGATGATGGAGCAGTCGAGCCGTCTGGCCAGATAGTCGGCGGCGCCTGATGCGGAATGGCGGATGACGATGATGTCGGGACGCATCGCTTCGATGTTTCTGGCCGTGTCTTCCAGAGTCTCCCCCTTGACCACGGAGGAAGAGGAGGCGGAAATGTTGACGGCGTCGGCGGAAAGGCGTTTTTCGGCGATTTCAAAGGAGGTGCGGGTGCGGGTGGAGGCTTCGTAAAAAAGGTTCACCACCGTCTTGCCGCGCAGCGTCGGCACTTTCTTTATGTCGCGGGTGTTGATCTCCTTGAAACTCTCGGCCGTGTCCAGGATCATGGTGATGTCCTGAGCGGAAAGCTGCCGGGTGCCAAGAATATGCTTGTGCAAAAAGGTCATGGCAGATTTTCCTTTCCCTCTAGGGTTTAATCAGGCGCACGCCGATGGGTTTGTGATTGGAATCGAAATCGACATGAACCTCCTCTTCACGGGAGGTGGGTACATTGCGCCCCACATAGTCGGGACGGATCGGCAGTTCCCGGTGCCCCCGGTCGATGAGAACGGCCAACTGGATGCTCCGCGGCCGGCCAAGATCCATGATGGCGTCCATGGCGGCGCGGATGGTGCGTCCGGTGAAGAGGACCTCGTCCACCATCACGACCCGGCGGTCATCGGGAGAAAAAGGGAGGTCGGTCTTGCGCAGGGGGCGGATCGTTTTATGACTGAGATCGTCCCGATACAGGGTGATGTCAAGGACGCCATAGGGAACTTCCACCCCCTCGATCCCGGCGATGATGGCAGCCAGTTCGGCGGCGAGATAATCACCCCCCGTCGGTATTCCCAGCAGAACCAGATCTTTCGTACCCTTGTTCTTTTCGAGAATTTCATGGGAGATACGGGTCAAGGCGCGGCGTATGGCCGCTCCGTCGAGAATCAGCGTCTCAGAATGGCTCATTTTGTTTCACTTCTTTCGTTGTGAATAAAAGGATATTTCTGGATCCAGGCCAAAAAAAAACCTTTCCGCTAAAAAACGGAAAGGTCGCAATGGTTCCGGAATGTCTTTGTTGCTGGGGGCCTGCCACCTTTGCTAACCTCTCGGGATTAACTTAAAAGGGACATCGAGTTTCTTGTCTGAAAAACTATAGCAGGGCGTCACCGAGGGATCAACAACAAATTTTTTTCACCTTCAGTAAATGGGGCGTCCGATCCGCTCCCAGCGGGGGTGGCCTTTTTCTTGATCCCAGGACCAGTATTTCACCAGCGCCCGTCCCCTGATCTTGGTGTGATCGACAAAACCCCAGAAGCGGCTGTCAAAGGATCGGTCGCGGTTGTCCCCCAGAGTGAAATATTTCCCCGGGGGCACCCGGGTAGCCCGCATAAAATCCCGTACTGACACCTCGGGTGGCAGAACATCTTTTTCCTTATGGATCTCCTGCGGGAAAATCAGCGGTTGGCCGTTGACGTAGATCTTTTTGTTGCGAATCTCCACTACATCCCCAGGAATGCCGATGATCCTTTTGATAAAATCGCGGCGCTTGAGATAGGGTTCGTCAGCATCCTGGGGAAATTCGAAAACGATGACATCCCCCCGGTCCGGCTCACTGATCCGTAAAATTTCCCGGTCGAGAACCGGTATCCGGGTGCCATAGATAAATTTGTTGACCAGCAGATGGTCTCCTACCAGCAATGTATCTTCCATCGACCCGGAAGGGATCTTGAATGCCTGGACAAAGTAGATGCGAATGAAAACCGCCAGCACCAAAGCCACGAAGAGGGCTTCGAAAAGCTCAAAACGTTTGTTGGCCTGTCGGAAAAGTTGACGATCGGGGTTGAAGGTTCCTTTGCTGATCCTTTTCTCCAGGGTTGAGGAAAGAAAGATCACCAACAGGTCGCCGGGGACACCCGAGGTCAGAGCGAGGAGAAGAAAGCCAAGTAGATATCTTCCCATAACCTGGTCGGAAGTAAAATGAAAGTTGAAGATGGCATCGGTACAGAAAAAAGCCAGAACGGAATGAACCAGCAAACAGATCAGGGCGGTTATTTTGGCCGTGCGGACATGTTTGAGGTTTTCTTTCTGGAGGATGAGATAGGACAAGGTCAAAAAAAAGGCCGAGGAGATCAGGAGCGCCGTCAGTAAAATGATTCCCAGGGTGCCGGGGACGGTGTAAAACGGAAAAAGGACCCAGAATGTGCCCTGAAAAAGGCAGATCAGCCCCAAAAGGCGCATTTTCAGATAATCGTTCGACTGGAGGTCGGATTTGCCGGAACCTTGTCCCATTTGTCAGGTCTCTTTCACTTTCAGAATGGCCAGGAAAGCTTCCTGGGGAATTTCCACCTTACCGATCTGCTTCATCCGCTTTTTCCCCTCTTTTTGCTTCTCCAGCAGTTTCCGCTTGCGGGTGATATCGCCTCCGTAACACTTGGCGGTGACATCCTTGCGCAGCGCCTTGACGTTCACCCTGGCGATGACCTTGTTGCCGGTGGCGGCCTGGATGGCCACCTCATATTGCTGGCGGGGAATGAATTCCTTCATCTTGACGATCAGATCCCGCCCCCGCTGGGAAACGTTGTCCCGGTGGACGATCAGCGACAGGGCGTCGACCGGCTCGCCGTTGATGAGAATATTGAGGCGAACCAGTTGACTGGACCGGTAATCGAGAAACTCGTAATCAAGGGAAGCGTAGCCGCGGGAAATGGATTTCAGCCGATCGTAGAAATCAAGGACGATCTCGTTGAGGGGCAATTCGTAAACCACGATCACCCGATCGGAGGTCAGATATCGGATTTCGTTCTGAATGCCTCTTTTTTCTTCGCAAAGGGCCAGCACCACGCCGACATATTCGTGAGGAAGATGGATGGAGGCGCGTATGAAAGGCTCCTCGATGCGGGCGATATGCTGTTCTTCCGGGAGTTTGGTGGCGCTGTCGACCCGAATCGTCTTGCCGTCGGTGGTATAGACAAAATAGACGACGGTCGGGGCCGTGGTGATCAGGGAAATACCGAATTCCCTTTCCAGACGTTCCTGGATGATCTCCATATGGAGCAAACCAAGGAAGCCGCAGCGGAAACCGAAACCGAGAGCGACGGAAGTCTCCGGCTCGAATGAAAAAGAGGAATCGTTGAGCCGAAGCTTTTCCATGGCGTCCCGCAAGGCGTCGTAATCCCCCGGATCGATGGGGTAAAGGCCGCTGAAGACCATCGGTTTCACTTCCTTGAAGCCGGGCAGGGGTTGTGCCGCCGGGCGGTGAAAATGGGTGATGGTTTCCCCCACCTTGGCATCCTGGACCACCTTGATTCCGGCGATGAGAAAACCGACCTCCCCCGCCCCCAAGGTTTTGCATTCTACGGGATGGGGGCTGAAAACACCCACCTTCAACACCTCATAACTCTTTTTGTTGGCCATCAGGAGAATCTTGTCTCCCTTGGCGACAACCCCATCGACGACACGGATCAGGATGATAACCCCCTGGTAGGGATCGTACCAGGAGTCGAAGATGAGCGCCTTGAGCGGCGCTTCGGGGTTGCCTCTGGGAGGCGGAATCCGCTGCACCAGAGCTTCCAGGATATCCTCGATGCCGATCCCCTCCTTGGCGCTGGCCTCGATGGCGTCGTGGGCGTCGATGCCGATGATCTCCTCGATCTCCTGGCGGGCTTTTCCCGCATCGGCGCTCGGCAGGTCGATCTTGTTGAGCACCGGGAACACCTCCAGGTTCTGATCGATGGCCAGATAGACATTGGCCAGGGTCTGAGCCTCCACCCCTTGCGACGCGTCCACCACCAGCAGCGCTCCTTCGCAGGCATAAAGAGAGCGGCTGACCTCGTAGGAAAAATCGACATGACCGGGCGTATCGATCAGATTGAGGATGTAATCCCGCCCGTCCCTGGCCCGGTAGGTCAGACGGACGGCCTGAGCCTTGATTGTGATCCCCCGTTCCCGTTCCAGTTCCATCTTGTCCAGAAACTGATCGGTCCGTTCCCGAATGGTCAGGGCGCCGGTCGCCTCCAGAAGACGGTCAGCCAGGGTCGACTTGCCGTGATCGATATGGGCAATGATGGAAAAATTGCGGATAAATTTCTGATCCATAGTTTTCAGCCGTGTGACCGTGTGAAGATTCCGCAGAAAAAGACTCAAATAAGCAACTTACAAAAAAGAGATGGTCTTGTAAAGACAATAGAATTTTTCAATTATGGCAAATAAAGGAGGGCTTTTTTTGAAAAGTTCCACTTAATCTTTAAAAGAGACGCTTATTTTTAAATTTTTTCTGGCTGGAAGGTTTAAAAAATAATACGATTTTCCCACGGGGATAATAAGCGGAGATACCCCCTTGCCAAAATTTTCCTTTTAACGGTAGGATGTGCCAATTTTTTTAAAAAAATCAGGGATGGACCTTCATGAAAACCATTGATGGACAAATTTATGAGTCCTGTCTCAAAATGGGGGACAAGGCCGCTTTCCAACAGAAGATTGGGAATATCTGGCAATCCTTTTCCTACCGCTCTTTGTGGACGGAATCCGAGCAGATCACTTCCGGGCTGCAAAAGTCGGGAATCAAAAAAGGCGACAGGGTCGCCATCCTGGCCGTTCCTTCCTGCCGCTGGGTCACCGCTTATCTGGCCATTCTCAAATCCGACGGTATCGTGGTACCTATCGACAAGGAGCTCAAGGCCGGGGAGATCCGTCATATCCTGACCGATTGCGAAGCCAGAATTGTTTTCACCGAGGAAACCTATCTGGACACCCTGGTTTCCCTGGTGGCGGATCTCCCCAAACTGGAAAAAATCGTCATCATGCATCCGGATGGGGACAAGAAGATCGCCGACCCGGTCATGGAAATGATGGTTGATGACCTGGTTTCAGAATGGCGGCGGATTTCCCAGAAATATGAACTGCCCAAGGAAGAAATCACCAACTTCGAACAATTGGCCGACAAGTTCTACCTCTTCCTGCAAAAACAGGGGTCCTCTTCAGGATCCAGGAACGGTTTCGGCGGCCATCTTCTCGGAGGTCAGGAGATTCAGGTGAGGCGTCTTTTCAAGAAAAGGCGCCTGGAATATCTGAGCGGCTTCCGTCAGGAGGAGCCCCCCCTCCCCCCGCAGCATCACCCCTCCGATCCGGCCGTGATCATTTACACCTCCGGCACCACGGGACGCTCCAAAGGAGCCATTCTCTCCCATTCCAACATCATGTCCAATGTCTACACGGGAATCGACCTCTATCGTCTCACCGATAAGGTCCATATGCTCTCGGTTCTGCCCATACACCATATTTTTGAACAAGTGTTGGGGATCATCCTTCCTCTTACCCTCGGCGGGACCGTATCCTTTGTCGAATCCCTTAAAAAGATCGGCCCCAACCTTCAGGAAGTGCAACCCAACTTCATGTTGGGTGTGCCTGCCCTCTACCGGATTTTTTTCAACCGCATCCGCAAGAAAATCGAAGACAACCATGTGTTGAAAATGCTTTTTTCCCTTCCCGGAACCAACAAGATTGTCAAGGGTAAGATACTCAAGTCGATGGGTGGCGGCGAGATGATCTTCATCAGCGGCGGAGCGGCCCTGGATCCGGAAATCCAGGGAGGTTTGAAAAAATTCGGCCTGACTATCTATCAAGGCTACGGGATCACCGAAACCTCCCCGGTGGTTTCGGCGGAATCCCCTTTCTTCCAGCGCCTCGGCTCGGTGGGTAAAGTTCTGCCCGGTGTCGAGGTCAGGATTGTCGACCCCAACGATGAGGGTGTGGGGGAGATTCTGATCAAGGGACCCAATGTCATGCAGGGATATCACAATAATCCCAAAGCCACCGAAGATGTGCTCCGGGACGGCTGGTACTACAGCGGTGACCTGGGACGTCTCGACGCCGACGGATATCTTTACATCTGCGGCCGGCTCAAAAACCTCATCGTTACCCCCAACGGCAAGAACGTTTACCCCGAAGAGGTGGAGGAAGAACTTCTCAAGAGTGATTTCATCGCTGAAGTCATGGTTTACGGCCACAAGATCGACAAGACCGCAGAGGAGGTCTATGCCCTGATCTATCCCAACCAGGAGGCCGTTGACAACTATGCCCGGGAGGCGGGGAAAACGCCGTTCGGCTCCCAGGAAATGGAGGAGTTGATCCGCCGCGAAGTGCTGGAACACTCCAAAAACCTGGCCGATTACAAACGGATCAAAAAATTCTCCCTGCGCGAAGATGAATTCCCCAAAACCACCACCAGGAAAATCAAGCGTTTCGTCGTCGAACCCGACATCGCCGCTTTGGAATGACAGCGGTCTGAAATATAAAAAAAGACAACGGTTCCGCCGCCTGAGGAGGAACCGTTGTCTTTTTTGGGGCGGGCTTCGAACCGTTTCCAGTTTCAGAAGCGGCTTTCTGCAGCGGCGTCACCCATATTTCCGACTTAAATGCTCCAGGTAACGGGAGCGCACCTGCTGGCTTGCCATGAGACGTTTGACCGGCGGCAGACCCAACAGAACCCCCAGCACCGCTCCAAGGATGCGATGACTCAAAAGCACCTGGTTGTCGAAGATGAGATTCTGGAGTTTGCCCCGTTCCAGCGCCATCAGGACCACCCGGTGAGTTGAATTGAGCGGCGGGATGATCCGCGTACCCCGTTCCCGGAAGCGAATGGCGCCATTGGGGCAGATGCGGTGGCAGATGCCGCAGCCGAGGCAATCCTCCTCGTGGAGAACCACCTTGGGCAGCCCCTCGCCGGTTTCAACATGGTCATAAGAAACTGCCTCCACCGGGCAATATTTCATGCACAAGCCGCAGCCGATACATTTTTCCGGATCGATTTCAGGCAGATAGTTGCTGGTATGGATCGGATTGAGAACGCCGAACCGTCGGGCCGCGTTCATCGCCTCGCAGCAGCAGCGGCAACAGTTACAGATAAAACTGATACCTTCGCGGGCATTCTCCCCGAACTGGATCAGATTGTAGTCATAGGCCTGGGCCAGGAGATCGAGACATTCCGAAGCATCCACCCTCCTGGCGGCGCCATGGCGGATAAGAGAAGCCGCCGGAGCGTTGAAGGTCATGCAGATATCCTGAGGAGCGTCACAGGCTTGTCCGACATGCTCCTTTTTATGGCGGCAGAAACAGAGACCGATGCCGATGTCGGAGGCGGAGCGGATCACTTCACTGGCCCGATCATAATCCAGCACGTGAAGGCTGTCTTCTTCGGCGATGGCCGGCTCATGGACGAAGATCCGTCCCATTTGGGTTTTTCCACCGCCGAACAAAGCTTTGGAAAAATCCTCCTCCTGGTCCAGGTAGTTTTCCAGCAACCGGCTGAGCAGTTTTTTGTCGAGGTTCCCTCCGCTGCGCATCAGGCTGAATTCAAAAAAACCCGCCATCGGTGGAGGAAGAAGATAGAGGACGCTTCCATCCTCCTTTTCCAGATCGAGCAGAATGGAGCGGGAAGCCAAAGCCTCTAATGTGTTCCGGGCCTCATCCAGACCAACCTTCCAGATACGGGCCGCCTTGCCCACCGTAAAGGGACGGATGGGAAGCTGCGCCACCAGAGCGGCTTCCCTTTCACTGAACAGCAGTTCGAGGATTTCGTAAAGCAGGCGCGAAGGAGGGGCTCCGAGCGGAAAGCGGTTCAGCCGTTCGACCAGGTTGGAATATCCTTTTTTAAGCGTATGATGGGCCATGCAAATCCTTTGCGGTAAAAATTTTTCCGGGAACCGGATGGGTCGTGGGATCGTCCAAACAGGACCATAAGCGATCCATTATGTTCAGGATATTCCTTCATGACAAGAGAAAACTCGTCCCTTCATCCTTCCTTCGAATGACAAGCCCCCGAGGTTGCGAATCCACTTTTTATCAGCTAGATTTTAAACGGTATCCCCATTTCCTGTACTGGTCACACCTGGGCACCGCTGAAAAGATGCTCCCAAGGCAACACATTCAGCTTTCACTGAGGAATGATCCGACATCGGAAAGGACAGGGATGAGTATCATTGAGAAGATTCGTCGTGAACACCAGGAAAGCCTCGCCAGTCTCAAGGAGATGTCGCAACTGGCCCGTCACCTGGAAAAGGGCGCTCCCCTGAAGGTGGAACAGGTCCTCGACGTAGTTGCTTCGACTCTGGATTTCAACAATCGATGTCACCACTTCAAGGAAGAAAAGCTCTTCCAGCTTTTGGCCCTGAAACTGGACGAAAATGAGATCCCGCTTCTGATGGAGTTGGAAGCGGAACATAAAGCCTCCGATGAGCTGCTTAAAAACATTAACCGCCAGATTCTGCAGACCGTACCGCAAATACCACTTCTGAAGAACCGTATAGTGGAAATTCTGTGGACCTTTGTCGAACTCAACCGCAGGCATATCGACAAGGAGGAAAAACGGTTCCTTCCTCTTTTTGAAGGACTCGTCACGCGGGACGAACAGGTCCACTTGTTGGAATATTTCCAGCCCAGGCAATCCACTGGTCCGATCCTGACCCTGCCGACGGTCAGCAGCTACCTTTCCAAAGAATTATGAGCGACTCAAAACCACTTTATGTGTATCGGCAAAAACGCAATTTCCAAAAGACCGCCGAACCCTATGGGAAACATCCCGGCCCCGGTGAAGCTCCCATATTCGTCGTTCAAAAACATCAGGCTTCGACCCTTCATTACGACTTCCGCATAGAGGTTGACGGTGTGCTCAAATCCTGGGCCATACCCAAAGGCCCTTCGCTTGACCCCAAAGATAAAAGACTGGCTGTCCCTACCGAGGACCACCCTTTTGACTATGCCGATTTCGAAGGAACCTTTCCCGAAGGGGAATACGGCGGAGGAACCGTCCTGATCTGGGATGAAGGAACCTACAGCCTCTTGCCGGACAAAAAAGGGGAACTCATCCCTGTTCAGGAGGGTCTGGAAAAGGGTCATGTGACGATTTTCCTCCACGGGAAAAAACTCAAGGGTGGCTTCGCCCTGAAACGATTCAAAACCGGCAAGGATGAAGCCTGGCTGCTGATCAAGATGGCGGATGAGGAGGCCACGACGGACAGGAACCCGGTTCGGGACGAGCCGCTGTCGGGGCGCAGCGGAAAATCCCTGGAACAGGTGGCGAAAGAAGCCGCAACCCGGTGAGGGTCCAATCCGCCTCCTGGATGGGGAAATATATTGATCTTGACGGATCGATCCCTATTTTCTAGTCTTTCTCCGGGCACATTATTCTTTTTTATTTTCCCGGGGTCGGCCGACACCAATTCCCATTGTTGGCGGCCTCAATAAAGACGGGGAGGAACGAAAATGAAAATTCTCATTACCGGTGGCTGCGGCAACATGGGCGGCCATGTGGCCAGGGTTTTCGCGCAGGAGGGACATGAGGTCCGGGTGTTCGACAAGAATGCCGAAGGGCTTAAAAAGCTGGCCGCTACCGGGGTGGAAACAGTAGCCGGCGACCTCTCCGACAAAAATCTGATCGAGACTGCCGTCCAGGGCGTCGATGCCGTCCTCCATCTGGCCTGGAGTTTCTCCGAAGACCTGGTGGATCTTATCGACATAGACGTCAAAGGGTATAAATATCTTCTCGACGCCGCGGTGGAGCAAGGTGTGCAGCATGTCATCAATGCCAGTACGGCGGTGGCCTACGGAAAACCATTGACCTCGCCGGTGGATGAAACTCATCCCCATCTGGTCGAAAAGGCACGCAAGCCTTCCTACGCCCTGGCCAAGCTGATCACCGAGGAATTGGGGAAGATCTACTCCGAGAAACACGAACTGGCCGTCAACAACGTGATGATCTGGTATGCCTACGGGGATGAAATAGGGGGCAAGCATATCCGCGGCATGATCAAGGATGCGATCCAGAAAGGGGTCATCGAGGTTCCGGCCAATAGCGGCGGAAGCTTTCTCCAGTTGGACGATTTCATCACCGGGGTCAAAGGTATCATTTCCGCCAGACCCAAGGGGGAGTTGTTCAACCTGGCCACCGTCTATCTTACCTGGGAAGAACTGGCCCAACTGATTATCGCTCAGGCCAATCCCCAGGCGAAGGTGTTGGCGATCCCCAAAGAGGAATGGACCGGGAGTTCTTTCCTCGCCGACGACTGGCATTTCAGTACCCGCAAGGCGGAGCAGATGCTCCTTTACCGGACCAGACTGACCAGAGAAAAGGCCATTGCCCATCTTTCCAGGGCCCTGGAAGCCTGCGTGGCCGAGGTCAAAGCCAAAACATGACGGCCGCCCCAGCCGTCAAACCCTCCACGCCGGGCCCATTTCAGGCCCGGTTTTTTTAATTCATTGATGTCATTCACAAAACTTAAAACAACTTTACAGGCGCATCATTGACATCAAAGCGCCTCATGATTAATAAAAAGGAAAACCCGTGACCCCATGGAGGACAAGATGAGACCGATTAAAACCATTTTTTCCTGTTTGATGATCCTGTTGGCTGGCCTGGCCCTGGACGTTTCGGCACAGGTGGGACAAATTCCCGATTTTGTCGAACTCTCTCAAAAAATAAAGCCGGCCGTGGTCAATATCCGAACCTCGAAAACGGTTCAGTTTCGCAAACCCATGCTGCCAGGGACACGGGACGAATTCTTCAACGAATTTTTCGAGCGCTTTTTCCGCGACATGCCGAACACCCCCCGGAAGGAGAGATCTCTCGGCTCGGGGTTCATCATTTCGGCCGACGGCTTCATTCTCACCAACAATCATGTGGTCGACGGAGCTGATGAAATCGGCGTCCGCCTGGCCGACGGACGCACTTACAAAGGGGTGGTCAGGGGGCTCGATCCAAAACTGGACCTGGCTCTGATCAAGATCGACACCGGCAAGGAGGAACTTCCGGTAGCCAAACTCGGTGACAGCGACAGCCTGCGGGTGGGTGAATGGGTCATCGCCATCGGCAACCCCTTCGGTCTCGAACAGACCGTTACGGTGGGAATCGTGTCCGCCAAAGGCAGGGTTATCGGCGCCGGCCCCTATGACAATTTCATTCAGACCGACGCCTCCATCAATCCCGGCAACTCGGGCGGCCCACTTTTCAACGCCAAGGGGGAGGTGGTCGGAATCAATACCGCCATCGTCCGTGGCGGCCAGGGAATCGGTTTTGCCACTCCGGTCAATGCCGCCAAAAACGCCGTCCCGCAACTTCGCGATAAAGGGAAAGTGGTGCGGGGCTGGCTTGGGGTAACCGTCCAGGATGTTTCTTCCGACCTGGCCAAATCCTTCGGCCTCGAGGAAGCCCAGGGAGCCCTGGTTTCCGAGGTGGTCAAGGATTCCCCCGCGGACAAAGCGGGGATCCAGCGGGGGGACATCATCCTGTCCTTCAATGGCAATGAGATCAATATCCTCAACGACCTTCCCCGGTTGGTGGCGGACCGGACCGTGGGAGAAAAGGTTGAAATCGTGCTTTTCCGGGACGGCCGGAAAAAGACGGTCCAAACCACCCTGGGACAGGCACCGGAGGATGAACAGGTTGCCGAGGTATCCGGAGGCGACGCGGACAAACTGGGGATGACCGTTTCCGAAATCACTCCGGAAACGATGCGTTTTTACAACCTCAAGAGAAGCAAGGGAATCCTGGTCACCCAGGTGGCGCCTGACGGTCCCGCCGCCGCGGCCAATCTCAGACCGGGGGATCTGATTCTGGAGATCAACAACACGGAAACACCCGATCTGGCATCCTATCGGAAAGCCATCCAGGGAATGAAGCAGGGACAGATCATTCGCCTTCTCGTGCAGAGGGGCTCCTATCTTTCCTACACCACCATTCAGGTCGAATAGGATAATATGGTTCCACCGTAGCCAAGCGGCCTTTTCCGAGTGGGCTCCAGCGGTTGCCGGGGCCCACTTTTTCTTTTCAGCGGTGGCCTGATTTTTTTAACACATCAGGATTTTTATGCGTTCGGTCTTTTTCCCGCGATTGATCAACGGTCCTTTCGGCGATCCCGCTCTCTATGTCAGAATTGCTCACCGGGGCAGCGCCCTGCTGTTCGACTGCGGCGACATCCATCCGCTGACGCCAAGGGAAGCCATGCAGATCCGGGCCGTGTTCATTTCCCACGCCCATATCGACCACCTGATCGGTTTCGGGGCGCTGATCCGCTTTTTCCTCTACCGGGAGACTCCTCTTCTGGTTTACGGCCCTAAAGGGATAACCGAACGCATAAAGGGACAATTGGCCGGCTACACCTGGAATCTGATCCGCGACTATCCCCTTCAACTGACGGTTCGGGAACTCCTTTCCGGCGCCATCCGCGAAACCCATTTCCGCGCCCGCCACTGCTTTTCGCCGGAAGACGCCGGAATGACGCCGATTGCCGGGGACACCATTCTGCAAGAACCCCACTTTCTGGTGCGGGCCCTGGCTCTGGACCACGGCGACATCGACAGTCTGGCCTTTTCCCTGGCCGAGCCGACCCATATCGCCATCCATAAGGATGCTCTCGAAGCCAATAACTTCCAGCCGGGCCCCTGGCTGGCCACCTTCAAGGATGCGGCCCGTGGTGATAATCCCGCCGATGCGCCGATGGACGTGCCTCTTGCCGGCGGAGGGGAAAACGTCGTCCCCTTCAAGGAACTTTTCCAGCGCATCGCACACCGGGAACGGGGAATGAAAGTAACCTATGTCACCGATGTCTCTCCCACCGCAAACAATCTGGACAAGATCATCGCCCTGGCTGAGGATTCCCATCTTCTGGTCATCGAAGCGGTTTTTTCCCACCAGGATTTATCCCTGGCCGAAGAAAGGAACCATCTGACCGCCCGCTTGGCCGGGGAAATCGCCCGTCGAAGCCGGGCCGCCCGTTTCCTTCTCTTTCACCACTCTCCCCGTTACCGGGGGGAGGCGGAACTTCTTCTCCGCGAGGCCTGGCAGGCTTTTCGTCAAGATAGCGGTGAGCCTGAAACAGGCCCCGGCCATGTGCTAAAATAAACCAAATCGGTTGTTCTCGCCTTGTGGAGCCGAAACATGGACGACAGCCTTGAAAACATGATTCTGGTGACCGGCGCCACCGGCCAGATCGGCAGCGACCTGGTCCCCGCCCTGCAAAAACGTTACGGCATGGAGCGGATCATTTCCTGCGGCCGAAATTTGCCCCGATCCCCAATGGGAAGGTTCGAAATTCTCGACGTCACCGACCGTCAGTCGGTTCTCAACACCGTTTCCCGACATGGCGTCACGACCATTTATCATCTTGCAGGTATCCTCTCCGCCAAGGGAGAAAGGCACCCCGAGGATTGCTGGCAGGTCAACATTCATGGCCTGCGAAATATCCTCGAGGCGGCCCGCGTCTGTCGGTGCCGGGTTTTCTGGCCCAGTTCCATCGCCGCTTTCGGGCCGCGAACGCCGAAACAGAATACCCCTCAGGAGGCCGTCCTCGATCCGGTCACCCTTTACGGCATCACCAAGGCAACCGGCGAGTATCTCTGCCAGTACTACTTTCTCCGCCACGGCGTCGATGTCCGCAGTCTACGTTTCCCCGGCATCATCAGCTATCGGACCCATCCGGGAGGCGGCACCACCGATTACGCCGTGGAAATTTTTCACGAGGCTCTGGCCCAATCCCGATATCATTGTTTCGTCCGATCCGACACCCGTCTGCCAATGCTCTACATGCCGGATGCGCTCGATTCAATCTTCCTCCTGATGAAATCCGATCCGGCTTGCATCACGGTGCGCACCAGCTACAATGTCACCGGCATCAGCTTCACCGTCCTGCAATTGGCCGAGGAGATCCGCAAGCATCTGCCCGATTTCGAGATTTTCTTCCAGCCGGATGACAGGCAGCAGATCGCCGATTCGTGGCCTTCGGTCATTGACGATTCCCAGGCAAGGCTTGATTGGGGGTGGCGCCCCTCCCACGACCTGGCCGGTCTGGTGAAGGATATGCTTTCTCACCTGGCGAGACGTAAGGCGCGAAAGGGAAAAAAGAATGAATGAACCGGCCAAATCCTTCTTCCGCCCCCTGCTCGAGGAGATTTCAGCTTCGGGATTGTATAAGGAAGAACGGTTACTCACCTCCCCCCAGGGAAGTCGCATCCGCCTCGGTGAAGGAAGGGAGGTTCTCAACTTCTGCGCCAACAACTATCTCGGCCTGGCCGGCCATCCGGAACTGATCGCCGCGGGCCGGGATGCCCTTTCCCGTTACGGCTACGGTATGTCGTCCGTGCGTTTCATCTGCGGCACTCAGGATATCCACAGAAAACTGGAGATTAAAATCGCCGAATACCTGGGAATGGAGGATGCCATCCTCTACAGTTCCTGTTTCGATGCCAACGGTGGCCTTTTCGAAACCCTCCTTGACGAGGATTGCGCCGTCATCAGCGATGCCCTCAACCATGCCAGCATCATTGACGGCATCCGCTTGTGCAAGGCCAAGCGCTTCGTCTACCGCCACGGTGACATGAATGATCTCGAAGAGTCGTTGCAAAAATCGGCTTCCGCCAAGATCCGCCTCATCGCCACCGACGGCGTTTTCAGCATGGATGGGGATGTGGCCAAACTGCCGGAAATCGTTTCCCTGGCGGAGCGTCATCGGGCTTTGGTCATGGTCGATGACAGCCATGCCACCGGATTTTTCGGTCCCACCGGGAGGGGAACCCCCGAACACTGCGGCGTATCGGGAAAAGTGGATATCATCACCAGCACCCTCGGCAAGGCCTTGGGCGGTGCGTCGGGCGGATTCACCAGCGGCTTTTCAGAAATGGTGGCCCTGCTGCGCCAACGGTCCCGCCCCTACCTGTTCTCCAACACCCTGGCCCCGGTCATTGTCGCCACCTCCCTGAGGGTTCTTGAGTTGCTCGCCACGGCAGAGGAGCTGCGCCGGCGTCTCAGAGAAAATACGGAATTGTTCCGGGCCCAGATGACAGCCGCAGGATTTGCCATTAATCCCGGCATTCATCCCATTGTCCCCATCATGCTCTACGATGCCCGACTGGCTAAAATCATGGCCGAGGATCTGTTGAATGAAGGAATCTATGTCATCGCTTTTTCCTACCCGGTTGTCCCTCAGCAAAAAGCCCGCATTCGGGTACAGATTTCCGCGGCCCACAGCCGCCCGGACATCGAGCGGTGCCTTGCCGCTTTCCAGAAAACCGGCCGAAAACACGGCATTATTTAAACTCTCACCAAAAAATGTGGGTGGACTACATGAACAAATGGCCTAATTTCCTGGTGCTCGGCATCATTGTTGTCTTCGGCATTGTCATTCTCTCCCTGGTCATGCGCAACTATGCCAATTGGCGCCAGCAACGGGATCTTCCCCTGACCGGCGATGAGGCGGTGGTGGTCAGCAAGCGGGCCAAGCATCGGTATACCAGAGAGGACAAAATACTTCCCAACAGCCATCATTTCATCACCTTTCACATAGGTCATAACGGGGACCAGGTGGAAATGCGGGTCAGCGCTGAGGATTTTTCCGTTTTGCAGGAGGGGGATCAGGGCATCCTCTGGCATCACGGCATCCTTTTCAAACGCTTTGACCGGAAGTGATGGCGAATTTTTTCTGAATTTTCAAAAGGAGGAAAAGGAATGGGGGTTCTTGAAGCAGGACAGAAAGCGCCGGAGTTTTGCCTGAAAAACAAGGACGAAAAGGATATCCGCCTGGACGATTACGCCGGGCGTTGGGTGGTTCTCTATTTTTATCCGAAGGATAACACCTCGGGGTGCACCCGCGAGGCGGCCGACTTTTCCGAGATGACCGAAGAGTTCGCTCAAAAACAGGCCGTCATCCTCGGCATCAGCCCCGATTCGGCCAAGTCCCACGGAAAGTTCATCGAAAAGCACGGCTTGAAGGTCGAACTGCTGAGCGATCCCGACCACCAGGCATGCCAAAGCTACGGAGTCTGGCAGTTGAAAAAAATGTGCGGTCGGGAGTACTTCGGCGTCGTGCGCAGCACCTTCCTGATCAACCCGCAAGGAAATATTGAAAAGGTATGGGAAAAGGTAAAAGTGGACGGACATGCCGACGCGGTCCATAACCGGTTGTGCGCGTTGGCGGACGTCTGATTTTCTATTATTTTTTGTTCTATTTCATTATATTGGGATATTACATCTAATCTATTACATGAAGAAAAAGGGGCGCTGTGCGTCCCTTTTTTAAGATTTGCATCTCACAAAAGACCCAGCATGGGGTGCATTTGTGGGATCACCCGCACATCGGGATGCACCTCGGCGAGCTTTCCCTGGAGGCGGAGAATTTCAGGAGCCGAAAGCGGCTCGCCCCCGGTGCAGGGTTGCAGGATGAGGGGGAGAAAAGGCGCCTGCGCCGCCGCCATGCAGGCGGCTCGCATCATTTCTTCGCCATCGGCTCTCCGATCGATAACGAGTTTGACACATCCCTTCCCTCCCCCGGCCAAACACAAAAATTCGCCATGCTCCTCCCACGTCGCCGCTTCTTGGGTCAGAGAGGGCAATTTGATGTCCATGGCGACATAATCGATCCAGGGCAGCAGTTTTGACAGAGCCTGAGGAAGGGTGCCGTTGGTCTCCAGGTAGATCGGCAGAAGGGAACGTAAATCAGGCAGCCATTCGCGGAGAAGCCGCCAGTGAAGAAGCGGCTCCCCCCCGGTAAGACTCAAGGAGTGATGAGCGCCGGGAACGGTTTCCAGCCACCGGGTCAGGATGGTTTTTATTTCGGCAAGGGAAACGGGATTGGGGATTTTCTCGAAATCTCCCAGGCCCGGGAATTTTTCCACGCGGCAGTAATCCGCCGGTTCGACCGGGGTATCGCAATAGGCGCAGGCCCGGTTGCAGCCGGCAAAGCGGATGAAAACCTGGCGCCGTCCCAGCCATGTGCCCTCCCCCTGGATGGAGGAAAACATCTCCAGCAATTGGGCCTCAGTCGCGGGTATAGGCGGCGCAGGCATTGTCCGACTCCCAGACGCCGACCCTTTCGACCGTCACCTGGTAAGGGGCGAAAATTTCCTCGAGCCGTTCGAAAAGGTAACGGCAAATATTTTCCGAGGAGGGACTGATATCCTGAAAAAAAGGAAGCTGGTTCAGATATTTGTGATCGAGTCCCTGAAGAAGTTTCTTCGTCTCCCCCTTGAGTATGCGAAAATCGATCCCGAGGCCGGCTTTGTCGAGATCACGGGTGGCAACAGTCACTTCCACCTTCCAGTTATGCCCATGAAGGTTTTCGCAGTCCCCATGATAATGGAGCAGGTTATGGGCGGCGGCAAAATCGGTTTGAATGGTCAGATGGTACATCCGCTCAGCTTTCTGTGGATGGAAAGTTTGTCCCCTCGTCCTCATCGTCCAGAGGCTTGCCACAGGGGATCCTGTACTCCTCCCCCGACCAGTTGCCAAGGTCGATCAGCCGGCATCGCGGAGAGCAGAACGGCCGGTCGGAACCGGTGTCCCAATCAACCGCCCTGCCGCAGATGGGACAATGCACGATTAAGGTCTTTGGCGATTTCATAAAAATGTCGGGATCAACTCCATTGCTTATGATAGGGGAAAATGACCTGGGATTTCATCAAATTTATTGATGCAGGCAGTTCCGGACGGAATCGCTGGCAAAATTAAACAAAGCCCCATTTGGGGGGCTTTGCGCATTTTTTCTCCCTTTCAATATCGGACCCTGGAAGCGAATCAGAATCACCCATGGAACAGGCGGATGATCTCCTTTTCGTGATGGGAAATGTTGCGAATGCAATCCAGGATCGCCAGAAAGATCGGCGCAGCCTGGGGCTGACACAAACCTTCGATCAGACGCGCCTCGTGATCTGTGGCAAACTCGATGCAAAGCCGGTGCATGTCATCGATTTTGCCGTTGACATAGGTCACGAGAATGTTGTTTCCGGTTACCAGGATATCTTCAAAGGAGCGGAATATCCCCGCTTCATGGTCAAAAAGGAAGTTGGTCTGGGAAATAGCCTTGTCAGAGAAAAGAATCCCTCCCGATATCTGTTTCTTGACCGGATCGAAAAGTTCCGAAACCTTTTCCTTGATCATTTCCACATGGGCGAGAATGTTCTGTAACTGGGCCGCTTTGGTTTTTTCGTCAGATGGGCCCTGAATTTTCTGAAGATCGGCTTTGGCGGATTCTATTGCCTCCTCAACCCGGCTTCGAATTTTGTCGGCATCGTTCAAAAAGGACGTTTTCTGCCGATTGAAGGCTTTCCGGGTCAGCAGAATCATCTCGGTGAGATTTTCCAGAATGGGGACCAGAAGATCGCTTTGTTTTTTTGACAATCCGAAATCAGTCACGATTCCCTCCTTTTTCATGGCCGGTCATTCAAGGTGTCCATTCCTTTTCTTTAATCTTATCACCTGTCGGGAAATGGTACAGGGAGATTTGTATTTGCCATGACCGTTACGGTTTGGGAACCTTGGAACCGATTGGGGAAGAGACTGGAGAAGGATCACCCTTTTCGATGATTTCACAGGCAATCCCGATGTCGAAAACCTGCCCTCTCCGCGCCACGAAAACCTCTTCCTCGTCCTGAATCGGCTTAAACCTTTCGTGTCGCTCATCCGTGGCACAGCGGATAAGATAATTGCTGTGAAGTTTCAGGCCCGGGATGAATGCCGGCACCCGGTAAAGGATGCCGTCCACAACGCAGGCAATCTCATTTCTCAGAAAATCCTCGCCGGGGTCCTGGACCATGTTCTGGTTGCGGTCATGAAAGGCGTGAATAATCAGCAAACCTCTCTCGGTCGGCATGCTGGGCGCTGAACCGAACAGGAGATTGTAGATATTCCCCTGTTTTTCTTCCTCTTCCTCGATCTTCTTTTCCCGGGTCAGACTGGCTGGAGACTGCTGTGCCTGGCAGGTCTCCAGCCAAAGATGAAGACCAGGCCCTGAAACCAACAGAGAAAAAAGTACGACAGTGACGATTCTGACCGGCATGTAAATGAATTTTCCCAATAATGTTTTGAATTTATCATATCATCCCGGCAATGGAGAAGGAAGATGCCATTCCCTCATCTTCCGGAGATTTGGTCTCAACTCTAAATTCTCTTGTCTTGACCAGTCAAGGGGCAGATTATAAACTGTGTTCTGGGAAGAATCATGAATAAAAATAAAAATACTAATGGTTTCAATATGATATTCGATTTGGAAGATTTTTCGATCGCCTCGCTGCAGGATGAAATCGCTGTCGATGAACTTTGCAGCCGTCTTCTGCGAATTTTCTACGAAGATTTGACAAGCCGCCAGGCAATAGCCGCAGACGAAGCCGGGATGAAAGCGCGAGGCGCCGACTATTTTCTTCGGGATTACGTGATTTCCGACCGTCGTTTAAACATCTTTGAGGTGACAGCCCAGGAAATCACCGCCTTCGCCGGCAACTGGTACATCATGAAAAACCTTGAGCCCAACATCAAGGAATTGGCCGCTATTCTGGATGGCGTCGAGAGTTTCTATCGTTTCTGTCTGACCGCGGAAACTATCGGCGAAGAGCGGTTTCGGGAGTTGGCCGAAGCCTGCGCCCGGACCGCCTATTACCATCAACGGATCGAAAATTTCTGGGCCATTACGGGCGACGGCTATTTCCTCTGGAATGCCGCCTGTCCCATGAAAAAATAGCTTTTTCAGGATCATTTTCTGTCGCGGTTGCCGAATCCCATGACCCTTTCCAACCCCAAAATCCGCGCCGCTCTCTTCTCCGTCGTCACCGCTTCCTTCCTGTGCGCCGTAAAGCTTGCCACCGGCCTGTTTACCGGTTCCCTGGCCGTTCTCTCCTCCGGGATCGATTCCCTTCTTGATATTTTCATGTCGGGAATCAATTTCATGGCCATCCGGCGCGCCGAGGAACCGCCCGACAAGCAACATCCCTTCGGCCATGGCAAATTTGAAACCCTGGCAACCCTGGCCCAGGCGCTGTTTATCTCCCTTTCCGGATTATGGGTACTCTACGAATCGGGCCGCCGTCTGCTCCAGGGGATGGAACTGAGGGAACTGGAAGGTGGAATGGCTGTTCTTCTTCTGGGCACGGTGGTTTCCTGGCTGATCAGCCGCTACTTAAAGAAGGTGGCCAAAAAAACTGAATCGGCGGCCCTTCATGCCGATTCCATCCATTTTTCCATGGATGTTTATACCAATGCCGCATTGCTGATCGGCCTGGCGGTGATCAGCCGTTTCGGGATCACCTGGCTGGACCCCGTGCTGTCCATGCTGGTCGGGCTGTATATCCTTTACGAGGCCTTCTTCCTGCTCCGCCACGGCATTCGGGACATCCTTGACGAGCAACTTCCCGAAAACCTGCGGGAACAGATCACCCAATTGATCGAGGATTCCGGCGAATGCTTCGTCGGCTATCACAATCTTCGCACCCGCCGGGCCGGCTCCCAGAAGATCATGGATCTCCATCTGGTGGTCTGTCGCAAACTCTCCCTTGAGGATGCCCACCATATCGCCGATGCCCTCGAAAAAAGGATCGAGAGCGCCATCAAGGGCGCGGACGTCACCATCCACCTGGAGCCCTGCATGATTCAGCCCTGCCCTGGACCGGGCCAATGTCCGTTGCCCGATCACTGTAAAAACAGCGCCCTCTCCAAATGCTGGCAGGATAAAGAGCAAAAAACCTATTTTTAGGAGGCTGCCCAAAATGTTTTAAGCAGCCTTTAAACCTCGGCGTCGGCGTCCGAAATCTCCGCGAGAGCCTGCCGATAAACCTCCTCATCATGGTTTGAAAAACAGACAAACCACACCTTTTGAATGGCGCTTCCCGCGGCCAGAAAATTCCGCACTTCCCGCAGCGCGATGCGGCACGCCCTTTTAATGGGAAAGCCATAGACGCCGGTGCTGATGGATGGAAAAGCTATTGTTTTTACGGAATTTTCTTCGGCCAGGGCAAGGGAACTGCGGTAGCAGCGGCGTAAATTCTCGTCTTCGTGATGCCCCCCGCCTTTCCAGACCGGTCCCACGGTGTGGATGACATACTTTGCGGCAAGATGATAGCCCCTGGTGATCCGCGCCTCACCCGTCGGACATCCCCCCAGGGTGCGGCACTCCTCCAGCAGCTCAGGACCGGCGGCGCGGTGAATGGCGCCATCCACCCCCCCTCCGCCGAGAAGGGAATGGTTGGCGGCGTTGACGATGGCGTCCACCGCCATCGAGGTGATGTCTCCAAGAACCACTGTCATTTCGGACGTCTTCACTTGGTCCTCCCCTTCCGAATAAGGAAATTCCCGCCTTCAAAAAAAAGTTTCAGGCCTGACGCGGCATGAAGCCCAATTCCCGCAGCATCTCCAGATCGTCGTGCAACTGCCGCCCTTCGGTGGTCAGATAGTGGCCGGTCATGATGCCGCTGGCGCCGGCGCTGAAAACCAGGGGATGGAGCGAGCGGAGGTTTCTCTCCCTTCCCCCGCAGACCAGAATCTCCCGGTCGGGAAGAACGAACCGGAAAAGGGCGATAATTTTCAGACAACGCCATGGAGTCAGAAAATCGGCAGATTCCAGGGGCGTTCCGGGAATAGGGGTAAGAAAATTGATCGGCACCGCATCGACGGAGAGATTTTTCAGTTCCAGAGCCAACTCGAGGCGTTGCTCGTCGCTCTCGCCCAGACCGAAGATCCCGCCGCTGCAGACCGATAATCCGGCCTTTTTGGCTTCCCGGACGGTAGCGGCACGCTCCTCCCAGGAATGGGTGGTACAGACGGCAGGGTAAAAACTGCGGGACGTCTCCAGGTTATGATGATAGCGGCTGACCCCCGCTTCTTTCAGGCCCACCAGGGTATCGCCAGCCACCAGGCCCAGAGACGCACAATAGGCCAGCCGGTCTTTTTTCAGGTCTGATACGGCAGCCAGAATCGTTTCAATTTCCGCGGTGCACAACCCCTTCCCGCTGGTGACCAGGGAAAAACGGTGAATAGGGGAATTTTGCGCCTTATCCGCCTGTTCGCGGATCATCGCCGGTGATTTGAGGGGATAGACCGGGCCCGGGTTTCGAGAGAAGCGGGACTGGGCGCAAAAGGCGCAGTTTTCCGAACATTGCCCCGACTTGGCGTTGACGATGGTGCAGAGATGGATGCACCGCCCGCAGAAGGAATGACGCAACCGGTCGGCGGCGGGGAGGAGATGCAGGACCTCTTCGTCGCGAAGGCCGGCCAGGCGCAGATAGCTGTCCATTGGCGGCTGGCGGCCGGCCAGGATATCGTCGGCCATTCGCAGAAAAAATCGCGCCGTGTCGGACATTTATCGAACCTCTTCGGCGGTGGGGAAAGCCAGATACTCCTCGAGACGCTGCAGTGCCTGAGGCAGATTGCTCCGCCCGAAACCGATGCGGAAGTGATTGCCGTCATGATCGTATATCGTCCCCGGCAAAAGCAACACCCCGCTCTTTTTCACCAATCGATCGCAGAAGACATCCACCTTTTCGCCGACCAGGCGGGGGAAGGCGATAGGACCCGCATCGGGTCGCCGCCAGCGAAATCGATGATCATGGCGACTGAAAAAATCGTCCAGGTGGGCCAGGTTGGACCGGATGATCGCCAGATTGCGATCTGCCAGGCCCTGCCGATGACGAAGGGCGATTTCGGCCAAAAGTTCGCTCGGGGCGCTGTTGCAGATCGTCGTGTAATCCTTGAGAACGGCCATCCCTTTAAGGATCTTTGCGTTGCGGGTAGCGGCCCAGCCGATGCGGAGCCCGGCCAGACCATAGGTTTTCGACATGACGCCGAGGGATACGGCGTGCTCGCTCAAATCACAGGCGGCGGGAAGACGGTCCTCCTCCCGATATTCACAGCCGCGATAGACCTCGTCGGAAAAAAGAATCACCCCCCGCTCATCGGTCACCCGGATCACCTCGTCGAAACAACGACGATCCATCAGGTATCCCGTCGGGTTATGAGGAGTGTTCAGGATGACCGCCCGGGTTTCCGGCCGCATCAGACCTTTGAGTTCATCTGTATCGAGCCGCCAGCCTTGCTCCTCCCTGGCGATCCACGGGGAAACACGGCAGCCGATGGCACGGGCCATCTCGGCGAGGGATTGATAACAGGGCCAGTGAACGATGACATGGTCATCGGGGCCAAGCGTCGCCTGCATGAAAAGGAAGATTGCTTCTTCGGCGCCGCTGTGGACCAGAATCTCCTCGGGATGGATGGATTTGTAGATGGAGGCGATTTCCCGGCGCAGCCCCGGGCTCCCCGGCGCTTCGGTATAGCCCAGCCGAAGACGCTTCAGGCGCTCCTCGGCATCCGGTTCCAAGGCCAGGATTTCGTTTACCGTAACCGATTCGCAGTCGGAACAACACAGCAGATGGGCGGCATGAAATTCGTAGCGGGCGAAATAGCGTTCGAGTTTGAAAGGATTGAGCATTTTGCTGATTGTCTCCAAACCGTTTTTGAGGACTCCGCCCCAGGTAAAAAAGCTACCAGTAACGGATTTCAAAATCCGCCGGATTCCTCAATATATCCGAATAGTCGACTTGCACCTGAACCACTTTTGCGGCGGGCGGGCCATGATGGGCCCACTCCACCAGGGATTGCAGGGCATCCTCCTCTCCTTCGGCCTCCATATAGACGCTGGCGCCCGGCATGTTTTTGACAAAGCCCCTCAAACCGAGCTGGACAGCTTTTCTTTGGGCATAAGCCCGGAAACAAACCCCCTGAACCCTGCCGAAAACCTGAATGGTGACATGTCGCTTCATCGGTTTCGTCCTGTTTTGGCAAAGTCCGGCCACCTGGAATGGAGAAAACCTTCCAAGGCCGAAAAGGAGGAGCGGGCGTCCGCGTATCCCTGCTCAAACGTCTGGTTAAGACGATCCTGATCCCGTTCCGCCCGGCCGACACCCAGGTCGCGGGACGGCCTGATGACAAACGCCGAGCCGTCCCGCACCAGGGAATCGATATGATCCATGGCCCGATTGTAAAGCAAATGGCGCCGGGAGATAGCCTGCCGAAGGCCATTGAAACGGGGATAGAAAAGACCGGTCAATCCGGCCAAGGGAAATGGTTTTTTTCGGTATCCCGGGGGACGGGTCAGAATCAGCACATGGCGTTCATTCCCGTCGGCGATGCTTTTGCCAACGGGAAGGGCATCGGCAATTCCGCCGTCCATCAGCACGCGTCCCGCGAAGGATACCGGCTTGGAGATGAAGGGGAGACTGCAGGAGGCTCGCAGCGCGGTCATGAAATCCTTCCCCAAGGTCGCTTTTTCATAGTAGACAGGGGTACCGGAATGGCAGTCGGTAGCCACGATCCAGAATTTTTCCTCGGCAGCGGCGAACCGTCGATAATCGAAAGGGACCAGTTGATCGGGAATGGTGTTGAAGATGAAATCCATCCCGAACAGTTCTCCGCCCAGCAGCAGGCGCAGACGGCTCAGATAGCGCCGGTCGCGGACGAACTCGATGTTGACGATCCGATTGCGCTCCAACTGACGGGAAAGGTAGTTGGCGGCATTGCAGGCTCCCATGGAAACTCCGACCACATAGGGGAAATAGAGTTTCTTCTCCATGAAAAAACGGAGGGCGCCGGAGGTGTAGACCCCGCGCAGGCCTCCTCCCTCCAGAACGAGGCCGGTCTGGTCAAAAAACCATTCCATCACTTGTCGGTCTCAGGATTTCAAGGATTTCGGGGAATGCGGCATTTCATCATTTCGAACGGTTGCCGGGATTGAAAAGGGCGCCGCACTTTTTACAGCGGAAGCCGGAGGAAGGCCAGAGGACCAGCCCGATGGCCCCGAAAAGGATGATGGCAAAAATTCCCGTATAAACCCCCTCCCCGTCCCTCGTGAACCGCAATCCGGTATCCACGATGGCATACAAGGCCAACCCCAGAAAAATCAGGCTGGGTAGGGATATCCTGCGAGCTAATCCTGGGGCGTTGCAGGAAGGGCAGATCCGTTTTTCCTTGGCCTGATTCCGGTCTTTTTTTTCCGTCAAAGCGTCTCTCCGTTGTAATGGTTTGATTTCACATCAGCAGCTGATTTCGAACAAGCGACATGATCGGCCCAGGACCGGCCGACCATTCAAGATAAGGATAAAAGGTCCAAAAATCAACCGGAGAACCTTCAACGGTCCGTCAGAAGATGATGACCTGGCCGGCCGTTTCCCTTCGGGCCGGCGGGGCAGAAAGCCCCTTCATCTCTGCGTTCAAAGAAAGTCCCTGGCTTCCGGCCGCTCCTCGATCATTGAACAAAGGTGCTTTTTTCACCTTCCGCCGTTGGTTCATGGTGATTTCTCCCCCCACCGCCAACCAGCGTTTCGAAGGCGGTACATTCCTGAGATCTGCCGATGACGGCCACCATGTCCTCGTCATTAAAAATAAATTCGGGTTCGGGGTTCGGATATAGAATGCCTTTGCGCATGATGCCCACAACGCTTGCTCCGGTCAGGTTGCGGATTCCCAGATCCCTGATCGATTGTCCGGCGCCGAAGTTCCCTTGCTCCAGCTTCACCCAGGTCAGTTCCAGCTGATCTGAGGCTTTGTGCAGGTCGGAAAGGGTCTTGAAATCGTAGCGGTCACGATAGAGGGGTGCATAGAGCTCGGAACGGATGTGATCGGTAAGTTTGAGGATCTCCGACGCCGGAATCTCCAGATGGAGAAGGGCCTGTCGGGTCATTTCAAGACCTGCCTCGAATTCGGGCTGGATCACTTCCTGGGCGCCGCATTCATAAAGTTCCTTCATCATCTCCACCCCTTCGACCCTGACGGTGATGTGCAGTCCCGGCCTAATGTCCCGACCCTGCTCCACCACCCTCCTGGCCACCACCGCGGCCGGGGTGGTCACCAGCAGAAGGGCGGCCCGGTGGATCCCGGAGGCTTCCAGAACGACCGACTGGGCGGCATCGCCGTAAATCAGGGGGAAACCGGCTTGGCGGATTTGATCGACACGGTGGCTGTCGTTTTCGATGATCATGAAAGGGAGTTCCATGCGCCGGAGAACCCCGGCGACAAGTTGTCCGACCCTTCCCCCGCCGGCGATCACCACATGATTGTCCATTTCGACCCCGGGAAAATTGATCAACTGCAGCGGCTCGCTCTTGAACCATTTTCGTCCCAGAGCATAAAGGGGAACCACCAGGCGAAAGAGGAAGGGAGTCATCATCATGGTGATAATGGCCGTGGTGAGGACCAGGGAATAAACCTCGGGGCTGATCGAATTGGTTTGCAGGCCGATCCGCCCCAAAACGAAGGAAAATTCGCCGATCTGGAAAAGTCCCAGACCGACGGCCAGCGGCACCAGATTCTCATAACCGAAAAGGAAGGTCAGAATGAAGAAGATGAGCCCTTTGCCCAGAGCCACCAGCGCCACCAAAAGGGCGATCGTGGAGATGTTGTCCACCAGAAAACGGGGGTCGAGAAGCATCCCCACCGAGGCGAAGAAGAGCAGTCCGAAAAGATCCCTGAGAGGAATGATGTCGCTCAAGGCCTGATAGGAATAATCCGATTCACTCAGCACCATGCCGGCGACGAATGCCCCGAAGGCAAAAGAGAGTCCGAAGAGATAGGTGGCGTAGCCGATGCCGAGGCCGATGGCGGTGATGGCAAGGAGAAAGAGCTCGCGGGAGTTCCAGCGGGCCACCCGCGCCATGATCCAGGGGAGAACGCGGTTGCCCGCCACCACGATCATGAACAGGAAGAAAACCGCTTTCAAGGCAGCCCAGCCGAGCACAGGTAGCCCCATTTCCGGGTTGCTCAACTGGGGGAGGATAATCATCATCGGCACCACGGCGAGATCCTGCACGATCAGCATGCCGATCATGACCCGGCTGGGGAGTGTTCCCATCCACCCCCGGCTCATGAGGGTCTTGAGCAGAACCATGGTGCTGGACAGGGAGATCAGAGAGCCGAACCAGAGGGAAGGAACCGGTTCCCACCCAAGGCCTTTGCCGATCAGGAAGCCAAAGGCCATAGTCAGCAGAATCTGGATCGGGGTGCCGATCAGGGCGATCCTGCGCACCGGTTGCAGTTTTTTGAGGGAAAATTCCAGACCCAGAGCGAAAAGGAGCAGAGCCACACCGATCTCGGCCAGAAGTTCGATGTCGTGAACCTTGATGATGAAGCCCAGATCGTGGGGTCCGATCAGAATGCCGGCAACGATATAGCCGAGAATCAGCGGCTGTTTAAGTCTCTGGGCGATAATCCCGGCGGCCAAAGCGGCCAGAACGATGATAATGATATCGGAGGCAATTCCCATGATGGTCTATTCTTAAAAAATCCTGTTTTCAGATTGCGGCCAGGCCCATGGCCCTTGCGGGAACATTTCGTCATGAACAGAGGCGCAAGGGAAATTCATCGGGCGGATTTCCCCATCACCAGTTCGATGGTTTTTCCTTGCCAGGACAGGTACACCTTGTCGGAAAATATTTTTTCGACCCTGGCGCCAAGAATCGACTCCCCTTCGGTCAGGGTGCGGTGGTTGATGATCACCAAGGCATTCCCTTTCCCTTCTTCGAAAGCAATTCCGATCAATTTCAGGGAAGGAACCCCGCTTGTCCGAACCGAGGCTGAACCAGGGCGCACCGCTTGACTTTGAGCGGCTGTTGGAATGGTCTTCCCGGTGGCGGCGGGCCGTTGAATGGCTTCCGGCTTTTTTGATGGGAGCCCGGCCATTTCGGCCCCCGGAGTGGAGCCTGTCCCTTCGGCGCCCATAGCCGATACCGCCTTCGCCGGTGCCGGCCGCGAAACTCCGGCGGCGGCAGGTGGCAGGCTTTCGGCGGAATAATCCCTGGCAGGTTCGGCCGTTGGCGGAGAGGTTCCGGCCATGGGTGGAGGCGAGGTCTGATAGCGCCAGAAAACACCGCCGCCAACGAGAAGGCAAAGCACCACCCCGGCGCCTGCCCACACAGGACCGCGCCACGACTTTATCCTTCGCTCGGGCCTGGGACCGTCGCTATCCTGCAAAATTTCCGGGGTGATATCAAAAGTTTTTTCTTTCTGGTGGGGCAAGGCCCTTTCGCGTTCCAGCTTTTTAAGGGCTTCCAGGATTGAACTCATCTGGCGCCTCCTTCCCGGCTGGAAGATTCGGGCAAAGTTTCTGGAACGGCGGCAGCCGGAGCCATGGAAGGCGATTGATGGCCGATGGCGGGGGAATTTTCTTTTCCCCGCTCCGTCATCCACTTCGGCGAACCCCTGCCGACCAGCATCCCGATACCAAAGGAAAGGACCGCAGCCAAACAGATCACAGGAAGCCACCTTCCCATAGACGGCCTGGCAAGGAAAACGCCCTTCAGTTCCTGTACCGCCTCATGGATGATCTCATCGTCGATGATGGCAGCCTCCCGGGTGTAGGCAACCAGAAAAGCCCGATCGCAGACCAGATTGATCAGACGTGGCAGTCCTCCGGAAAAATCATAAATCTTTTTCAGGGCTGGGGAGGTGAAAAGACCGGATTTGGCCCGGCCGGCCAATTGCAAACGATGACGGATGTAGGCACAGGTATCCTCAAAATCGAGGGGCTCGAGATGAAAGCGCACCGGAATCCGCTGATTGAGCTGGACCAGCTCCGGACGATTCAGGATAACCCCCAGTTCCGGTTGACCAGCCAGAATGATCTGGATGAGCTTTTCCTTGTCGGTTTCCAGATTGGATAACAGACGAATCTCTTCCAGTGTTTCAATGTCAAGATTCTGGGCCTCGTCAATGACCAGCACGACGCTGCGTCCGGCCCCGTTCTCGTCCAGAAGGAAGCGGTTGAGCCGTTCGAACAGCACGGCTCTGCTCTCCCCCTGATGATCCAGGGCGAACTCCTGGCAGATGACATGGAGCATTTCGTGAGGGGTCAGGGTGGGGTTGAAAATGTATGCGATGCGATTGGCGTCGCAGTCCAGCCGTGTAAACAGGGCGCGCAGAACAGTGGTTTTCCCCGACCCGATCTCGCCGGTCAAGGCGATGAACCCGCAACGCCGGGTCAGTCCGTAAAGGAGATGGGCAAGAGCCTCCCTGTGGTGTTTGCTAAAGAAGAGGAAAGCCGGATCCGGGGTGATCCGGAACGGTTCCTCGCGGAATTCGAAGAATTGAAGATAAGGGGACATCTTCCTCTTTCCGAGGCACAGGATGTTTTCGAAAAATTCTCCTCAGGCCCTTTCAAAGGGCTCGAAAAGCTTGCGGTATTCATCCATGGCGTAACGGTCGGTCATATCGGCGATGTAATCGCAGATGACCCTTTCCTTGCCGAAGCGTTCGATCCGCTGCTGATATCTTCCCGGCAAAAGAGAGGAATGGGCGGCATAGCTTTCGAAAATTCGCGTGATGAAGAATTCCGCCTTGATTCTCATCCTTTCCACCATGAAATGGCGGTACAGGTGCTTGCGGAGAAAGGTTTTGAGCTGACGGGTTTTGGCCAGCGTATCGGGATGAAAAGCGAGCAGACGTTCCGGAGCATAGCGGACATCCTCCAGAGAGCGAATGCCCTGGGCGGCGATGGCGGAGCGGGTGTGATCGACCACATCGTCGATGAGGGAGCCGATCAGATAGCTGATGGTCTGGTATACATGGCGCCTTTCATCGAGGGAGGGATATTTCTTCCCCACCATGGCGAAGGTCTCCTGCCAGACCTCGACCTGTTTCAATTGCTCCAGGCTGATATACCCGGCCTTGAGGCCATCGTCGATGTCGTGGTTGTTGTAGGCGATTTCATCCGCCACATCGATGATCTGAGATTCCAGAGGGGGACGCAGACCCCGGAAATATTCATCCTCGTCGAGCAGATCGGAATTTTCATAGCGCGGCGAGTGCTTGATGATCCCTTCCCGGGTCTCCCAGGTCAGATTGAGACCGTTGAAACCGGGATAGCGCTCCTCCAATTCCTCGACCACCCGCAGGGATTGTTTGTTGTGGTCAAAACCGCCGTAATCCTTCATCAACCGGTTGAGAATCTCTTCCCCGGTATGACCGAAAGGGGTATGCCCGAGATCGTGGGAAAGGGACAGGGCCTCGACCAGAGCCTCGTTGAGATGCAGGCGGGTGGCGATTCCGCGGGCGATCTGGGCGACCTCCAGGGAATGGGTCAGGCGGGTCCGGTAATAGTCCCCTTCATGGTTGACGAAAACCTGGGTCTTGTATTCGAGACGACGAAAGGCGGCACAATGGATGATCCGGTCCCGATCTCGCTGAAAAGCGGGACGATCATCCTTGTAGTTCTCCGGGTGGCGGCGGCCAAGACTCCGATCGCTTCGGGCGGCGAAAGGCGCTAGTTCCGTTCTCTCCATCGATCTATCTCCCCTGATGCAAAAAATCCATAATTTCAAGGCATTAAAAATATACTATAACACCAAGAGGGATGCCTTCAAAAGGGCGAATTGACCTTGACGACATATCCTCTTCATGCTAATTTTTTTCAATTATTTTCATTATGTGCAGAAGATCGGGTGAAGTTGGGGAGGAGTTTCCGGCTTGCGCGTCATCAGCGGTTCCGCCAAAGGAAGTATCCTGGCCGGTTTCCCCGGCAAGGATATCAGACCCACCTCCGACCGTATCCGCGAGGCGATTTTCAGCATACTTTACAGCCGCCTGGGCGGCATGGCGGGGAAAAAGGTTCTGGATCTTTTCGCCGGCACCGGCGCCATGGGCATTGAGGCTTTGAGCCGGGGCGCCGCCGAGGCCTGGTTCGTGGAAAGAAGTTGCCAGGCCGTCGCCCTGATCCGCAAAAATCTGGGCCATTGCCGGCTCGAGAATGCGGCCCGCATCCTGGCGGAGGAGGCGACGGCTTCCCTTCCCCTGCTTCGCGGAAACCGCTTTGATCTGATTTTCGTCGATCCTCCCTATGGGGAAAATTTTCTGCCCCCCGTTTTAACGATGATCGACGATGGCGGATTATTGTCGGAAAAAGGGGTGGTCTGCGCCGAGGGGGGTAAAAAGGACCAGGTTCCGGAAGCCTTTGGTTCCCTGATCCGCTTCAAAATGAACACCTATGGTTCCACGGTGATACACTTCTTTTGTCATCTTCCCGAAAAGGATTGAGATGAGGAAATCGATCGCCGTCTATCCCGGTTCCTTTGACCCGATCACCCTGGGACATCTCGACATCATTGAACGGGGTCTGGAGATCTTCGACCGCCTGATCGTGGCGGTGGCCCGCAACACGGGAAAAACCCCGCTGTTCAGAATCGAGGAACGGCTGGACTTGGCCAGGCGGGCACTGGGAGCCGATTCCCGCCTCGAGGTGGATACCTTTGACGGCCTTCTGGTCAATTATGTCCGCGGCAAGGGCGCCCATGTCATCCTGCGCGGCCTGCGGGCGGTTTCCGACTTCGAATACGAATTTCAGGTGGCCCAGACCAACCATCAGCTGGACAGAGGCATCGAAACCCTCTTTTTGATGACCTCCATCCCCTACGCTTTCCTCAGTTCCTCCGTCGTCAAGGAGGTCGCCAGCCTTCACGGACCGGTCGACTCCTTTGTCCCTCCGGTGGTCAGGGAAGCCCTGAAGAAAAAATTTTTTTCAGGAAACCTCCTACACAAGGACTCCGATCATGATCCATAAAGAGATGACTTTGGAAGAGATAGCCCGCCATTATCCCCAGACCCTGGAGGTTTTCAAACGTTTCGGTCTGGACTGTTTCGACTGCCAGCTGGCCTCCCTCGGTTCCGTCGAGCATTGCGCCGAATTCCATGAACTCGATGTCGAAAAGCTCCTCCTGGCACTGAACGCCGCGATTGAAAAAGGGTAGCGGCCCCCTCATTCCTGTTCCTCGTTCCAGTTTTCCAGCGTCTCCAACAGGCGTCCCAGAGCCGAAACCACCAGCGCTTCGATCTGTGCGCCCTTGTCGGCGCTGGCCGCAGCGGGATCTCCCCAAACCCCGCCCGGCCAGAAACGGCGCTTGTCGCGTACCAGAATCCCTTTCGGAAATTTGGGAAATTCCCTCTCCCCTCTCCCCTTGACCAGGTGGGGATGGGAATGGAGCATCCGTGAAGTCTCGATTTCTCCGGCATGTGAGTCTCCCGGGGTTTCGACAATTCCCCTGCCCTCTTCCGCCGCCAGCTGATATTCGGTGACGGCGGCGATGCGGATATCGGCGAATCGTTGCAGCAATTCTTCTCCGGCATCGACGAGAGCGGAAAAATGGGTGCCCCCCGCATGTCCGGTCAGAAGGATGAAGTTGCGCAGACCCTGGTCCCGCAAGGAGACGACGATATCCCGTGTAAGCCCCTTGAGGGTGGCGGTGGTGATGGAGACGGTGCCGGGGTGCCTGGATGTCGAACGGCACACCCCGTAGTGGATCGGCGGCGCGACAAAGACAGGCCGCTGCTGGGCCAGTTTGGCCGAAACCTCCATGGCCTGCAGGGTATCGGTTGAGAGGGGGAGATGCCTGCCGTGTTCTTCGGTGGAACCATAGGGAAGGATGACGCTGCGTGTTTTCTTCAGGCCGGCTTCGAATTCAGCCATGGTGATATCGGTCAACAGCATGGGGATCCTCATTGTTTTCGTTGATCAGTGAAAAACCTTTGGCAGGAGACAAATTCCAAAAAAAGGATATCCTGTCATATTAGGGGAAAACTTGAAAAAAGTGGAAAAACTCTCTGCCCCGCCGAGCGAAAGAATATAATCGGCCTGTTTAAAATATCTAAACATGGGCATTGACATTGAAACGGAAATGTATAGAATCCGCATCTGTTTTTTTTCGTTTACGGGCCAGCGGATCGAGGACATGAAAATCGGCGCCAACCTCAAACGATTGCGATTGCTGAATTCTCTCACTCAGGAGGAACTGGCCAATCGCACCGATCTCAGCAAGGGCTTCATCTCCCAACTGGAAAACGACACCACCTGTCCCTCCATCGCCACACTCAAGGACATTCTCGATGTTTTCGGAGTAAGTCTTCAGGAGTTTTTCAGCGAAATCCAAACCGTCCAGTTCACATTCGGAACCGATGATCGCGTCCGTCCCACGGGGAATGACGATCCGGTCGCGGTTGAACTGTTGGTGCCCGGCGCCCAGAGGCGGCGGATGGATCCGGCACTGGTGACCCTTCGTCCCGGCGCCGTAATGGGAGAACAGGATATCCATGGAGGGGAGGAATTCGGTTATGTGCTTCAGGGAAGAATCGAATTGCGCCTGAACGATACGATCTTCCCGGTGCGAAAGGAAGAGTGTTTTTTCTTTTCTTCCGACCGCCGCCATTCCGTGCGCAATGTCGGCAAGGGGATGGCGAAAATCCTCTGGGTGGTTTCTCCGCCCACCTTTGATTACACTGGCAGGTAAACGGTACCATTCCGGAAATCATGTTTAACCTTTTAGCGAAAGGACCATGAACATGGGCAAAGTACTGATTATCGGGGCCGGCGGCGTCGGCCGGGTTGTCGCCCATAAATGCGCCCAGGCCAAGGATGTCTTCACCGCCATCACCCTGGCGTCACGGACCAAATCGAAATGCGACGCCATCGCCGCCGAGATAACCCATTTCCCGATCGCCACCGCCCAGGTGGATGCCGACAATATCGCCGAGATGGTAACCCTGATCCGCCGGGAAAAGCCCGACCTGGTCATCAATGTCGCCCTCCCCTACCAGGATCTGGCTATCATGGAGGCCTGCCTCGACACCGGGGTGGACTATCTCGACACGGCCAACTACGAACCCCTCGACACCGCCAAATTTGAATATCACTGGCAGTGGGCCTACCATGGGCGTTTCCATGGCCAGGGGATCATGGCACTCCTGGGCAGCGGCTTCGATCCGGGGGTTACCAACGTCTACACGGCCCTGGCCGCCAAAAAATACCTCGACGAAATCGAGGAGATCGACATCATCGACGCCAACGCCGGCAGCCACGGCCAGCCCTTCGCCACCAACTTCAATCCGGAGATCAACATCCGCGAGGTTACCGCCCCCTGCCGCCACTGGGAGAACGGACGCTGGGTCGAGACCCCGCCGCTGGCCACCAAGCGGAGCTTCGATTTCCCCGACGGCATCGGTCCGATGAATATCTACCGGATGTACCACGAGGAAATGGAATCGCTGGTCAAGCACTTCCCGACCATCCGCAAGGCCCAGTTCTGGATGACCTTCTCCGACAACTACCTGAACCATCTGCAGGTGCTCCAGAATGTCGGCATGACCCGCATTGACGAGGTGGAGTTCCAGGGGCGGAAGATCGTCCCCCTGCAGTTTCTCAAGGCGGTTCTCCCCGACCCCGGCAGCCTGGGCCCGCTGACCAAGGGCCGCACCTGCATCGGCGTGGTCGCCAAGGGAACCAGGGACGGCCGGAAAAAACAGGTTTACATCTACAACATCTGCGATCATCAGGTGGCTTACAAGGAAACCAACTCCCAGGCTATCAGTTATACCACCGGTGTTCCGGCAGTGACCGGCGCCATCATGATGTTGACCGGAACATGGCATAAGCCCGGCGTCTGGAATATGGAACAGTTCGATCCGGAACCTTTCCTCGAAAGGCTGGCCCATCTGGGACTTCCGACCCAAATCAGCGAAGGTGAGAAATGGCTGGAACTGACCTGACCCCCCCCCCGCTGCATGTGGTGGAGATGACTCGTCTGGCCCCTTCTCCTTCCTTTGTGATCGATCTGGGAAGGCTGCGCCACAATCTCGCCATTCTGGAGCATGTCCAGCGTCAGAGCGGGGCCAAGATTCTGCTGGCGCTCAAGGCCTTCGCCATGTGGAGCCTGTTTCCGCTGATCCGCCGCAGTCTGGACGGGGTATGCGCCAGTTCTCCATGGGAGTCCCGCCTTGGCTTCGAGGAGTTCGGCGGCGAGGTTCACTCCTTCGCCGCCGCCTTGCGGCAAGACGACGTCGAGGAACTGCTGGAAGTATCGAGTCACATCTCCTTCAATTCCTTCAACCAACTGGAACGCTTCCGCCCCCTCTGGGAAAAGGAA
>JAAZDE010000141.1 GCA_012512925.1 Desulfuromonadaceae bacterium
GTCGAAGAGATCGAGGGCCTTGGCCAGATAGAGGAAAGAGTTGGCGTCGAAACGCCTGACGAAACTGCTGCCGTTGTAGTCGAGGTAGCGCTCCACCTCGAACTTGCCGAAAAAGTCGAAAAGCCCGTCCCTGGCGGAAAAACGGCGGCCGAACTTGAGGTCCATGGAGGCGCTGGAAAGAAACGAGATATGCCCTACGGCCCGCGCCAGGGCGAGGCCGTCCACCGGCGGACGGTCCGCTTTGTAGGTGCCCTTTTTCCACAGGGGATCGTTGAAAATCGCCTGGCGTGCCAGGCCGTTGAGGGCAATGGCCATCGGGCCGGCGCGGCCGGTGCCGGCGATAGGGACAATGGAGCGCGGCGTCTCCGGATAAAGGATGGCCCAGGCCAGGGCCTGCATGGCCCCCATGCTGCCGCCGATGACACTGAGCAGCGACGGCAGCTCGAGATGATCGACAAGCAGTTTCTGGGCCCGCACCATGTCCTGGACCAGGACAACGGGAAAGGTCAGCCCATAGGGCGCCTTGCTGCGGGGATTGATGCTGGTCGGTCCGGTGGATCCCTTGCAGGAGCCGATCACGTTGCTGCAAAGAATGAAATAGCGATTGGTGTCGAGGGGCTTGCCGGGGCCGATCATCCCCTCCCACCAACCGGGTTTGACGTCCTCCGGGGAATGGCGGCCGGCGGCATGGGCGTCCCCCGTCCAGGCATGGGTGACCAGAATGGCATTCGACCGCTCGGCGTTGAGCCGGCCGTAACGCTCGAAGGCGAGGGTGATGGGGCGGAGCCAGCGGCCGCTTTCCAGCCGCAATTCAGTATCGAAGGTGACCGTTTCCGTTGTGACCAGCCCTACCGAATCATCCACCGCCGTCATTACCTCCCAAGCGATACGATCTCCACAAACAAAAAAACCCTTTTCCATCAGATGAAAAAGGGCCGCACAGGTTCCCGGCGTCGCCGGGATCTTTTTCGGCTCTTTCCTCATCTTTCCCAGCTTGACTGGGCAGGAGTTAGCACCTGACATACCGACTTCGGCACCGGTTGCTGTGGTTTCGCAGGGCCTTTCCCTCCACCACTCTCGATAAAGAAGAAGCGCTATTCGATTGTTCGCATCAAGCTAACGGAAATAGGACAATTTGTCAATGAAGGGGGCAAGGGAACTGGGGAACCCCGATCAATCGGAGCAGTTCGAATCGGCTCCCTGCTCCTTGCTTTCCCGCTCCAAACAGGCCAATTTCATAAAATCGAAACCGGCGAGGAGATCGGTCAGGTTCCGATTGGCCTCCTGCCAGACATTTTTGACCGGGCAGACACCGCTTCGTTGGCATTTTTCGCCTTCTCCCAGACAGCGATTGAGACGGATGGGGCCTTCCTGGCTCTGAATCACATCGAGGAGGCTGATCTCGGACGGATCGAGAAGGAGGAAAAAGCCCCCTCCTACCCCTCTCTGTGAACCGACGATGCCGTTCTTGATCAGCGGTTGAAGGATTTTGGTCAGAAAAGCGGGGGTGACATTCTGGCTTTTGCAGATATCCTTTTTATAGACGATCTGCCCCTTCGGGTGCATGGCAAGATAAAGCAGAGAACGGATGGCATATTCTGTCGCCCGGGTAATGACCAAGAACCCCTCCCATTGAAAACCATTTGAGTTATCATTTTCTCTGAGCTATTCAATATTTGTCAACAGAAAACAGGGAGATCGTCCCGCTACCGGCAAGAAAGGCGATTTTCCTACAAACGGACATTTTTCCAAAACCATTTCCATTTTTTATGCTATTTTATCAATTATTCATGGTTTTTTACGGCATCGGCAATAAACAACGAGGTGAAATCATGCGAAAATGGGTTTGGTTCATCGTCCTGCTCGCGCTGATGGCGACATTGGTCGGTTGTACCAACAAGAATTTCCTGATTTCCGGCAAGGATTATCAGGCCACGGTTAAAACCCTGGGGGTTCTCCCCCTGCTTGTCGACTCGGGGTCGGATATCACCCATCCCGACCGCGAGGCCGTGCTCCAACTGATCAAAACAAACAATCAGGGTAAAATAGATTACCTGGTGGAGAAGCTGAAGAGCAGCGAAGGTTACTTTGATGTCCGCCCTGTAATGGGGGATGTGGATGACCTTTTCATCAATCTGATCCAGGGCAAGGAATTGGTGACGCGCCCCGGCAGTTTTTATCGAAGCTACCAGGTCAATAATGCCTATGCCGGGGAGCTCTGCCGGAAAAACATGGTGGACGGCGTGCTGATCATCGTCCTCAACGGAGTGGTGACGCCCCGGAAATATTGGGACCGGACCCGCATCAGTTATCTGCAAACCGACTACAATCTGGTGGTGGAAAGCGCCCTGGTGGTATCCGCCGACGGAAAGTTGCTATGGGAATACAGCGGCAACCCTTCCGCCCCCTTCCTACCCCTTCAATATCCCGACTTCGACGAAGCCCATTACAACAAAACCAACAAAGTGCGATTGAAATTCATCACTTTGAACGGCCTTGAAAAAACCCTGCAGGAGCCCTCTTCCACATTGATGGAGCAGAATACCGTTCCCAAGGCCTACCGGAAAATGCTGAACAGAGTGGCGGACAAACTGAAACCGGGGTGGTGAAGCCCCCTCTCTTCTGGGATTTTGCAAAGAGGCCTCGGCCCCTGTTTTGAGGAAACAGCAACCCGGCTTCTTCGATTTGCAGGACATGATATGTCTGCAATGTAAATTCCATGCAATTAATCCCGTTGACAAGGGAAATCAAAGGTTGTAAAAAAAGCGCCAACCAACGGGTTTCATCATTTCCGGCCATCCATAGCCATCCAGACCCTTGTTTGCTCTTGATTTTTCCACGTTGCCTCGGTCTGCGACCGTCAGAGGCCATCTGTCATAAAGTAAATATCACCGTGGCAATAACGTAATACCGGCAAGAAACGTGAAGCAATTCCCGGTTCCTTCCCTGCTGACTGTCTTGAACTGTCTTGAAATTCATAACCTTTGAGAACAACTCACTTTTTCAATTACTCATTCAACCGTTGAAGGAGTTTTGCCTTCACCCGCAGGGGAGTTTGCCGGCCTCGGGTGGAAAGCTTCACGAGGAGCAAACATGAACCTTAAAGAATTAAAAGAAAAAAAGATCACCGAGTTGACCACCATTGCCAGGGATCTGGGAGTGGAAGGAGCGGCGGGGATGCGCAAGCAGGATCTGATCTTCAGCATCCTCAACAATACCGCCGAGAAAAACGGCGCCATCTCGGGGGAGGGGGTTCTGGAGATTCTCCCCGACGGCTTCGGCTTCCTGCGCGCTCCCGATGCCAACTACCTGCCGGGCCCCGATGACATCTATGTCTCCCCATCCCAGATTCGGCGGTTCAATTTGCGCACCGGCGACACGGTCTCCGGCCAGATCCGCCCGCCCAAGGAGGGTGAGCGCTACTTCGCCCTGCTCAAGGTTTCCGAGGTCAATTTTGAAAACCCGGCGGTCGCCCGCGACAAAACCCTTTTCGACAACCTCACGCCGCTTTATCCCCAGGAACGCATCGTCCTGGAATCCGGACCGGACAATCTCTCGTCGCGAGTCATGGATCTGGCCACTCCGATAGGCAAGGGACAACGCGGCCTCATTGTCGCCCCGCCCCGTACCGGCAAGACCATGCTGCTGCAAAACCTCGCCAATTCCATCACCACCAACCATCCCGAAATCTATCTGATCGTTCTGCTGATCGACGAACGGCCGGAAGAGGTCACCGACATGCAGCGTTCGGTACAGGGAGAGGTCATTTCCTCCACCTTCGACGAGCCGGCCACCCGCCATGTCCAGGTGGCCGAAATGGTCATCGAAAAAGCCAAACGCCTGGTCGAACACAAACGGGACGTGGTGATCCTGCTAGATTCCATAACCCGCCTGGCGCGAGCCTACAATACCGTGGTCCCCCCCAGCGGCAAAATCCTTTCCGGCGGGGTCGACTCCAACGCCCTCCACAAACCGAAGCGATTCTTCGGCGCGGCCCGCAATATCGAGGAAGGGGGCTCCCTGACCATCATCGCCACCGCCCTGGTCGACACCGGCAGCAAAATGGACGAGGTCATCTTCGAGGAGTTCAAGGGAACCGGCAACATGGAAGTCCACCTCGACCGCCGCCTGGTGGACAAACGCGTCTTCCCCGCCATCGACATCAACAAGTCGGGAACGCGCAAGGAGGAACTGCTGGTCAATCACACCAACCTCCAGCGCATCTGGCTGCTGCGCAAGGTGCTGTCCTCCATGAACGTGGTGGACAGCATGGAGTTTCTTCTGGAAAAACTGGCCGACACCAAAAACAATCAGGAATTTCTCGACACCATGAACCAATAGGAACGTTTCATTGGCGCGAACCATCCCCATTGAAATTCCGTAATAATAAAAAAACTTGCGGAATACCTGTCGAAGTGATAGATTTTCCTCTTCGTGAGAGGGATCGAACATCTGAACCGAAAGTGCAAGTGCTAGGGGATCTGAAAACATGAAAGAGAATACTCATCCGCGTTACGAGGAAGTAACGGTCAAATGCCATTGCGGCACCACCTTTGTCACCCGTTCCACCCAGGCCAAGGAAATCACTACTGAAATCTGCTCCCAGTGCCACCCTTTCTTTACCGGCAAACAGAAGCTGATCGACACGGCCGGACGTATCGAGCGGTTTCGAAAAAAATACGGGCAGAAGCAGTAATCTGATCAGGACGGCCCGCCGGGCCGTTTCTTTTTTGTCGAATCTGCGGACGGCGGCCACGGCCCCGTCGTCCTTACCGGCAGCGTGGGGGGGCTATGGTTGTTCGGCTTTTGGCCTGCACGCCCGACCCGGAGGATGTCGTCGCGGCGGCGGCACAGTTGTGTTATTCATCCTCCTCCATTGAGCAGATATTGGAAAAAGGGCGTTCCAAAAAGGAAGCTCTGCTGAAAAAGATTCTTTCGGCAGGGCATTTTTCCGTTTTGGAGCATGCCAGTTTCAGCTTTGGAATCGAGGGCATCAGCCGGGCCTGCTCCCACCAGCTGGTTCGTCACCGCCTTGCCTCCTTCTCCCAGCAGAGCCAACGCTACGTCACCCGCGCCGACCGGTTTGGGGTTGTCGTTCCCGATTCCATTGCCCGCAGAGTGGAGTTGAATAAGCGCTTTGAAGCTTTCATCCGTGACGCCTGCGCCCTGTACGAAGAGTTGCGCAACGCCGGCATCCCGGCCGAAGATGCCCGTTTTGTGCTTCCCAATGCCGTCGGCACCAAGCTGGTGGTCACCATGAACGCCCGCGAACTGCATCATTTTTTCCGGCTGCGCTGCTGTCTGCGGGCGCAATGGGAGATTCGCGCCGTGGCCAAAGAGATGTTGCGGCTGGCCAAAGAAGCCGCTCCCCTGCTCTTCACCTCGGCGGGGCCGGCCTGTCTCGAAGGGCCTTGTCCGGAAGGGGAGATGAGCTGCGGCCGATCGGACGAGATCCGCCGGGAATTCTCAACGCTGTAAATCTTCGCTGTTCGTATCTCAATCTTGTCATCGCAGAGGATGTTTTGGGCATGTTTCATAAACTTGAAGAGGTGGTCGAACGTTTCAGGGAGGTTGAAGGACTGCTCTCCGAAGGAGCGGTCCTCTCCGACCGGGAAAGGTTTCTGGCCCTGACCAGGGAGCATGCCGATCTGCGCGAGGTGGTGGAGACCTACCAGCGTTTTAAAAAGGTCTGCGAAGACCTCGACGGCGCCAGGGAACTGCTCCAGGAAAGCGACCCGGAGCTGAAAGAAATGGCCCGGGCCGAACTGCCGGGCCTTGAGGAGGCCCGTACCGACCTGGAAAACCGCCTGCAGTCCCTGCTCCTGCCCCGCGATCCCAACGACGACAAAAACATCTTTCTGGAAATCCGCGCCGGCACCGGCGGCGAGGAAGCCGCCCTTTTCGCCTACAACCTTTATCGCATGTATCAGCATTACGCCGAAACGAAAGGCTGGAAGGTGGAGACGATGAGCATCTCCGAGGCCGAGGCCGGAGGTTTCAAGGAGGCGGTGGTCCAGATCAGCGGCGACAAGGTCTATTCGCGGCTCAAATATGAAAGCGGCACCCATCGTGTTCAGCGGGTACCCGCCACCGAGACCCAAGGGCGCATCCATACCTCGGCCTGCACCGTCGCTGTCCTTCCCGAAGCGGCGGAGGTCGATCTCGACATCGATCCGGGCGATCTGCGCATCGATGTCTTTCGCGCCAGCGGCTCCGGCGGCCAGCACGTCAACAAGACCGAATCGGCAGTGCGCATCACACATCTGCCGACCGGGGTGGTGGTTTCCTGTCAGGACGAAAAGTCCCAGCACAAAAACAAGGCCAAGGCAATGAAAGTGCTCCGTTCCCGCATTCTGAGCGCGATGCAGGAGGAACAGAACGCCAAAACCGCCGCCGACCGCAAGAGTCAGGTGGGGAGCGGGGACCGCAGCGAGCGGATCCGCACCTACAACTACCCCCAGGGGCGGGTTACCGACCATCGCATCGGACTGACTCTCTACCGTCTGGAAAGCATCGTCGAGGGAGATCTGGACGAGATCATCGACGGCCTGACCACTCACTATCAGGCCGAGGCTCTCTCCCACCAGGACGCTTGAGCGATGAACAAGGTGTGGACCGTGCTCGAGGTGCTGCGCTGGACCTCCGACCATTTTAACCGGCAGGGGATCGACAATCCACGGCGGGACGCCGAACTGCTGGTCGGCACAGCCCTCGCTCTCGACCGAGTCGGCGTCTATGTCAATTTCGACCGCCCCCTGGTGGAGAAAGAACTCGGCCGCATCCGCGGCCTGGTGGCCAGGCGCGCCAAGCGGGAGCCTCTTCAATACATTCTGGGAGAGACCGAGTTCTGGTCCCTCCCCTTCCGGGTGACCCCGGCGGTGCTGATTCCCCGCCCGGAAACCGAGATCTTGGTCGAGGAAGCGCTGAAACGGGCCTCTGCCGATGCCGCCATTCTCGATCTCGGCACCGGCAGTGGAGCGGTGGCCGTGGCCCTGGCCCACGAACTCCCCGAGGCCGCCGTGACCGCCTTTGACATTTCCGCGGAAGCATTGACCATCGCCGCCGCAAATGCCCACCGCAACGGCGTCGGTGAGCGCATTCGCTTTGTGGAACATAATTTCGGGACGCCTTTTCCCGGTGATTTCGATCTGATTCTTTCCAATCCCCCCTATGTCGCTGCGGAGGAATTGGCGGATCTGATGCCGGAGGTCCGAAATCACGAACCCCATCTGGCCCTGTCAGGAGGGGCCGACGGTCTGGATGCCGTTCGCGCCATATTGCGCACGGCTCCGCTTTCCCTGCGCTTCAGCGGCTGGCTGCTGCTGGAGGTCGGCCAGGGGCAGGCGGAACTGGTGGAAACGATGCTGACCAAAGCCGGTTTTACCGAAACCTTCCAACGCCGCGACTATGCAGACATTCCGCGGGTGGTGGGGGGCAGAAAAGCCTGGCGGGCCGAAGCTGAGAGAGGGTCGCCGCGCCGGGCATGAAACACGGGACCTAATCATACATACGGGAAATCTATGGACAAGATCATCATTCACGGAGGAAAACAGCTGAAAGGGAGCATCCGCGTCAGCGGCGCCAAAAATGCCGCCCTGCCGCTGATCTGCGCCGCGCTCCTGGCGCCGGGTCCACACCGCTTCAGCAATGTTCCTTCGCTGCGGGACATCGACACCATCGAAAAGCTGCTCGCCTCCCTCGGCGCCAAAACCCATCGCAGGGACGACCTGTTCGAGATCGACACCACCACCGTGGACCAGTTCGAGGCTCCTTACGATATGGTGCGAACCATGCGCGCCTCGGTGCTGGTTCTGGGGCCGCTTTTGGCCCGTTTCGGACGCGCCCGGGTCAGCCTGCCGGGAGGCTGCGCCATCGGCGCCCGCCCCATCAATCTCCACATCAAGGGATTGGAGGCGATGGGGGCGGAGATCGAACTGGACCATGGCTACCTGAACGCACGGGCCAAAAAACTCAAAGGGGCCAGAATCCATCTCGACGTCCCTACCGTGGGGGGAACCGAAAACCTGATGATGGCCGCCGCCCTGGCCGAGGGAAAAACGGTTCTGGAAAACGCCGCCTGCGAGCCCGAAATCGTCGATCTGGCCCGCGCCCTGAAGAGCATGGGAGCCCATATCGAAGGTGAAGGAACCGACACCATAGCCATCGACGGGGTGCCGAGCCTGGGCACCCTCGATTACCAGGTAATGCCCGATCGAATCGAAGCGGGCACCCTGATGGTGGCGGCCACCATGAATCAGGGGGATGTGCGCATCGCGGGCATGATCTCGGCAGACCTCGATGCCCTGATCGCCAAACTGCGACAAGCCGGCGCCGAGATCACCATGGAGGAGGGAGCCGTAAGGGTCCGCGGGCCGCGCCGCATCGAAGCGGTCAATATCATCACCCGCCCCCATCCCGGTTTCCCCACCGACATGCAGGCCCAGTTCATGGCCCTGATGACCCTGGCCAAAGGGGCCAGCGTCATCACCGAAAACGTCTTCGAAAACCGCTTCATGCATGTCTGCGAAATGCAGCGGTTGGGTGCCGACATCACCATCGACGGCAATACGGCCATCGTCAAGGGGGTGCGGAAACTCCTCGGCGCGCCGGTCATGGCCACCGATCTTCGGGCCAGCGCCTCTCTGGTCCTCTGCGGACTGGCGGCGGAGAACACCACCGAGGTCAAACGGATCTATCATCTCGACCGGGGTTATGAGCGCCTGGAAGAAAAGCTTCGCCACCTGGGCGCCGATATTCTTCGGATCCCGGAATAACGACCACCTTTTTAGCCCACAGCAGGAGGAATAAATGTCAGTGATCCAGATGTTGCGATTCGATGACCCCCATTTCGAAGAAGCACTTTCCAAAATCGTCAACCGGGGAGAAACGGCCCAGGCCGAAGTGGTCGACACGGTACGCGGCATCATCGAAGCAGTGCGGCATCACGGGGACCAGGCGGTCATCGAACTGACCAAGAAATTCGATCACCTGGAGTTGACGGCGGAAACCATGGAGGTCTCGGAAAAGGAGATGGAAGAGGCCTACCAGAAGGTGACCGACCGCGATATCGAATGCCTGGAACTGGCGGCTGAGCGTGTTTTCTCCTTCCATGAAAAACAGAAGACCGAGACCTGGATCTCCACCGAGGAAGAGGACGTCCTGGTCGGCAGCAAAGTCACCCCCCTGGAACGGGTCGGCCTCTACGTCCCCGGCGGCAAGGCGGCCTATCCCTCCTCGGTGATCATGTGCGCCTGCCCGGCCCAGGTGGCCGGGGTTGAGGAGATCGTCATGGCCGTGCCGATGCCCGGCGGCGAAGTCAACCCTCATGTGCTGGTGGCGGCCGACATCTGCGGCGTCGACCGCATTTTCAAGATGGGCGGCGCCCAGGCCATCGCCGCCATGGCCTACGGCACCGCGACCGTGCCGCGGGTGGACAAGATTGTCGGCCCCGGCAACATCTATGTAGCCATCGCCAAGGGACAGGTCTTCGGCCAGGTCGACATCGACATGATCGCCGGACCGAGCGAGATCCTGATCATCAACGACGGCAGCGGCAACCCGGCCCACATTGCCGCCGATCTGATGTCCCAGGCGGAACATGACGAGATGGCCTCGTCGGTGCTGGTAACCACATCCCAAAAGGTGGCCGAAAAGGTCCAGGCAGAACTGGAGAAGCAGTTGCCCCTGCTGCTGCGCAAGGAGATTGCCGCCAAAGCGTTGCAGAACTACTCCGCTATCATCGTTGCCAAGAATATGGAGGAAGCGGTCGCCTTCAGCAACCGCATCGCCCCTGAGCACCTGGAACTGGCGGTGGACAATCCCTTCGAATTGCTGCCGCTGATCAGGCACGCCGGGGCCATTTTCATGGGACACTACACTCCCGAGGCGATGGGGGACTACCTGGCCGGACCCAATCACACCCTGCCGACGGGGGGCACCGCCCGCTTCCACTCACCGCTTTGCGTCGACGACTACGTGAAGCACTCCAGCATCATCAGCATCAGCCGCAAAGGGTTGGAGCGCCTCGGCGAGGATGTCATCCACCTCTGCCAGCTGGAGGGTCTGGATGCCCATGCCCGCACCGTCGCCCTGCGACTCGGGAAGAAGAGCAAACGCTGAAAAGGAGGGATCAGGCCATGTCCCGCATCGCCGTCATCGAACGGAAAACCACGGAGACCGATATTGTCCTGGAATTGGAATTGGACGGCAATGGCAGCTGTTCGATCCAGACACCGGTCCCCTTCTTCAATCATATGCTGGAGCAGGTGGCCCGGCATGGTTTCTTCGACATCAAGCTGAGAGCCCAGGGGGACGTGGAGATCGACGATCACCACACCGTGGAGGATGTGGGGATCGTTCTCGGCCTCGCCTTCCGCGAGGCGCTGGGGAATAAATCCGGCATTCGCCGGTACGGCGCCAAGACCATCCCCATGGATGAAGCGCTGGCCTCGGTGGCCGTCGATTTCTGCGGCCGCCCCTGCCTGGTGTTCGATGTCGATCTGCCCAAAAGCAAGGTGGGAAATTTCGACACCGAGCTGGTCAAGGAATTCTTCACCGCCTTCGTCAATCAGGCCGCCGCCACCCTGCACATCCATCTTCTCTGCGGGGACAACATCCATCATGTGATCGAGGCCATTTTCAAAGCCTTTGCCCGCACCCTGGACGAGGCCGTCGGCATCGATCCCCGCATCAGCGGGGTGCTTTCCACCAAGGGAAAGCTGTGACCCGATGATCGTCGTCATCGACTACGGCATGGGCAACCTGCGCAGCGTGCAGAAAGGGCTGGAGCGCCTCGGTTTCGACGCACGGGTGTCCGCCGACCCGGACGTCCTCAAACAGGCCGACCGGCTCATTCTGCCGGGGGTCGGTGCCTTCAAGGACTGTATGAGAAACCTGGTCAAGGGGGGCTTCGTCGAACCGATCCTGCGCCACATCGAAGCCGGCCGACCTTTTTTGGGCATCTGTCTCGGCCTGCAGCTGCTTTTTTCCGAGAGCGAGGAGTTCGGTCTTCACCAGGGACTCGGCGTCCTGCCCGGCCGGGTGGTCCGCTTCCCCGAGGGGATGACCTGTGGCGGCGAGGAGCTGAAGGTTCCGCACATGGGCTGGAACCAGCTCCAGCTGTGCACCCCCTCGCCACTTTTTGACGGAGTGGAGGAAGGATCCTTTGTCTATTTCGTCCACTCCTACCACGTGGTTCCGGAAGATGGAGCGGTAGTGGCCGCCGCCACCGATTACGGAATCACCTTCTGCGCCAGCGTGTGGAAGGACAATATCACCGCCTGCCAGTTCCATCCCGAAAAGAGCCAGCAGGTGGGACTGCGGATTCTCAAAAACTTCGGAGGCATGAAATGATCATAATCCCGGCCGTCGACATCAAGGAGGGGCGCTGCGTCCGGCTTGAACAGGGACTCATGGACCGTGACACGGTCTACAGCGACGATCCCGCCGCCCAGGCCCGCAGCTGGCAGGAACAGGGCGGAGAACTGCTGCACATCGTCGATCTGGACGGCGCTTTCGCCGGCTCGCCGCGCAACCGCTCCGCCATCCGGGATATCGTCGAGGCTGTCGATATTCCCACCGAACTGGGAGGGGGCATCCGCGACCTGGTGACCATCGACAGCTATCTGCAACTGGGAATCGGCCGGATCGTCCTCGGTTCGGCGGCGCAGAAAAACCCCCAATTGGTCAAAGACGCCTGCCGCCTCTTCCCAGGACGGATCGTTGTCGGCATCGATGCCAGAAACGGTTTCGTCGCCATCCACGGCTGGCAGAAAGTCACCGAGACCAAAGCGGTGGAACTGGCCAAGCGCATGGAGGGGTTCGGCGTCGAGGCGATCATTTACACCGATATCGCCCGCGATGGCATGCTCAGCGGCCCCAACATCGAGGCCACTCGCTCTCTGGCCGAGGGGATTGCCATTCCGGTCATTGCCTCGGGCGGAGTTTCCTCCCTGCGGGACATCGAAAACCTGCTGACCATCGAAAGGTTCGGCGTCACCGGGGTGATCACCGGCAAGGCCCTTTATTCCGGAGCGTTGGATCTTCGCCAGGCGGTCACCCTGGCCCATGCAAAGCAGGGCAAGACCAAGTGAGGAACGACCAACCATGCTGACAAAACGGATCATCCCCTGCCTCGATGTCAAGGACGGCCGGGTGGTCAAAGGTGTCCGCTTTGTGGCGCTGCGCGATGCCGGCGACCCGGTGGAGGCGGCGGAGGTCTACGACGCCCAGGGCGCGGATGAACTGACCTTCCTCGACATCACCGCCTCCAGCGACAAACGCAACATCATCCTCGACGTGGTGGCCCGCACCGCCGAGCGGGTCTTCATGCCGCTCACCGTGGGTGGAGGGATTCGCGAGATCGCCGACATCCGCAACCTGCTTAACGCCGGGGCGGACAAGGTGTCCATCAACACCGCCGCGGTGCGCAAGCCCCGGTTTGTCAGCGAAGCGGCGGAGCGATTCGGCTGCCAATGCATCGTGGTCGCCATCGACGCGCGGCGGGTGTCGGGTTCCGAACCGTTGCGATGGGAGATCTACACCCACGGCGGACGCACTCCGACGGGGATCGACGCCCTGCAGTGGGCCTTGAAAATGGAAGAATACGGCGCCGGCGAGATCCTTTTGACCTCCATGGACAGGGACGGCACCAGAGACGGCTACGACCTCGAGCTGACCAGGACCATCAGCGACGCGGTGGGGATTCCGGTCATCGCCTCTGGCGGAGTGGGAACCCTGGAGCATATCCGCGAAGGACTGACCCAGGCCCATGCCAGTGCCGCCCTGGCTGCCAGCATTTTCCACTTCGGAGAATACACCATCCGCCAATGCAAGGAATATCTGAAGCGGTTCAACGTACCGGTACGACTGTGAGTGCAGATTCCATCATGTCCGAAACACAAGAGCAGCTCCGGCCGGGAGAGGAGATCCTCAATCACCTCTATGCCGTCATTCAAGAGCGGAAAAGCCATCCGTCCCTCGATTCCCACGTCTCCTCCCTTTTCGCCAAGGGGCTGGACAAGATCCTGACCAAAATCGGGGAGGAGGCGACAGAAACCGTCATCGCCGGCAAGGGGGGAAAGAGGGAAGAAATCGTTCACGAGTCGGCGGACCTCCTTTTCCACCTTGTGGTTCTGCTCGGCTTTTACAATATCTCTCCCGACGCCGTGTTCGGGGAGCTACGCCGCCGCTTCGGCATCTCCGGCCTTGAGGAGAAACGGCGGCGCAACCCTGTGGGGAAGGACGAATCATGAACTATCTTGATATCGCCATCCTGGTCATTTTGGGGCTATTCCTCCTCAAGGGGGCGTGGCGCGGCCTCTTGAGGGAGATCTGCTCCCTGGCCGGACTGCTCCTCGGCGCCTTTCTGGCCCTCAGCTTCCATGAGCCGCTGGGGCAGATTCTGACCGAGTCTTTCCGTCTCCCCCCCACCCTGGCCAATATCGCCTCCTTTTTGCTATTATTTCTTATAACGGTGATTTTTTTCGGGGTTTTGGGTTTTCTGCTTTCCAAATTCGTCAAACTTATCTTCCTCGGCGGTCTAAACCGGGTCGCCGGGGCTGTTTTCGGCCTGGGGGAAGGCGCTTTGCTGATTGCCATCGTCCTCTTCGTGGCCACCATGGGGGAGACTCCCCGCTTTCTGCAACCCCTTGTCAAGGATTCGCAGCTGGCGCCCCCGTTCATCGAACTGGGGCAACAGGCCTTTGATACCAGCCGCCGCATCTTTGCTGAAAAAGAGGGAATGAAACCACAGCCGGACCAGGTTCAGAAAAAATGATCGACGAATCCCTGCGGGTTCTCGAATATCTCAAAATCCGCCAACTCCTCTCCCGTTACGCCCTCACTGAATTGGGACAGGAGCGGGCCTTGCAGCTCTCCCCGCTGGCAGGGGCCGACGCCGTGACTGAGAGCCAACAGCGGATCACGGAGATGACGATCCTGCTCGAACGGGGCGAATCATTGCCGCTGCAAGGAGCCGCCGACCTCGGACCGGTTTTCCAGGAGCTGAGAATCGACGGCAGCGTGCTGAGCGCCGAAATTTTGCTGAAACTGGCCATGGTGGTGGATGCCGCCCACCGCTGCCAGGGCTTTCTGCAGAATCTCGAGACGCCGGCCCTGGGCGAACTGGCCGGGAAACTGACGCGCCTTCCGGAGGTAAAAAAAGCGATTCACCGCTGCATCAACGCACGGGGCGAAATCGTCGACGGCGCTTCTTACGAACTTCAGGAAATCCGTGAGCAGAGCCGCAACCTGCGGGAGCGGGTCCGCACCCGGCTGGAGCGCCTGCTGGCCGCCGACGGCATGGCTCATGCTTTCCAGGAACGCTACGTCACTCAGCGCAACGGCCGCTATGTCATCCCGGTCCGCGCCGATCATCGGGGCATGGTCAAGGGCTTCGTCCACGACGAATCGGCCAGCGGCCAGACCCTGTTCATCGAGCCGGCCTTCGTCCTCGAGGAGAACAACCGTCTTCAGTCCCTGCTGCGGCAGGAAAAGCGGGAGGAGGAAAGGATCCTGCGGGAATTGACGCAGCGGGTGCGGGAAAACCTGGAGGCATTGCGAAGCAACCAGGAGGTGCTGGCCGACCTCGACCTCGTGGCCGCCGCCGGACGCTTCGCCAGGGCCTGCGGCGGGGTGGCGCCGGCCCTGGCGGAAAAACCGCTGCTGGAATTGCGCCAGGCCCGCCATCCGTTGCTGATGTTTACCGCGGACGGCGCAGCGCGGCCCAACCCGCCGGTGCCGATCGACCTTTTTCTCGGGGAAAAGAACGATACACTTATCATAAGCGGTCCCAACACCGGCGGCAAATCGGTGGCCGTCAAAACCGCCGGGCTGCTGCTGCTGATGGCCCGCTCCGGACTCTTCATCCCCTGCCACCCGGACAGCCGGCTGTTTCTTTTTCCAAAGATTTTTGCTGATATCGGTGATGAACAGAGCATCGAGGCCGATCTCTCCACCTTTTCAGGCCACCTGCAGCGGATGAAGATGATTCTGGAAGAAGCCGGCGACGACTCGCTGGTCCTTCTCGACGAGGCCGGCACCGGCACCGATCCCAGCGAGGGTGGGGCCCTGGCCATGGCCTTTCTCGACAGTCTGCGCGCCAAAAAGGCCAAGGTGATCCTCTCCACACACCTGAACCTGCTGAAAAGCTACGCCTTCCTCAACGAGGGCGTGGAGAACGCGGCGGTGGAATTCGACGCCGAAACCCTGCAGCCGACCTACCGGCTTCACTACGGCCTGCCGGGGGCCAGCAACGCTTTTTCCATCGCCCGCCTCCTTGGCCTGCCCGGCGATGTTCTGGCGCGGGCCGCGGGGTATCTGGGCCAGGAAGAGCGAGCCGGCTTCGACCTGGTGGAGACTCTGAACCGGAAGCGTTGGGAGATGGAGCAGGAAGCGGCGGCGATCCGCGCCGACAGCGAAGAGACCAGGAGGAACCGGGAACGCTCCCGCCTCCTCCTGGAACAACAGGAGCAACAGAAAGAGGAGATTCTCAGCCGAATGCTCGCCGAAGGACGACAGAGAGTTCGGGAAACGGAAAAAGAGCTGAAACGGCTTTTCAGTGAAGCGAGCGCCAATCCTTCCGATACGCGCCGCCAGGCCACTCTCAAGGGGGAAGTCAACGCCCTGCGGAAGGGACTGGAGGATCTGGGCCGGGAGCCCTCGGCGGGGCTTTCCCCGGAAGAGATCCGTCCCGGGCAATTGCTGCGTCTTCGTGGCCTGGATCAGGAAGCCGAGGTGGTCGCCGTTCATGGCAAGGAAGTGGAGCTTATTCTTAACGGCAAACGGCTGAAACTGCCACTGAATCGCCTTGAACGGGGAACGAAGATTCGCCCCTCCTGCCGCCGAAGCGGGGAAAAACGGATCCGCAGCCGGGTGACCAGGGAGACCGCCTGTACCGAGTTGAAGCTGGTCGGCCAGCGGATCGACGACGCCCTTCCTCTGCTGCAGCGTTTTTTGGATGACGCCCTGCTCCACGGCCTGGAGGAGATCAGTGTCATCCATGGCAGCGGCGAGGGGGTTTTGCGGCGCGCCATTCGTGATTATCTTGGCCGGGAGCGGGAAGTGAAAAGCTTTTTCAGCGCCGATCCTGCTCACGGCGGGGACAATGTCACCATCATCCGCTTTACGGGATAGGCGGGCAATGTGATCAGCGAGGAAAAAATCGGTGAAATACGCCAGCGGGCCGACATTGTGGAGGTGATTTCGTCCTATCTTGATCTCAAGAGGGTTGGCGGCAACTTTCAAGGGCTCTGCCCTTTCCATGCGGAAAAGAGTCCTTCCTTCAATGTCAACCCGAACCGCCAGTTCTTCCACTGTTTCGGCTGCAACGCGGGAGGGGATGTTTTCACTTTCCTGATGAGGATGGAAGGCCTCTCCTTCATTGAGGCGGCCCAGGAACTGGGCAGACGTTTCGGCATCGAGGTGGAAGACCGCCAACCCACTCCGGCCGAAGAGGAACAGCGGCGCCAGCGCGAACTGCTGTTGCGGATCAACGAGGTCGCCGCCGATTTTTACCACCACACGCTGGTAGAAAAAGAAGAGGGGAAAAAAGGCCTGGACTATCTCAGCAAGCGGGGCTTCGGGAGAGAAACCATCGACAAATTCCATCTCGGTTTCGCTTCCGAACAGTGGAGCGGCTTGGCGACCCACCTGCGTGGCAAGGGATTCGAACCCGAAGGGGGGCGTAAGCTGGGCCTGATCCGGATCGGCAAAAACGGCCGGGAGGACTTCGATTTTTTCCGTAACCGACTGATTTTCCCGATCATTAACAGCAGAAATGAAGTGACGGCCTTCGGCGGACGGGCGCTCGACTCCAGTCTTCCCAAGTATCTCAACTCTCCCGAGTCCCCGGTATACCGTAAGGCGCAGACCTTCTACGGTCTCTGCCAGGCCCAGGAAGCCATCCGCCGCGGCGGGGAATGCATCCTGGTGGAGGGTTACTTCGATTTGCTGGCCGTTTCCAGGGCCGGCTATGAAAACGTCATGGCCACCTGCGGCACGGCTCTGACCGCGGAGCACGCCACTCTGCTGCGCCGCATGAGCAAAAAGGTGCTGCTCCTTTTCGACCAGGATGCGGCCGGGGAAAAGGCCACCTACCGGTCCATGGAGGAACTGCTGAAGGAACAGCTGGCCGTGGCCGTGATCACCCTGGACCCCGGAGAAGATCCTGATTCCTTCATCCGCAAAAACGGGGTGGAAGAGTTCGGCAGGCGCATCCGTGAGGCGCGGCCGGTTTTCCAGGCCTTCATGGAAAAGATCCTTCGGGAGCATGGCTCCAGTCACGAAGGAAAAGCCCGCGCCGCCGAGGAGATCGTCTCCAAGTTGGGCCTGTTGCCCAGTCCCATCGAGCGGGAACTGTATCTGCAGGATCTTGCCGTCAAAACCGGCATAGCCCCGGAGATCCTCACCGCCCGCGGCGGTAAGCCTTCGGCTCCGGCGAATCAAGGAGATTCAGGGAAAAGTGACAAAAGGAATTTGGAGATGGTCCGCTTCAGCCGCGGCGAAAAGCTGACGGAAAAGAGTCAGAACTGGCTCCTTTCGCTGCTGGCCGCCGATCCCGAAGCGCGTCGACGATTGACCGTTGAAGGATCCCAGAGATACTTTGCCGATGAAAACCGCCGAGCGGTAGCCGACCATCTTCTGGAATCCCCCGGGAGCGTGCCCGATCTCGCCAAATTGGCGGCCTCGCCGAAACTGTGCGAGAAACAAAAATTGATCGTAATGGAGGTTCTGAATGAAAGTGCAGCCCACCTTTTCGAAGAGCGGGAACGGATCTTCCACGATTGCTGCCGCACTGTTGAAATGCAACGCCTGCAGCAGCGTAGCCGGGAACTGACCCGGTTGATTATCGAAGCTGAAAAGAGCGGTGATAGCGACACAGTGACGATCTGCAGCCGGGAAAAGATGGAAATCAACCGCCTTTTGAAGAGCAGGAACTGATCTGACTTACTGATATTTTCATATTCCGAACATGGGAAATTGAGAGGATAGACCAATATGGGTAAAAAAGACGGGATGGAAGAAGTCCAACAGCTGATTGATCTTGGAAAGGAAAAAGGATTCCTCACCTACGATGAAGTAAATGACATTCTGCCGGCGGATATGATTTCCTCCGAACAGCTGGACGACGTGATGAGCATGTTCGGCGAAATGGATATCGAGGTGGTTGAATCCGAAAGAAACATGGCGATTCAAAAATCCTTCGAGGAATTGGAAGAGACCACCGAGGAGGAAGAGGAAGAAGAGGAAACTGAATTCGAGGCGGGGATGCTCGGCAAGACCAGCGATCCGGTGAGGATGTACCTTCGCGAGATGGGGCAAGTGTCCCTTCTGACCCGGGAGGGAGAGGTGGAGATCGCCAAAAGGATCGAGGAAGGAGACTCCCTGGTGACCAGCGTCATCCTCAAGACGCCCATCGCCGTCAAATGGGTGTTGAGCTTCAGGGATCTCCTGATCAGCAGGGAACTTGCCATTTCGCAAGTGACCAAGGCCTATGACGAGGAAGAGGGGATGGAAGAAGAGGAAAGGGAGTACCAGCGGGTAATCGGAATCCTCGACCAGATCGCCTCCCTGGACGCCCGTCTGGCCCGAAACGAGGAGGAATCCCCTTCCCTGGACGCTGAGGAACGCAGGAACCGCAGCCTCGAAAACAGCACCATAAAAGGGGAAATCGCCTCTTTGATCAGGCAGATCCGGCTTCGGGACCACCAGGTGGACAGGATAATCGACCAGTTGAAGGCTCTGGCCCTGGTGGTCAACAAGGGGAAAAGCGAAATCGCCGTCTGCGAAAAAGAATTAAACATCCCCTATGCCCGGATTACGGAGCATATCGAAGAAATCAATTCCGGGAGTAAAACCGTTGAGGAGTGCAGCCTGGGACTGGCGGTTGCCGTGGAAACCTTCCAGAGCGCCCTGCGCAAACTCAAGGACATCAGCGACCGCTTCAGGGAGGTGGAGGAACAGTCCGGGTTCGCTCCCGATGAACTTCTTGAAGCACTCAAAGGGGTTGAAAAGGGAGAATTCCAGGCCAAGAGGGCCAAATCGGAGTTGGTCGAAGCCAATCTGCGTCTGGTGGTTTCCATCGCCAAAAAGTATACCAACCGCGGCCTGCAGTTTCTGGATCTGATCCAGGAAGGTAATATCGGCCTGATGAAGGCGGTGGACAAATTCGAATATCAGCGCGGCTACAAATTCTCCACCTATGCCACTTGGTGGATCCGCCAGGCCATCACCCGCGCCATCGCCGATCAGGCGCGCACCATCCGCATTCCGGTTCACATGATCGAGACCATTAACAAACTGGTGCGCACCAGCCGTCAACTGGTACAGGAGATGGGGAGGGAGCCGTCGCCCGAGGAGATCGCCGAAAAGATGGAACTGCCGCTGGAGAAGGTGCGGCGGGTGCTGAAAATCGCCAAGGAGCCGATCAGCCTGGAGACCCCTATCGGCGAGGAGGAAGATTCCTCCCTGGGGGATTTCATCGAGGACAAGAGAGCCGTTTCCCCCCTGGAAGCGGTCATCAAGAACAACCTGACCGATCAGACGTCCCAGGTGCTGGGCACCCTGACGCCCCGCGAGGAGAAGGTGCTGCGGATGCGTTTCGGCATCGGCGAAAAATCCGATCATACCCTGGAAGAGGTGGGACAGGATTTCCTCGTCACCCGCGAGCGTATCCGCCAGATTGAGGCCAAGGCCCTGCGCAAACTGCGTCACCCCAGCCGCGCCAGGCGCCTGAAAAGTTTTATCGAATGACCGGGAAAATCATTATTGCCCTGACTTATTTTTTGTGAGAAAATATAGACTTTCTTTCAACGGGCCCATAGCTCAGTTGGTTAGAGCGGCCGGCTCATAACCGGTTGGTCCCAGGTTCGAGTCCTGGTGGGCCCACCAGGCATCATGATGAGGCTCAAACGTCTATACCTTCAAACCCATATTCGGCGGCAAAAGGAGTGCAACCAAGGCAAGGTTGCACTCTTTTTTGCTCCGCCCCAGCGACGAAAAGATGAATGAAAGGCACTAAGTTCCCTCAGGTACAGGATTTGGCCGGCCTGCTCAACAAACTCTATCCCCCGTGGCTGGCCGAAGAATGGGACAACATCGGCCTGCAGATAGGCGACCCGACGGCCCCGGTGAGACAGGTCATGGTAGCTCTCGACCCCACCATCACGAACCTGGAGGCCACCCGCAAAGCCGACTGTCAACTCCTTCTAACCCACCATCCGCTCATCTTCCACCCCCTCAAACGCATTCTGACCTGCGAAGGCATCGGAAAAACCATCCAAGCCGCCATAGTCAACCAGATCGCCCTTATCTGCGCCCATACCAATGTGGACCGCGCCGCCGATGGAATCAACCGCTGGCTGGCGGAAAGCTTCGCCCTCCGCCAGGTAGCCGTCTTGGATGAGATTCAAAACGGCCTGTCCAAGCTGGCGGTGTATGTTCCCGCAGGTCACGAAGAAAAGGTCGCCGAAGCCCTATTCAGCGCCGGCGCCGGCCATATCGGCGCCTATGACCGCTGCTCCTTCCGCAGCCGCGGGGAGGGTACTTTCCGTCCCGGCGCGGGCACCTCCCCCTTTCTGGGTGAAGCGGGTAAAGATGAACGGGTCGACGAGGTACGCCTGGAAACAGTAGTGCCACGGGGAATGGCCCAGAAAATCATTCGTCGAATGCTTCAGGCCCACCCCTACGAAGAGGTGGCCTATGATCTCTATCCGCTGGAAAACCCGCGTTCCGATGTTGGGCTGGGATGCATCGGCCGACTTCCCGAACCACTCTCCCTGGATGAATTTGCCCTTCAGGTGAAAAAACTTTTGGGGATTTCTACCCTGCGAGTTGTCGGAGCGGGAAACCGCCGTCTCGACAAGGTGGCCATCTGTGGCGGCAGCGGCACCTCCCTGATGGGGGAAGCCCAGCGCCGGGGCGCCGATGTCCTGGTAACCGGAGACGTCAAATACCATGAAGCCCGCACTGCCGAAGAAAAGGGAATAGCCCTCGTCGACGCCGGGCATTTCCATACCGAAAAGATTTTTATACATAATCTCGCCCAGCGGTTTCGCCAGGAGGTCAAACGGCAGGGCTGGCCAGTGATTTTTTTGGAGATGGAGGGGGAACAAGATCCTTTCCGTTTCTATTGATTTTTAAAAGGAGAAAAGACCGGGCCAACTGACAGCTCAGGGAGGAAAAGGGTGCAACAGCATATGGATAACCTAAAAAAACTGCAACAAATCGAGGATGAAATACTCGATCTGAAGACAACACGCGGCTGCCTTCAGAAGGAAGAGGAAAAACTGACCACGGAGTTGACCGCCATCCAGGCCGAAGTCCAACGACTGCAATCCACTTTGGACGATTCGGCCAAGGATGTCAGAGAGCTGCGCAACGCCCTGGCCGAGGGGCAGGAAAAGGTGGTCAAATCAGAGAAACGGCTGCTTGAAATCCGTACCGTCAAGGAACAGATGGCGGTGACCAGGGAGAAGGAAACGGCTAAACAGTCGAACCGCGAACTCCAGGAGATGATCAAGGAGAAGGAGAGCGAAATCGACAGGTTGACGAAGGAAAAAGAGGAACGCGAGATTACGCTGGAAGAGCTTCGGGAAAGGACCGAGGCCCGCCATGGCGAAATCGCTCCCCAATTGGCCAATTTTGACCAGGCGTTAGGCGAAAAACTGGACCACCGGGTGAGTCTCCTGGCAAACCTGCCTTCGAACGTCAGGAGACGTTATCAGATCCTGGTCGAACAACGAGAGGGAACAGCCGTGGTCGAAGCCCGCAACAGCGCCTGTATGGGGTGCCACATGAAGCTTCCGCCGCAATTCTTCAACAGCCTTTTCCTCAAACAGGAAATCCAGTCCTGTCCCCACTGTAATCGCTTTCTCTTTATCGAGGATGAAAGGGAGAAACAGGCACCAGGGGCATGAACTCGGCAGACTCTGATGCGTGGTCAAAGAAGGACAGATGATCGCCGGTCCGCCTGAAGGCGGGCGGGAGGAAAGTCCGGGCTCCGCAGGGCGGGATGGTCCCTAACGGGGACCGGGGGCGACCCCAGGGAAAGTGCCACAGAAAAGACACCGCCCTCTTAAGGAGGGTAAGGTTGAAATGGCGAGGTAAGAGCTCACCAGTTCCGATGGCGACATCGGAAGCTTGGTAAACCCCATCCGGAGCAAGGCCAAATAGGGAAGCGCTTGAGGACGGCCCGTCCGAGGCTTCCGGGTCTGGCTGCTTGAGGTTGCCGGCAACGGCAACCCTAGATGAATGATCATCACCTCCCTTTCGGGTAACCGAAGGAAGGAACAGAACCCGGCTTACGGACTTCTTTGGCCACCTATATTTTTTCAATTGATCTGGGGATAAATCCCTTGACCCAGATAAAAAAAGAAATGTTATAATAAAAAATAATTTTTATTGAAATGTCATCTCTTTGGACAAACGGAAAGGGCCCAGATGCTGATCCGTATTCAGAGGAAAAACCACAAGTTCGACATGGTCAAGCCGCACCTGCTGGATGAATACATTCAAGCCGGCGAAATCCGCAGTTTCAACCGTTCCTCCGGGTGGGCGGTCATCGGCCGTGACCCCATCAGGGGAAATGGCAGGGTTCCCTATATCGGACCCGAAAGAAGAAAGGCTTGACCCTTTCCCAACGCCCATCGACCTTTTGCGATCTCCCCTCTGCCCAGATGCGGAAAAGGTATGCCCGTTCCTGGTGACTCCCTGTTCCTCAAGTCCGAAAAAATTTCCCCAACAATCAAATTCGTCAATCAAGTTAAGCCATTGGCTTACAAACGGCGATACCGGAAATGGCTTCACAGCCCCCGAAAAAAAGAATTTTATTTATGATTTTCAAAAGGTTATCCATGCTATCCACATCATCTGTGGATAAGTGATGGCAAAACTCCCCCCTTGCGGAGAAAACCGCCCCCACTTCAACCACCTTAACATTTTGACTATTTTTTAGGCATGTTCAGGGGGACCTTTCTCCAAAAAATAGTTCTTGCAATTGTTTCGGGCCTGTTCTATACAGATCGGCGGTTCCAATTTCTTCACAATGCAACTATTTGCTATCCGCCGGTGCCCGCAAGGGTGAAAAGGGAAGAGGGGTGTGAATCCCCCGCGGACCCGCCGCTGTAAACGATCGCTTCCAACCAGATTGCCACTGGTTTTTCAAACCGGGAAGGCGGCTGGAGGCCATGATCGCGAGCCAGAAGACCTGCCGGATCGGATCGCCACAACACCTCCCCGGGACAATGGGAGGGTGGTCCATCGCGGCGCGAAAAATACGGAAAGCCCGCCCTCTTGCAGGGGTGGGCTTTTTGCTTTCGTCCTTTTGGTGCCTTCGCCATCATCCCGGGGAAAAACAGGAGGTCGAAAACGATGCCCCAAAAAATCCCTGCCATCCTGCTCCTCGGAATCGCCGCCATCGCCTCCCCCTTGTTTGCCGCGGAGGAATCCTACTTGCTCAACCCGATTATCGTCACCGCTACCCGCACCGCGACCCCTTCCCTGGAGATCGCCGCCTCCTGCACCGTCATCACCGCCGAAGAGATTGAGGCTCGCCAGCACAAAACCGTTCTGGATGTCCTTCGCGGGATGCCGGGACTCGACATAACCCGTGCCGGCTCGATGGGACAGCAGGGATCGGTGCTGATCCGTGGAGGCAACTCGGAACACACCCTGGTGCTGATCGACGGGGTGGAGGCCAATGACCCGAGCACCCCCGGCCGCTCCTTCGATTTCGCCCACCTGACCACTGACAACATCGAAAGGATCGAAATCCTGCGCGGCCCGCAAAGCGTCCTCTACGGATCCGATGCCATGGCCGGCGTCATCCACATCATCACCCGCCAGGGAAGGGGCAAACCAACCTTCTGGGGATCGGTGGAAGGGGGGAGTTTCCGGACCTTCCGGGAGGCGCTGGGCGGCTCGGGAGGGAACGAGAAGCTCAACTATTCCCTCTCCCTGTCGCGCATCGACAGTGACGGCATCAGCGCCGCCGGTTCCGCTGACGGCAACAAGGAACGGGACGGTTACCGGAACACCACCCTGTCCCTGAAACTCGGCGCGATCCCCACCAAAAATACCGTTCTCGACCTGACAGCCCGCTATATGGACAGCAAAACCGAAATCGACAACTTCGGCGGCCCCCTCGGCGACGATCCCAACAATGAACTACAGTGGCAGACCTTTCACCTGCGCGGCCAAGGAACCCTGCGGCTGCTGGAGGATCTCTGGGAGTCAAAAATCGCTTTCAATTTTACCGACAACCAGCGCGACAACGACAACGGCCCCGATGCCGAACACCCCGTTTCGCTGCTGCGCAGTTCCTTCGACAGCCGCCTCTACAAGGGGGAGTGGCAAAACGATCTCCATCTGGGAGAACGCCACACCCTGACCCTGGGAGCAGAGTATCAGCAGGAATCAGCAAAAAGCCGCTATTACGAGGAATATGCCGATTATTTCACCGGACTGCCGGTTTCCTCCACTTCCGATTTCCGCAAAAAAACGGCCTACACCATGGGCGTTTTCCTTCAGGAGCAATTCCGTTACGGGGAATCTTTCTTCGCCACGGCGGGAATCCGCCTCGACGACCACGAGAGCTTCGATTCCCAGGCAACATGGCGAATCACCTCCGCCTACATCCTCCCACGCCTACAGACTAAACTCAGCGCCACCCTGGGAACGGCCTTCAAGGCCCCTTCTCTCTATCAGTTGCATGTCGTCACCGATTACGTTTTGGGCAATGAAAACCTCGATCCGGAGGAGAGTCTGGGTTGGGAGGTCGGCATCGAACAACCCTTGCTGGACCGTCGCCTGACTTTGAGTGCCACCTACTTCCGCAACGATTTCGACAACCTGATCACTACCGAAATGGATGCGGCGACCTGGCAGTACCGCTACGTCAATGTCGACAAGGCGCGAACCAGGGGCTTCGAACTGGAAGCCCTTTTCCAGCCCCTCCCCGAACTGGGGTTCAGCGCCGCCTATACCCAGACCGACGCCGAAAACCGCGACACCGGAGAAGACCTGCCCCGCCGGCCGCGTCACAAATTCTCCATCAATTGCCACTATCGGTTCCTGGATCACGCCGGAGCCGATCTGACTCTGGTCTACGTGGGCAAAAGGGACGATCTGTTTTACAATGAGGCCACCTACCAATCAGGACGGGTGGAGTTGGACGACTACACCCTGGTCAACCTGGCGGCGCATTGGGATGTCACGCCCAAGGTGCGGCTTTTCGGTCGCATCGACAATCTTTTCGACGAGGATTATGAAGAAATCTGGGGATACGGAACGCCGGGGATCGGCGCCTTTGCGGGGATCAGACTGCGTTTATAGACTTCTCCCCACCGTTCTGCTGGCAGCGCTGCTGACCACCTGCGGACTCCCTTTGCCCGTATTGAAGGGGGAGTTTCTGCTGCTCGATGGAGTGGGACGCGCGGTGACTTTCCCTGCCCCTCCGCAGCGGATCGTCTCCCTGGCGCCCAGTGTCACCGAGGTGCTCTATTCCCTGGATGCGGCGGAATTACTGGTCGGGGTCACCGAGTACAGCGATTATCCTCCGCAAGCCCTGAGCAAACCACGGGTCGGACGCTACGATCAGCCAAGCCTGGAAGGGATCGTCGCCCTGCGTCCCGATCTGGTTGTCGCGGCGGCCGACAGCCACTCCCCCGCCCTGGTCAAGGCCCTGGAAGATCTGGGGATTGCCACCTTTGTCATCTATCCCCGCAGCCTCCGGGAAACCCTCGACACGATCGGCGCCATCGCTCGGATAACCGGCCGGGAAGAGGCCGGCCATGCGCTGGTCGACGGAATGGAACGCTACCTGCGCCAGGTGAAAACGGCGGTGGCCGGGAAAAACCGCCCGCGGGTGCTGCTCTGTGCCATGGTCCGTCCCCTGACGGTATGCGGTCCGAGAACCATCGGCGGGGAACTGATCGCCGCGGCGGGTGGAGAAAACGTCGTCCCCGACGGGCAGGGGAGATATCCCACCTGGAACCTGGAGACCCTGGCGGAAGCCGCCCCGGAAATCATTCTCGCCGTTTCCCACGCCGGAGATGACGATCCGGCCGCCTTCTTCACGCCGTTGATGGGGCAAGCAGGGGTGGTCCGGGGCCAGGTTCATGTCCTGGCGGCGGACTGGGTTCACCGCCCCGGCCCCCGCCTCCTCCTCGGCCTGTGGGAAATGGCGCGCGCCCTTCACGGGATCGATCTCGCCATCCCTGAAACCGTCCAAGGAAACGTAAAATGACAGTGAAATCGGTGTTTTTCTGGGGAGGATTGGCCCTCCTGGTGGCCGCCGCGACAGTCTTCTCCCTCTGCGCCGGTGCGGTACCCATCCCTTGCGGCGATATCTTTCTGCTATTGACCGGAGAAGGGGGAAATCCGCTGCACCAAACCATCATCCGCCAGATCCGCCTCCCCCGCACACTCCTTGGGCTGTTGACCGGGGCTTGCCTGGGAACTTCCGGCTGCGTCTTCCAGGGGGTCCTCCGCAACCCTTTGGCCGACCCCTATCTGCTCGGCATCTCCGGCGGCGGAGCGCTGGCGGGGGTTTTAGCCATGGCCCTGGGCTTCACAACTCCCATCGCCCTCCCCCTGGCGGTCCTGATCGGCGCTCTGACTGCCCTGGGCCTGGTCTACGGGGTCGCTCAGGCCCACCGCTGCTCATCCTCCACCCTGATCCTCAGCGGGGTCATGGTAGGGAGTTTCGCCACCGCCCTGCTGCTGCTGGTGCTCTGGCATTCTCCCTTACAGACGGTCCGCTCGGCGGTCTTCTGGCTCGGCGGCGACCTCTCCACTCCCGACCTTCACCTGCTCATGGGGAGCGGTCTCATCTTCCTCCCCATTTTTCTTCTCCTTACTCTGCTGACCCCGGCCCTCGACCTGATGACCCTGGGTGAGGAGACCGCCGCCGACCTGGGGCTGTCCGTCGGCCTCTATCGTCTGCTCCTTTTCGCCCTGGCCGGCAGCCTGACCGCTCTGGCCGTGGCCCTGGCCGGGATGGTCGGTTTCATCGGCCTGGTAGCCCCCCACGCAGTGCGCCTCACCATCGGCCCGGGTCACGGTCGCCTGTTGCCGGCGGCGGCCATGTGCGGCGGAGGTTTCCTGGTGCTTGCCGACGGTTTCAGCCGCTGGCTGCTGGCCCCGGCGGAACTCCCCATCGGCGTGATGACGGCCCTGTTCGGAGCGCCCTTTTTCCTCTTTCTGCTTCGACAAGGGGAGAAACAGGGATGATCCGCGCCCGCCAGATAAGTTTTTCCTATCCTACGCTCGAACTGTTTCACAGTCTCGACCTGCACATTCGCGGCGGGGAGATATTCTCCATCCTCGGGCCCAACGGCAGCGGCAAATCGACCCTGCTGAGAATCCTCCGGGGGGTGCTGCGGCCGACGGCCGGCACCGTTCTGCTGGAAGGGAAAACTCTTTCCTCCTGGTCGCGAAGAAAGATCGCCCGGCACATCGCCGTGGTCTCCCAGAGCGAAGAGGTCCACTTCCCCTACCCTGTCGCCGACGCGGTCGCCATGGGGCGCTTCCCCCATCACGGCCTGTGGCGGGAGAATCAGGCCAACTGGCGAAAGGAGGTGGCCGAGGCCCTGGAGTGGGCCGGAATCACCCACCTGGCCAGACGTTCCGTCACCCGCCTCAGTGCCGGGGAACGCCAGAAAGTAATCATCGCCAGAGCCCTCGCCCAAAGGACCCCGATCCTTTTTCTGGACGAGCCGGCGGCCCATCTTGATGTCTTTCAGCAGGTGGAACTGGCCCGACTTCTCTGCCGCCTGCGGAACGAACAGGGCAAAACCGTGGTTCACGTTTCCCACGATATCAACCTGAGCGCCGCGATATCGGATCGGATACTGCTCCTCGCTCCCGCCGGTGAGCTCCTTCACCAGGGCGAGCCGGCAGTGGTACTCACGGAACGAAACCTGTTCGAGACCTTCGGCCTGGAGATGAAAATCTCCCGCCAGCCCGATGGCCGGACCCCAAGAATCGACATTCCCCTCACCCGCCCCCGGGATGATCTCAAAACTGCCGGGGCTCCCGTCGAGGATGCCGGATAATCATCCGCTAATCCTCGGAAAGATAAATGGCCTCCACCGGGCAGACCGGAATACAGATACCATCGAGATCGCACAGGGCGGAATCGATGACGGCCAGGGAATCGTCCATGTGAATGGCCTTGGCCGGACAGGCGGTAACGCACGCCTCACAGCCAATGCACTTTTTTTCATCTACCAGCATTTTCATAATCTGTTCTCCTTTTGCATGAAACCATCCTCCACGCAGGATGGATGAAACCGGTGACAGCATCCATTTTTGATCGTCTTAAAAGGATACCATCACCCGGGTTGCAGACTCACGGACATTTTTCCGCTGGCAAAACCGTCAGATCGAAATCCTTGCCGCCCTGGCCGGCTCGAGATGAAGAAATTCCCTCGGCACATCGTGGCACCCCGTCAGGGGATTGAGTTCCGCAACCGGACCATGGTTTAATGATTTTCCGGTGAGCCAAAGATCAAGGAGAAGAAGAATACCGTGGACTTTCTGGATCGGGACCGTATCTTCATGGCGGAAGCACTCCGCGAGGCCAAAAATGGGCGCGATCGGGACGAGGTTCCGGTAGGCGCTGTCATTGTCCACGACGGAGCCGTCATCGCGGCCGCCCACAACCTGCGCGAAACCAGACAGGATCCCACTGCCCACGCCGAAATGCTGGCCATCTGCGCCGCCGCAGATAGATTGGGCACCTGGCGGCTGTGCGGCTGCACCCTCTACGTGACCCTGGAGCCGTGTGTCATGTGCATGGGGGCGATCATCCTGGCGCGCATCCCCCGCCTGGTCTACGGTTGCCGAGACCCGCGGGCGGGCGCAGTCGGCTCCATCTACAACCTCACCGAAGACAACCGCTTCAACCACCGCGTCGAGGTCACCGAAGGGGTGCTGGGGGAGATCTGCGGCGGGATTCTGAGCGAGTTTTTCTTTTTCTTGCGAAGCCGCAAAAAAACTGCTACTTAATTCAACCTGGCACCAAAAAAATACGGAGAGGTGTCCGAGTGGTCGAAGGTGATTGACTCGAAATCAATTGTGGGGCAACCCACCGGGGGTTCGAATCCCTCCCTCTCCGCCATAATAAAAACAGGGGGTTAGCTGAAAAGCTGGCCCCCTGTTTTTCTCAATTAGAAACCCTCTTTTTAGTGTTTGTCCCGCTTTTGTCCCGCTCCGACGTCAAACTAGCTGTATTCAAAAAACAAACAGCCAATACCTGCCTAAAAAATCCTTTTCCGACCCTTTGGGTTATCGACCGCTTTCCCAACGCCAAAAAATCAAAAATGTTAGAATTATAAAAAAGAAAACGACCCGGCGGAATGATCCGA